>DKSD01000048.1 GCA_002473165.1 Succinatimonas sp. UBA7265
AAAAACGCGGGAATTAGAGATAAAGCGAAGGGCTTCCCGTGACCGCAAAAGGGATGCCGCGTTTGCGGATCATCGCTTTGGCAAAGATGTTGAAGGCGGTGGAGAGCGTCATGCCCATTTCTTTACAGAGATTTTCGGCATTACGCTTCACGTCAGTATCCATGCGCAGCGTCATCGTTGTTGTTGCCATGATAAATCACTCTCCTTTTGTGTTACGTTGTAACACATAATATTCAGTATGTAAATAAACTATCTTGCTGTTTCCGATTTTTCTCATGCTTTATTTAGCGGCAGAAAACGTGGATGAACCAAAGCAGATCAGAAAGTCCGGGCAGCGCCTGTCGCATATAATCAGTCTGCGATAGCGAATGTTTCAGGGGGGACAGTGTTTCCACATAAGGGTCTCAGGCCACGCTTCATCAAGATCAAGGGCTCCAAGACACCGCAGGCTTCCCTGTAGGCCTGCGGCGCAGCAAAGCAGGTTGAACAGACGGATGGATGCCACGTTTTACAGAAAAGCGCGCCTCCCGTGTCCTGGGGAAACGCCCTCCGTAACCGGCTCTTTTGCTCCGTTTTCCTTTTCCGGGAATGGATAAATTTCAAAGCCTTGAAGCACAGCTAAAGCAGGATTCCGCATTAGTGCTTTAAGAGCGTGGTAAAGTCTGTGAAACGATCTCCGCCTTTAAAGCGGCGCAAAGCGGATATACCAAAAGCCCCTGTAAAGAGTTTTTTATTATGGCAGTCAGAGAAGTAGTAATTTTCCCCGATGAGCGGCTGCGAGACCCCGTAACCGACGTCACTGTGTTTGACGACACCTTAAAACAGCTGGCAGCGGACATGCTTGATACCATGTACGCCGATGACGGCATAGGGCTGGCAGGGCCCCAAGTAGGCGTCAGCAAGCGCATCGTGGTCATCGACATTCCTGATGACGAGGGCAACCAGCACAAAAATCCCTATGTGCTCATAAACCCCAGGGTCACCGCCCACTCAGAGGAGCAAGTCGAATCCGAGGAAGGCTGCCTCTCCGTGCCCGGCTGCACCGCCAAAATCCTGCGTTACGCCTCCTGCACTGTGGAATACCAGGATCTTGAGGGGAAGCCGCAGAAATTTGAAAACGTCGGCGGACTGCTGGGCATCTGCCTGCAGCATGAAACCGATCACCTCTCAGGAAAGCTTTTCATAGACTACCTGTCAAGGCTCAAGCGCGAGATGCTCAAAAAGAAATATCTCAAGTACAAGAAGAACCATCAAAAAGAGGACTGACCCTTGGATCAGAGGATCATATTCGCCGGCACGCCGGATTTTGCCGCGGTAAGCCTCAAAGCCCTGCTCGATGCGGGGATCCGCCCGGTTGCCGTATACACCCAGCCCGACCGCCCCGCAGGACGCGGCCACCGCCTCACGCCCTCGCCGGTAAAACAGCTCGCGCAGGAACAGGGCCTGGAAGTGCGCACCCCGCTGAATTTCAAAGACGCCAAAGATGTTGAGGATTTCGCCGCGCTCAAAAGCGATCTCTGCATCGTTGTGGCCTACGGGCTTATCCTGCCCCAGGCGGTGCTCGACGCGCCGCGCTTAGGCTGCATCAACGTCCACGGATCGCTGCTGCCGCGCTACCGCGGAGCCGCCCCCATCCAGCGCGCGCTGCTGGACGGGCAAAAAGAAACCGGCGTCACGGTGATGAAGCTTATAAAAAAACTCGACGCAGGCGGCATGTTCGCCTCGGCATCGCTGCCGATCGCCGATAGCGATACCTCCGGCACCCTCTTTGAAAAACTCGCCGCACTGGGCGCGCAGACGCTTTTAAAAAACCTCGGCCCCATCCTCGCCGGGACTTTGCGCCCGCTGCCCCAGGATGAGAGCCAGGCTACTTATGCTGAGAAACTCTCCAAGGACATGAGCCCGCTTGATTTTAAACAAAGCGCCCGGGAGCTTGATCTCAAAGTGCGCGCGCTTAACCCCTGGCCGGTGGCGACAGCCGAATCAGGCGGCGTGCGCTACAAGATCTTTGAGGCCATCCCCAAAGCAGGCGAGCGCCACAGCGATCCCGGCAAGATCCTCGGCTTTGGGTCTGAGGGCATAGAAGTGGCCTGCGGCGAGGGCAGTCTCGTGCTCAAAACCATCCAGGCTCCGGGCAAGGGACAGGTGGACGCCGGCGCCCTGGCGCGCAGCTGCCCGCAGAAATTTGAGGGCGGACGCTTTGACTGACACCGTGCTCCACTTAAAGAAAACCGCGCCGTCCCAAAAGCGCGGGGATCAGCGCCGCAGCTTTCACAGCCGCGGCTTTAAAGCCGGCCCCTCCGGGCATCACGGTGACGGGCACCGCCCACACGGCGCGGTCACCGGATCGGCAACCCGCGCCGCCGCGGCTTTATGCGTCAGCGCCGTCGAAAACGGCGTCTCGCTGCAGGAGGCGCTGCCTTCATGCTTAAAGGAGCTCTCGGACGAGCGCGACTGCGCGCTGGCCCAGGAGATCGTTTACGGCACGCTGCGCAACCGCCGCCTGCTCTCCGAGCGCTTAAAAGGGCTGCAGACCCACAGCATCATCAAGCGCTTTGAGGCCGCACGCGCCCTGATCCTCTGCGCCATGTACCAGATCTGCTTTACCCGCGTGCCCGCCCACGCCGTGGTAGCCTCTACAGCCGGCGCCTGCCAGCTGTGCCGCTGCACGCCCATGACGGGCATGGTCAACGCCGTGCTCCGCCGTTTCCTGCGCGAGGGCGCCAGTCTTAATGAAGAAGCCCAGGCCCTGCCTGTCAGGTATTCGGTGCCTGACTGGTTCTTTAACAAATTAAGCTCGCAGTACCCTGAAAAATGCGAGGAGATCTTAAAGGCGCAAAACGAGCGCGCCCCGCTGTGGGTGCGCGTCGAGCGCGGCAAAAACTCGGCAGAAGCTTACTTAAAGCGCTTAAGCCAAAAAGGCATCGAGGCTGAAACCTCGCCCCTGGCGCCCGACGCGCTGCGCCTTAAAGTCCCTTTAAGCGCCAAAGAGCTGCCAGGCTTTGACCAAGGCGAGGTCAGCGTCCAGGATCTCGCCGCGCAGCTGGCCGCCCCGCTTTTAGGGGCACAGGATGGCGAGCGGATCCTCGATCCCTGCTGCGCTCCCGGCGGCAAGAGCGCCCACCTCCTCGCGCTCTGCCCGAACTGCTCGCTTACCTGCATGGACTTAAGCCCCCAGCGGCTTGAGAGCGCCAAAGAGAATTTCGCCCGCCTGGGTGTCAAACCGCGGCTTCTTGAAGGGGATTTTTCAGAAACGGCATGCGACGCCCTGCTTGAGGGGCCGTTTGACCGCATCCTGCTTGACGCGCCCTGCTCGGGCACCGGCGTCATCCGCAGGCACCCTGACATCCGCTGGCTGCGCCGCGAGCGCGACATCGCCGCACTCGCCGCCACTCAGGCAAAAATGCTCGATCACGCCGCGGATCTTTTAAAGCCCGGCGGCACGCTCGTCTACACGACCTGCTCTATTCTTGAAGAGGAAAACCTTTTGCAGGTGCAGGAATTTTTAAAGCGCCGCCCGGCGATGAAACCCGCGCCTTTTACTATAGGCGCCAGGCAGGGTTATGCCCTCCAGCGCCTGCCCGGCGAGGACGGCGGCGACGGCTTCTTTTACGCGAGGTTTGTAAAAGCCTGACATGAAGATCATCATCCTGGGCGCGGGCTATGTAGGCTCAGAACTTGCCACGTACCTGACGAACGCCGGGCACGCCGTGACGCTCGTCGATCTGCCCTCCCCCAGGCTTGAGCAAATCGCCTCGCGCATCGATCTGCGCGTCATCCAGGGCAACCCGTCATCACCGGTGGTGCTGCGCAGCGCCGGCGCGGAAAACGCCGAACTTTTGGTGGCAGCCACCGCAGATGACGAGGCCAACATCACCGCCTGCTCCGTGGGCGCTTTCCTCTTCCACATCCCCCGCCGCATCGCCCGCATCCGCTCGGCTGATTACCTTAAGGAAGCCGACGGGCTGTTCGGCCCGCAGGGGATCCCCATAGATCACATCATCTCGCCTGAACACATCACGACCGATGACATCATGGGGCTGATAAACCTGCCCGGCGCTTCGGCGGCGGCTAAGTTCTTTGACGGCATGCTCACCGCGGCCAGCGCCAAATGCCGCGCCCGCGGCGCCCTTGTCGGCAAAAAATACGCGGAATTTGAAAGCTACGACGGCAAAGCCGCGCTTTTGGCCGTCTACCGCGACGGCAGGCAGCTTGACCAGATGTACGCGCAGACGGTCACGCCCGGCGACGAGGTGTTCTTTTGCAGCCTCACCGAGCGCGCCTTAAGCCAGCTTGCGGCGCTGCGCCCGCTGCAAAGCACGGGCAGCAATGTCACCATCGCCGGCGGCTCGCATGTGGCCGACGCTTTGGCCATGCGGCTTTCCGAGCGCTTTCGCGTCAAGCTCATCGAGCCTGACAGCGAACGCTCCTCGCGCATCGCCGAGCGCCTCTACGGCACAGAGGTTGAGATCTACAACGCCGATCCGACGTCGCTCGACTTCATCCAGGAAGAGCAGCTGCAGCGCTCGGACATCTTTATCGCGGCCTCGCCCTCTGACGAGAACAACATCATGTCGTCGCTGCTGCTGCGCCGCCTGCACCGCATCAACACGCTGGCCGTGATCCGCGGCGACGGCTACTTCCGCCTGGCGCAGAGCTCCGACAATGAAATAGACACCGTGGTCTCGCCGAACGAGGCCACGATCTCGGCGCTGCTCTCCACGATCCGCCAGGAAGGCGTCGAGAGCATGAGGCTGATGCGCCAGGGCAAAAGCGAGGCTTTGGAACTCAGGCTTGAGGGCTCGCGCTTTAGCTCCAAGGTTATCGGGCGCAAGCGCGACGCCGTGCCTCTGCCCTCCAGCGCCGCTTTGGGTCTGGTGCTGCGCGGCGGGCGCATCCTCGATCCCAAGGAAAAAGATTTCGCCTTTGAAGAGGGCGATCGCGTGCTCGTGTACCTCGGGGATCACAAGCAGATGCGCCAGCTGGTCAGCCTGTTCAGGCCCCGCGCTTTCTGGATCCCCAAATGGTAGTGAACCTGCGCCTGGTCTCAGGCCTGTTAAGCCCCGCGGTGTTCTGGTTTGGGATCATCACGCTGATCCCGGCCGTGTACTCCGTGTTCACGTTCTCGCGCGGCTTTCTCTCTTTCGCGCTCTGCGGGGTTTTAGCCATCCTGCTCTCGGGACTGCTGCGCCGTTTAGGCCGCGGCGCGCAGAATCAGCCATCGATCCGCGATCTCTTCGTGTTCACGGTGATGCTCTGGGCGCTCACGGCGCTTTTGGCCGCGATCCCCTTTCGCTTTGCCCTGGAGAACGTAAACGCCAGCGCCGCCGTCTTTGAGAGCGCCTCGGCGCTCTCCACGACCGGCGCCACCGTGCTCACCGGGCTGGATCTGCTGCCCCGCCCCATCCTGCTGTGGCGCTCCATGCTCCAGTTTTTAGGGGGTATAGGCTTCGTCGTCATCGCCGTGGCCGTGCTTCCCAACGCCTCGGCAGGCGGTATGAACATCTTCCGCACGGAATCGTCGTCCTTTGACGGCCGCACCAAGATCACCCCGCACGTCAAGACCATGGCCGCAGGCTTCCTCGCCTGGTACCTGCTCACGCTCTTTTTGTGCGCGTTTTTGTACGTGTTAGGCGGCTTCTCGCCTTTTATCGCCGTCAACGCCGCGCTGTGCACCGTGTCCACCGGCGGCATGATGCCCATAGACTCGTCGATGAACGGCGTTTCGCCTTTCATCCAGTACACGGCCATGGTCTTCATGTTCCTGGGATCCTGCCCGTTCATGCTCATCTTAGGATCGCTCTCGGGCAGCCTCTTTGGCTTCTTTCGCGACGAGCAGGTGCGCGGCTTCTTCTTCCTCTGCGTTTTGATCTCGCTCATGGTGGCGATCTCGCTGGTAGCCGCCGACGGCTACGGCCTGGAGCGGGCGCTGCGCACCTCGTTCTTCAACGTCATCGCCATCCTCTCCTCCACGGGCTTTAACTTTGAGGACTTCACGCGCTGGAACCCTTTTGCCTCGATCATATTTTTCATCATCCTGGGCATCGGCGGCTGCTCTGGCTCCACGGCAGGCGGCATCAAGATCTTCAGATTGCAGATCTGCTTTTCCATGATGAAGGTGCAGTTCCTCAAGACCATCCACCCCCACGCCGTGGCTGAGCCGCGCTTTAACCGCCGCATCATTGACTCCGACACCTTGAGGGCGGTGATCACCTACCTCGTGGCCTATCTTTTGGTGACGGCGGTGTCGGCCACGGCCGCCTCGTGCTTCGGGCTTTCGATCATCGACGCGTTCTCGGGGACGGTCAGCTGCCTGTCCAATATCGGCCCGGCCGTAGGCCAGGCGCTTAATCCTTCGACCACCTTCGCCGGCCTGCCCTCCTCCTTGCACCTGATCTTCGCTTTTGACATGATCTTAGGCCGTCTTGAGATCCTGCCCGTGCTGCTGTGCCTGTCCAGGATGTTCTGGAAAAGCTAGTTAAGCTATAATAAACGCATTGTTATTAACGGTTTTTAAATGCTGAAGTACTGGATAGACGAAGCGCGCCCCAAGACGCTGCTTTTAGGGATCACGAACTGCGCCTTAGGCTGCGCCCTGGGCTTTTATTACGGTTCAGTCAGCCTGTACACGCTCACGGCCGCGTTCTTTATCGTGCTCACGGGCTGCCTGTTGCAGATCCTCTCCAATTTCGCCAACGACTACGGCGACGCCTACCGCCAGGCCGACGGGCCGGACCGCAAAGGCGACATCCGCGCCGTGATGTCCGGTGCCATCTCGATTTCGCAGCTTAAAAAGGGCATGGCTGTCGTGATCGTGCTCAGCGCGCTCTCAGGCGTCGTCGCCGTCGGCCTGGCCGTGGGCGGCAACCTGCAGGTGCTCTCGTGGTTTATATTTTTGGGCGTGCTCTCGATCCTGGCCGCGCTCTTTTACACCCTGGGCATGGCCTACGGCTACAAGGGGCTGGGCGATTTCTTCGTGTTCATTTTCTTCGGCCTGGTTGCCGTGATCGGATCGCAGGTTTTGACGACCGCCGCCGGCAACGCCGGGCTCGACATCTACCCTGACACCGTGCTGCTGGCCATCTCCGCAGGCGCCAGTTCCATGATGGTGCTGCATGTAAACGGCATGCGCGACATCAGCGAGGATCTCAAGCATGGCAAGCGCACGCTGGCCGCCCGCCTGGGCTACACCCTCTCCTGCGTGTATCTGGCAGGGCTCTTTGCCGTCACCGCCTGCACTTCCATGGCCGCCTGCTTCTTCTCGCACAAAGCCTGGGAGATGGCGCTGCTGGCCCTGGCGCTCATGCCGCTTTTGGCCGCGACCGTGCGCACGATCCGCAACGCCCGCAACGCCGAGCGCATCGCCCCGGAACTCAAGTACACATCCATAGGCAGCGCTGCCCACGCGCTGTGCTGGCTCCTGGTGCTCACCCTCGATTACTGGATCTACGCCTGAGATGCCCCTGCGGGCGGGCGTATAATTCTCAGGTCATAATTTCCTGAAAAAGGCCGCCTGACGCGGCCTGATTTCCCCTGTTGCGGAGCTTTTATGCTGTTTGACGATCCGGCGCTTTCTGCCTTAAAAAAACAATTTGAAAAGGACAAAGTGCAAAAAGAAGGCACGGTCAAAGCCACCGATCGCGGTTTCGGCTTTTTGGAAGTCGATCGCGACTCTTATTTCATCGCCCCCGATGACATGCGCAAGGTCGTGCACGGCGATCGCATCAGCGCCTTTATCGAAAACGACGATCAGGGGCGGCAGCGCGCCGTGCCCTGCAAGCTCTCAGAGAGCTTTTTAAAACGCTTTGTCGCCCGCGCCGTCGTCTCATCGGGGCGGCTTATGTGCATCCCCGATCATCCCAATATCCGCGTGCACATCAATTGCGACGACCGCCGCGAGGACAAAAAGCTCCCGGTTAAAAGCGGCGACTTTGTCGTCTGCATGCTCACAAAGCACGCCTTAAAAGACGGGGAGTTCCGCGCCGACATCATCGAGCGCATCTGTCAGAAGAACGATCCGCGCGCGCCGTGGACGGTGTCGCTGCGCCGCTACGATCTGCCGCTCAAAGAGCCTGAGGATCAGGACTTTCCCTTCCTCGAGGGCTCCTATGCGCGCGAGGATCTGACTGCGATGCCTTTTGTCACCATCGACAGCGCCCACACCCAGGACATGGACGACGCCCTGTATTGCGAGAGAAATGAGGACGGCTTTAAGCTCACCGTGGCCATCGCCGATCCCACAGGCTATATCGCCGAGGGCTCGGAGCTTGACGCCTACGCGGCCAGACGCGCTTTCTCCGTGTATCTGCCCGGGCAGGACATTCCGATGCTGCCGCGCATCCTCTCCCAGAACCTCTGCTCGCTGCGCGAAGGTCAGGAGCGCCCGGTGATCGCGGGCACGTTCCTGGTGTCAAAAGACGGCGCCATAGATTTTTCCAAAACCTCGTTCTGCCTCGGCACCATAAAATCGCAGGGCAAGCTCGTCTACGATGAGGTCTCAGACTGGTTTGAAGGCAAAGAGGGGGCGGTCTTTAACCCCTCGGAGCAGGTGGCGGCGGTCTTAAAGACGCTGGCGGAATTTACAGATGCACGCGATCGCTACCGCAGCACCCACGCCGCGCCTTTTCGCAACAAACCGGATTACGATTTCATCCTCAAAGAGGACGGCTCGCTCGATCACATCGAGATCGAGTACCGGCGCATCGCCAACCGCATCGTCGAGGAGAGCATGATCACGGCCAATGTCTGCGCCGGCAGCCTTTTGGCTGAAAAACTTAACTGCGGCGTGTTCAACACCCACGCGGGCTTTGACACGGACCGCCTCGAGGACATCGTAAAGCTGCTTGAGCAGGAGCACTGCCCGTACGATCCCGCAACTTTAAACACCCTGGAGGGCTACAACGCGATCCGCCGCTTTGCCGTCGCCCAGAGCTCGCCTTACATGGACTGCCGCATCCGCAGGCTCCAGGCCTACTCCGAGATCAGCATCGCCCCAGGCCCGCATTACGCGCTGGGCGTGCAGAACTACGCCACCTGGACCTCGCCTATCCGCAAGTACGGCGACATGGTAAACCACCGCCTCTTAAAGAGCCTGATCGTCGCCGCGGCCCACCCGAAGATGCCCGACAGCCAGACACTTGCGACCATGAACCTCGCGCGCCGCACCAACCGCATGGCCGAGCGCGATGTGCGTGACTGGCTGTATGTCGATTACCTGGAGCCTGACATCGAGAAGAAGACCGTGTTCAAAGGCGAGGTCTTTGACATCTCCCGCGGCGGCATGCGCGTGACGCTTGATGACAACGGCGCCATGGTCTTTGTGCCTTTCAGCTTCATGAGCCCCGATCGCGACAGCATGACGCTCGACGCCGATCTCGGCATGGCTTTGGTAAAAGGTGAATGCGTGTTAAAGCTTGGCGATCCGCTGGAGGTGAGGATCATCGAGGTCGATCACGAGACGCGCTCCGTCACGGCCGCCCCGGCCGCCTCCATAGGCGGCGTGCTGCTCCCCGAGCCCGTGCCCCGCTCCAAAGCCAAGCCGCACCGCGGTCCCCAGGATCACCGCTCAGGCGGCAAAAACGATCACCGCCGCCGCGAAGGCCAAGGGCACGACGAGCGCCGCCGCTTTGGCAGCCCCAGGGGCTGAGAGCAAACAGGCATAAAAAAGCCGCAGCCGCCTTAAAGCGGCCGCGGCTTTTTTGCGCCCTAAGGTTACGGCCTGATGCCGCTTTGCTTTAACAGGGCGTCCGTCTGCGGCTTGCGGCCGCGGAAGGCGACAAAGGACTTTAGCGGATCGCGGCTGCCGCCTACGGCGAGGATCTCATCGCGGAAGGCCGCACCGCACTCCGGGGAGAAGATCCCCTCCTCAAGGAAGCGCCCGAAAGCGTCGGCGGCTAACACCTCAGCCCACTTGTAGCTGTAATAGCCTGCCGCGTAGCCTCCTGCAAAGATATGGGAGAAGCTGTTGGCAAAGCGGGCTTGGGGCCACACCGGCACGACGGTGACGCGCTTTTGCACCTCAGAGAGGATCTCCTGGATGCGCCCGCCGCGGGAAGGGTCATATTCTGCGTGGATGCGCATGTCGAAGATCGCGAACTCGAGCTGGCGCAGCATCGCCATGGCGCTCTCGAAATTGCGCGCGCGGATCAGAGATTCGATCTCCTTTTGCGGCAGGCTCTCCCCGGTGCGCACATGCTTTGAGAGGAAGGCGAGCACCTCTTTTTGCCAGGCAAAGTTCTCGTTAAACTGCGAGGGCAGCTCGACGGCGTCCCAGCACACGCCGTTGATGCCTGAGACATCGGCGACGTCGATGCGGGTAAGCAGCTGGTTTAAGGCGTGCCCGAACTCGTGGAACAGCGTCACGACCTCATCGTGCGTGAGCTCGACCTCGCGGCCGTTCACCGGCGGAGTGAAATTGCAGACGACATAGGCGGCCGGCAGCTGCAGCACGCCGTCTGAGCGGTTGCGCCTTGTCAGGCACTCGTCCATCCACGCGCCGCCCTGCTTGCCCTCGCGGGCGTAGAGATCCATGTAGAACGATCCGATCCTGCTGCCAAAATCGTCGTAAACATCGTAAAAGCGCACCTCGGGATCCCAGACGTCCACGCCCAGATGCGGCCTGAACGACACGTTATACAGACGCCCGGCGCACTCAAAGAGCCCGCGGATCACCGTGTTCACCGGGAAGTAGGCGCGCAGTTTCTCCTCGTCATAGGAATATTTTTCCGCCCGCAGCTTCTCAGACCAGTAGGCGATATCCCAGGGCTCCAGGCTCTCACAGCCGTGCGCTTTGGCGTATTCTGCGAGCGTTTTGACCTCCTCGCGCCCCTGGCGCAGGGATTTGTCCGCGAGATCGTATAAGAACGCGAGCACTTCCTCAGGGGATTTGGCCATCTTGGGTTCAAGCGAATACTCGGCGTAGTTCTTAAAGCCCAGAAGCTGCGCGAGCTCATGGCGCAGCTTTAAGATCTCCTCCATCACCGGGGCGTTGTCCCATTTCTCAGGGTGCTCGCCCTCATCGGAGGCGCGCGTCATGTAAGCCTTATAGATGCGCTCGCGCAGCTCCCGCCTGTCGGCAAATTTCAAAAACGGGTAGTAGGAGGGAAAATCCAGGGTAAAGGCCCAGCCCTCAAGGCCGCGCTTTTGAGCCTCGGAAGCCGCCAGCTGTTTTGCGCCTGCAGGCACTCCCTTGAGATCGCCCTCGTCCGTCACATTGAGCACATAGCTGTGGGTGGCGTCGAGCACGTTGTTGGCAAACTTTGTCGTAAGCTGCGACAGGCGCGCGCAGATCTCGGCGTAGCGCTTTTTGCCCGCCTCATCGAGGGCGACGCCGCCTAACCTGAAATCGCGGATGCTCTGGCGCACCGCCTCCTGCTGCGCCTGGGTCATCAGTCCGAAGGCGTCCGAATCCTCTATGGATTTATAAGCTTTGTAAAGCGGCTCATAAGCCCCTGCCCATGCGGAGTAGGCCGCCACCTCAGGCAGGCACTCCTCGTAGGCCTTGCGAAACTTTGGAGTGTTCTTCACATTGTTTAAGTGGGAGGCTGCGCCCCAGATCTTGCCAAAGGCGTCATCGGCCTCCTCTATGGGGGCGATGACATTGTCCCAGGTGGCATCCTCCGCGTGGGCGGCGCACACCTTTTTGATGACTTCGGTGCACTTTTGGATGCCGGAGCTTACCGCCTCCTTGAGATCCTCAGGTTTTACCTGCGAAAAGCGCGGTAGGGTGTCGATGTGCAAAAGCGGGTTTTCCCGCGCTGTCTGCACCTTGTGGGTATTCTGTGGCATGTTTTTCCTTAACGCTATGATCTTTAACACTTAAGCCCTTACAGGGCCGCGCCTGTGCTGTGCTAAGATCTTCTGATATGGCAAATAAAGTCCCTTCGCTACCATGATGGGGATTTATTTTGGGAATTTCCACACATGACCGACAAAATTAACCGCAGTCCCTCCCGCGCGCGCGCGCTGCGCGAGCTTATGAAAGAACAGGGGCTGGATGCCGTGCTCATCGGGCACGATGACGAATACCTCTCAGAGGAGCTCTCCCCTGAATGCGAGCGCCTGCGCTGGCTGACCGCGTTCTCAGGCAGCGCCGGCGCCTGCTGCATGCTCCGCGAGGAGGACAGCCCGATCCTTGAAAAAGGCGTGTCTGTAAAAGGCGCTGACGGCAAGGAATATTCGTTAAAGCGCGCCGCCGCGCTCTTTGTGGACGGGCGCTACACGCTGCAGGTTACGGTGCAGGCCGACGCGGAAATCTATGACAGCTTCAATTCAGCCGCACTGGCGCCTGAGGCCTGGCTGCGCGCGCTGCTCGATCGCGGCGCCAAAGTCGGCGTCGATCTCTCCTGCATGTCCTGGCGCGCCTATCTAAAGCTCAAAGCCGGGCTTGACCGCGAGGGCATAGAGCTCGTTGACCTCAAAAAGAACCCCGTGGACGCCGTGTGGGAGGACCGCCCCGCGCCCGTGCACACAAAAGTTGAGATCTTCCCTGACGAATTCAACGGCTGCCCCAGCCCGCAGAAGCGCCGCGATCTGGCAAAGCGCCTGCGCGATCGGGGGCTCGACGCCACAGTGATCTGCGATCCCGAGAGCATCTGCTGGCTCTTAAACATCCGCGGCCGCGACCGGCACTGCCTGCCGGTGGTCAACTGCCGCATGGTCGCCTACTCCAACGAGGCGCTCGAGTGGTACATCTCAGATGATCACTTGGATGAGGAGAAGCAAAAGCAGCTGGAGGCCCATATCGGCCACATCGACATCTTCCCCGAAAACCGCTTTGACGAAGTGCTTGAGCGCCTGTGCACGTCGCAGTCGGCTGTGTTCGCCGATCCCGACAGCGTCAGCGCCCATGTGCTCAAAACGCTCAAAGACGGCGGCGCCCGCGTCACCGAGGGGCTGGGGCTGTGCCAGATGCCCAAGGCCTGCAAGAACCATGTGGAGATCGCAGGCGAGTACAAAGCCCACATCAAGGACGGCATCGCCATGTGCCGCTTCCTTTCCTGGCTTGACGAGCTCACCTGCCCGCTCAAAGCGCAATCCGATCCCGAAGGCTACCGCCGCCGCGTGAGCGACACGGATGAAAAAGTGCTCGCCGAGCGCGCCGAATCGTTCCGCAAGGTCGAGCAGGGCTATATCGAGCCCTCGTTTGACACGATCTCCGCCCTGGGCACGAACGCCTCGATGGTCCACTACAACCACCTCAACGCCGAAAAGCCCAAAGCTTTAGGCGACAGCCCGCTCTACATGATAGATTCAGGCGCCCACTACCTTGACGGCACGACGGACATCACCCGCACCGTGCTCGTAGGGCCGGGGCTTACCGATGAGATGCGCCGCATGTTCACCCTGGTGCTCAAGGCCCACATCGCCCTGGCGACGGCCGTGTTTCCCAAAGGCACCTCGGGGCTGCAGCTTGACGCCATCGCCCGCCGCCCGCTGTGGGATCACGGCTGCGACTACGCCCACGGCACCGGCCACGGCGTGGGGCACCTGCTCTCCGTGCACGAAGGGCCGCAGTGCATATCCTCGCACCGCTCGGACATCCCGCTTCAGCCCGGCATGGTGATCTCCGACGAGCCCGGCTATTACAAGGACGGCGTCTTCGGGATCCGCACGGAAAATCTGCTGGTGGTGCAGCCGTGCCAGCACCCGGGCATGGAGCACATGCTGTGCTTCAGCCCGCTGACTCTGGTGCCCGTGGACACCCGCTGCCTCGACCTCAGCATGCTGACCTCAGGTGAAAAAGCCTGGCTCAACGGTTATCATCAGAATGTCCTGAGCGTCATCAAGAACGCCTCGGCCACGCTCACCGACACCGAGGTGAACTGGCTGACCCAGGCCGCGGCCGCCATCTGAGAGGAGAGAGCATGTTTTTTTGGCATCGCAACCTCGCAGGCCAGCTTTACTGCCAGACCCGTCTGCAGCAGCTGCCCTGCACCACGGTAAAAACCGAGGACTATGACATACTCGAAAGCCCGGCGCTGTTTCACAAACGCCTGCTCGAGCTCATCGCCGCGGCGCGCCACCGCATCCTCATGACTGTGCTCTATTTGCAGGATGACGAATGCGGCCGCGAGGTGCTCGACGCGCTCTATAAGGCCAAAGAGCGCAACCCGCAGCTTTACGTGCGCATCTATGTCGACTTCCACCGCGCGCAGCGCGGGCTCATCGGCAAAGGCCCGTCTTTAGGCAACAGCGAGCTTTATTACAGCAAAGCCAAAGGCTGCGACAACCCGCCGTGCATCTACGGCGTGCCGGTAAAGCGCCGCGAGCTCTTTGGCGTCATGCATTTAAAAGGCTGCGTATTCGACAACACCGTGCTCTACTCAGGCGCCTCGGTAAACGACGTGTACCTTGGGTATAACGGCCGCTACCGCCTGGATCGCTACCATGAGATCCGCTCGCCCGAGCTTGCCGATTCCATGTGCTCTTTTGTGACCTCGGCTTTCCATTCCAATTACGCCGTACAGGACTTCTCGCAGGGCCCGGTGAAACCTGCAAAGCAGATGCGCGAGGAGATCCGGCAGCTGCGCCGCCACCTGACCGAGGTGCAGTACACCATCAAAAGCTCCCACATCCGCCGCAGCGAGGTGGGGATCACCCCGCTCTCAGGCCTGGGCAAGCGCCGCAATCTCTTAAACCGGGCCATACTCTGGCTCATCGGCGCGGCCAAGAGCCATCTCTTTGTCTGCACCCCGTACTTCAACCCGCCCAAGCCGGTGCTCGCCGCGCTAGCAGGCGCTTTGGCCTCAGGCGTGAAAGTGACGCTTTTGGCAGGGGACAAGACCGCCAACGACTTTTTCATCAAGCCCGGCGAGAAATTCTCGGCCGTGGGCGTCGTCCCTTACATCTACGAGCAGAATTTGCGCAATTTCATCATGCGCAACGACGCTTACGTCAAATCCGGGCAGCTTGAGATCATGCTGTGGAAGGACGGCGACAACACGTTCCACGTCAAGGGCATGTTCGTCGATCAGAACTACGCGCTCATCACCGGCAACAACTTAAACCCGCGCGCCTGGGCGCTCGATCTGGAAAACGGCCTCATCATCTCTGACCCTGGCCATGTCATGCAGGACAAGTTCATCCACGAACAGCTCTACCTGCTGCGGCACACGACGCAGATCACCGACGCCTCGCAGCTTGAGAGCCTGGACGATTACCCTGAGGAAGTGCAGAAGATCCTCTCGCGCGTCAAACTGCTCAAGGCCTCGATCTTCATCAGGCACCTGCTCTGAGGGACGCATGGAGCAGGGAGACGCTTACTTCGCAACCGCCTCGGTAGCCTCGCTCAAAGGGGTGGGCGGCTCTTTTGCCCAAAAACTCCAGTCCCAGGGCGTGCTCACGCTCTTTGATCTGCTTTTGGATCTGCCTTTCCGCTACCTGGACGAGACCCGAATCACCAAGGCGCGCGAAGCTAAAGTCAACGGGCGCGAGCAGCTGTTCAGCCTTAAGGTGTGCTCATCGCAGTCTTTTACCACGCGCAGCGGCAAGCGCCTGTTTACCGTGACGCTTGAGGATGACAGCGCCCGCATGCAGGCGCTGTTCTTTAACAGCTGGCCCGGGTTTTCCAACCAGTTCCAGGGCGGGCGGATGCTCATGGCCTTCGGGCAGGTAAAGCGCGGCATGACCGGCATGGCCTGCCTGCAGCACCCCTCAGTGCATTTTTTGGACCCCGGCGAGGAGCCGCAGGTCCAAAGCACCCTGACCCCCGTCTACCACAGCCCGGGCAAGATGCCGCAGAAAACGCTGCGCCGCCTGATCACGGAGACGCTCGAAAAGCTGCGCGCCATCCCGCTGCCTGAGCTGCTGCCTGCGAGCCTGCGCCCGGGCGGCCTTGACATCAACACGGCGATCGCCCTGACGCACCGCCCCGCGCCGCCCAAAGACAGCGAGGCTGTCGTAACCCCCGAGGAACTTCCGTCTTTCAGGCGCCTGTGCTTTGAGGAGCTTACCGCCTACGAGCTCATGCTGCTCTCGCTCAAGAGGATCAACCGCAACCGCCGCAGCCTGCCGCTGAAATTCGATGCCGCGCTGCACCAAAAGCTGCTCTCCTCTTTGGGCTTTGCCCTGACCCCCTCGCAGGATCAGGCCTTCAATGAGATCATGGCCGATCTCTCAAAGCCCGTGCCCATGCTGCGCCTGCTCCACGGCGATGTGGGATCGGGCAAGACGCTCGTCGCGCTGCTTGCGTGCCTGCAGGCGGCCGGCAACGGCGTTCAGAGCGTGCTGCTCGCGCCCACCGAGCTTCTGGCCAGGCAGCATTACGGGAAGTTTTTGCAGATCCTAAGCCCCTTGGGCGTGCGCTGCGCCCTGCTGTACTCAGGCCAGAAAAAAGCCGAGCGCGCGCAGGTTTTGGAGGAGATCGCACAAGGGCGCGCGCAGGTAGTCATCGGCACCCACAGCCTGTTCCAGCCTGAGGTGGCTTACAAGGCGCTCACGCTGGCAGTCATAGACGAGCAGCACCGCTTTGGCGTCGAGCAGCGCGCGGCGCTGCTGCGCAAAGCTCCGGAGGGCACGGCCGTCCACCAGCTCGTCATGACGGCAACGCCGATCCCCAGAACCCAGCAGCTGGCGCTCTTTGCCGATCTGGATGTCTCAACCTTAAAGGAACTGCCCTCAGGGCGCACCCCGGTGACGACTGCCATCATGGACGACTCCAGGCGCGGCGACATCATCAAGCGCCTGCGCGAGGTCTGCTCTAAGGGCGCCCAGGCCTACTGGATCTGCCCGCGCATCGACGAGGGCGATGAGGAAGACGACAGCCCCCTCGCATCGGTAAAAGAGATCCACGCGCTGCTCACCCGCCAGCTTCCCGGGATAAAAGTCGGCCTGCTCCACGGCCAGATGGGCTCTGATGAGAAGACCAAAGTCATGGAGAAATTCTTAAAAGGGGAGATCTCCGTGCTCGCCGCCACCACGATCGTGGAGGTGGGCGTCGACGTGCCCAACGCCTCAATCATCGTCATCGACGGCGCCCAGGGGCTGGGGCTGGCGCAGCTGCACCAGCTGCGCGGCCGCGTCGGCCGCGGGCGGGCGCGCTCTTACTGCATCTTAGTCTACAAACGCGGCACGGCCGGGGAAGGATCCGTGGCCTGGGAGCGGCTTAAGATCATGCGCAAGACCACCGACGGCTTTAAGATCGCCGAGGCCGATCTCAAACTGCGCGGCCCGGGCGAGATCCTCGGGCATCAGCAGACCGGCTTTAACCTCTTCAGGGTGGCGGACGCCGGGCGCGATCACGAGATGTTCAAAGACGCGCGCGCCGCCGCCGAACAGATCCTGCCTGACAATGAACGCGCGCGCGCGCTCATCGGCCGCTGGTTCCACGGTTTCTCCGTAAATTCCGGCACGAGCAAGGCTTAAGGGAGGAGACTCATGGCTTTAAGGCGCAATGTGGTAAGACCCAAAGCAGGCCCGCTTGCGCGCCTTGCAAAAGCCGCGCTCATCCTTTTGTGCCTGGCAGGCGCCGCCGCCGCGGCCTTCGTGATCTGGTTTAACGGCCAGCATGTGCGCGATCCGCTGCTCAGAATGCTCAACGAACGCTCGTCCGTGGGCTTTAACGTCAGCAAGGTTGAATTCTCGCCGCTCTACCCTGACACCTTAAAACTGCACGGCGTCACCTTCGGGAAGAGCAGCGCCGCCGAGCTCTATCTTGAATACGATCTAAAATCGCTGCTCTCGGGAAAGGAGCTTAAGATCCGCGATCTCTACGTGCGCGACGTGAAGCTGCAAGATGGCGATCTGCAAAAGATCGCCTCAGACCGCCTGGGCTTTGAGCGCGTGAGCGTGCAGGCGCTGCACGCAGTCGAGGTGCCGGTAAATGACGGCGCTTTAAGCGCGAAAAGCGCCTCGTTTGAGCTTGAGCAGGCGGAGCTCTCAAAAACCGGTTTTACCGCCGCAAAAGGCTCGGGGGAGCTCAAAGACGGGGAGTGCGCGGGCATTCCCTTTAAGACGCTCTCCGGGCGCTTTGAGCGCGCTGACGCTGGCTACAGCGTCAGCGATTTCAGCGCCGCGGCTTTAGGGGGCTTTGTCTCCGGGGATTTTGCCTACTCCCCTAAGACTCAGAGCGCGGAATTCTCAAACCTGTCTTTGGAGCGCCTCGTGCTCAAAAACCCCCGCAAAATGCTCTCAAAGCTTAAGCTCAGCGCCCCCAAAGTGCGCTTAGGCGGCGCTGTCATCGTGCTTGAGGATCAGGACTTGCTGATCTCCGGGATCGACGGCGAGGCGGAGAATTTGAGCGCCGGCGACGGCGGCGTCAGCTGCCGCTTTAAAGGGACGATCTCGGAGATCTCAAAGCCGTCGCTGCAGCTTACCGCCGAGGACAGTGAGGCGGAGATCGCGCTCTCGCAAACCAGCGCCGACATCCGCGCCCAAGGCAGGATCTTTGAAGGGCAGTACAGCACCGACGCCCTGATCCCGCTTGCAGGGGGCGCTGCCAGCGTGCGCAGCCTGAACCTGGAAGGCGGCAAGGTCGAAATCACGCCCGAGCTGGCACAAGGCTTCCTCAAAACCCCGATTACCGTCGGCAACCTCAGTCTCTCCAAGGTCTCGCTGCTCTCGCACCTGCCGCAGCTGCCCCTGTCAGTGCGCGAGATCTCAGGCACGGCCTCAGGCTTTTCCTGGTCGGAGAATACAGAGCTTGAGGCTGCGCCCTCAGGCAGCGCCAGCTTCACATTTGAGGATCTGTTCTGGAAGGACTGGCGCTGCTCGCATCTGACACTGAGCTCGGGCTTCACCCAGTCGCTGCTCACGCTCTCCGTGCCCCAGGCTGTGTTCGGGAAATCCCGCCTGAGCCTGGCGCTGTCGCTCTCGCGCGACGGGACGGGCCGCAGTTTCCTTTTGGCCCAGGCGCACGACTTTGACGCCTCAGAGCTCAACTCCTCCTCCATACCCCACCTGCTCTCAGGCAAATTCAGCCTCGATGCCGATCTGCGCGCCTCAGGCAGGCCTGAAGATCTGCTGCAAAACCTCAGCGGGAGCTTAAGCCTTAAAAGCGACAGCCTGCTGGTATCGTCCTTTGGGCTCGATCTCATAAACGGCGGGCGGCAGGAGGATCACCGCCTTGACGCCCGGCAGCTGCTCACGCTCTTAGGCGACAGTGACTGCGGCTTCCACCGCCTGAACGCGCAGCTCTCCTTAAAAGACGGCGCGGCCGCGCTGACGCTCTCCTCAGGACTTTCCACCTCGGAGCTGAATTTAAGCGCCAGCGCCTCCCTTAAAGAGCGCACGCTCTCAGGCAAAGGCTATTTCGTAAGCCTCCCCCGCGACAGCATGACGGTGGCGGAATTCTCGGGGGCTTTAAAAGATCCGCTCTTTGATTTGCGCGCTGTAGAGCGCGGGGAAATCTTAAGGCCGGGGCTTTTTACCAAGAGCCTGAGCGCTGCGGAGCTTGAGGCACAGGCTCAGGAGCAACAGCGCCGCAGCCTTAAACAGGAGCAGGATGCGCAGACGCTGCTTGACGCGGTAAGCGCGCTCAAAGAGGAGATCGCAAGGCTCGATGAGGAGCGGCAGCAGGCGCAGAGCGATGCCGAGCAGGCGGGCAAAGCCGCCGAAGCGGCGCGCTCTGAGCTTGAGAAGGCCGCAGCTGCAAATGAGGAGGCAGGCAAGGCTCTCGAGGAACGGCAAAAAGAACTCTCAAAAATGCAAAGCGAAAGTTCCGCCGCGGCTGCCCCTGAGCAGCTGCAAGGCAGCCCTGAGGCTGCCTTGGAACAGGATGCAGGCGCCGCGGCGCCTGAGAGCGGCACTGAGGCTACGCCTGCTTCTGGCGCTTTGAAACCTTGATGTTGATGGCGGCCTTGCGGCGCACCTTGATGGCGTTCTCAGAGCCCAGGGTTGAGCCGGTGATATTGGCAAGGTAGACCATAAAAGGCGGCACCTCATCGCCCATGCCCGAGCGCACCACGCCTAAAGTGGCGGTAAACTCCGCGCCCAAAAGCACGATCCACCAGTTTATATAGATCCACACCATCAAAACCGGCAGCGCCGCCAGTGCGCCGTAGACCATCTGGTAGTTTGAGAAATTGAGCACAAACACGCTGAAGATCTTCTTTGAGATCTCAAAGAGCACGGTCACAAACACTGCGCCTAAGAGCGCATCCTGAAGCCTGACCTGCACGGCCGGCACCACCAAAAACAGCGCCGTGATCACGATGATCTCTATGAGCACCGGAAACACGAAGTAGGCGATGAGCAGCGGCACGCCGACGACGCCCCCTGAGGCTGCGGCATAGGCAATGACCTTTGAGGTGATGAAAATAATCAGCCCCACGGCCAAAGGCCCCAGCGTCAAAAGCGTCCAGTAGATGGCCATGGTCTGGCCGAACTTGCGGCGGCCGCCGCGCCAGATGCGGTTTAAAGAGAAATCTATGGAGCGCACCAGCAGCAGCGCGATCACAAAGAACACCAGCGTGCTCGTCACCGTAAGCTTGGCGGCGTGCTCGACGAGATCGCCTACGTAATTGCCCACCTGCTCGGTAAACACCGGCATGAAGTTCTTGGAAGCAAACTGTTTTAAGGCCTCGCGCACCCCTTGGAACGAGGGCACGACGGCAAACACGGAAAGCACGACGGTCAGCGCCGGGATCAGCGCCAGAATGGAGGTAAAGGATAAAGCCGAGGCTTCAAGCCCGAGCCCGTCGCGCCTGATCCTGCCGATAAAATACCTGAAAAGTTCCCGCACTTTGACGCTCCGTTTTGCCTGTTTTGAGCATTTTAGCGAAATTCAGAGCCCGGCGCTCCCCGCAAAGCGCGCTTTTGCGGCAAAGCAAAATCAGGCGCACTCTCCCATACCACAAAAATCCGCCCGCCGCGCCGGCGCAATGCGTCAGTTGTCTTAAAACAAGCTAAAATAATGCGACTTTTAACGCCTATTAATTCACAGGACTTTTATCATGGATGTCAGCAAGATCCGCAACATCGCCATCATCGCGCATGTTGACCACGGCAAGACCACTTTGGTGGACAGCCTGCTCCGTCAGTCCGGCACGCTCGACCGCAATGAGATCGGCCAGACCCGCGTCATGGATTCCAACGCCATTGAAAAAGAGCGCGGCATCACCATCCTCTCCAAGAACACCGCCATCGACTGGCACGGCTACCGCATCAACATCGTCGACACCCCGGGCCACGCCGATTTCGGCGGCGAGGTCGAGCGCGTCATGTCCATGGTTGATTCCGTGCTGCTCTTGGTCGACGCTGTCGACGGCCCGATGCCGCAGACCCGTTTCGTGACCCAGAAGGCTTTCGCCGCCGGCTTAAAGCCGATCGTGGTCATCAACAAGTGCGATCGCGAAGGCGCCAGGCCTTCGTGGGTTATAGATCAGGTCTTCGACCTCTTCGACAACCTCGGCGCCACGGACGAACAGCTCGACTTCCCGGTCGTTTACGCCTCGGCCTTCCAGGGCTGGTCCTCGCTTGAGGAGGGCGTGCAAGGCGAGAACATGGAACCGCTGTTCCAGACCATCGTCGACAAGGTCTCCCCGCCGCAGGCCGATCTCAACGGCCCGTTCCAGATGCAGATCTCCTCGCTCGATTTCACGTCCTACGTCGGCGTCATCGGCGTCGGCCGTGTCAAACGCGGTCAGGCCAGGGCCAATCAGACCGTCACCATCGTCGGCCGCGACGGCTCCAGGCGCCAAGGCAAGATCGGCCAGGTCATGGATTACCTCGGGCTGCACCGCAAGGTAGCCGAGGTCGCCGAGGCCGGCGACATCGTGGCCGTGACCGGGCTGGGCGAGCTTAAGATCTCAGACACAGTCTGCGATCCTGAGGCTCCTGAGGCTCTGCCGCCTCTGACCGTCGACGAGCCGACCGTCACCATGAATTTCTGCGTGAACACCTCGCCCTTCGCCGGCCGCGAGGGCAAGTTCATCACCTCCCGCAACATCGAGGAGCGCTTAAAGCAGGAACTGGTGCACAACGTGGCGCTGCGCGTCGAGCCCACCGAGGACGCCGACCGCTTTAAGGTTTCAGGTCGCGGCGAGCTGCACCTTTCCGTGCTCATCGAGGAGATGCGCCGCGAAGGCTACGAGCTGGCCGTCTCCCGCCCTGAGGTGATCTTAAAGAAGGAAAACGGCAAGACGCTTGAGCCGTATGAGCTGTTAACCTGCGATCTCAACGAGGAGAACCAGGGCCCGGTCATGGAAGAGCTCGGCCGCCGCAAGGGCGAGCTTAAGAACATGAGTCCCGACGGCAAAGGCCGCGTGCGCATAGACTACCGCATCCCCTCCCGCGGGCTCATCGGTTTCCAGACGCTCTATATGACGCTGACCTCCGGCACCGGCCTCATGTACCACAGCTTTGACAGCTATGACGAGTTCGTGGGCGGCACGTTAGGCTCGCGCGCCAACGGCGTCATCATTTCGAACTCCACCGGCAAGACCGTGCCTTACGCCCTGTGGTTCCTGCAGGAGCGCGGCCGCCTCTTTGTCGGCCCGGGCGAGGAGATTTACGAAGGCCAGATCATCGGCCAGCACGTGCGCGACAACGATCTCACCGTCAACGCCCTCAAGACGAAGAAGCTGACGAACGTCCGTGCCGCCGGCTCCGACGACAACATCATCCTCACCCCGCCGGTGAAGATGTCGCTTGAGCAGTGCCTTGAGTACATCAACGAGGACGAGCTCGTCGAGGTGACCCCGGTGTCGCTGCGCCTGCGTAAGAAGAACCTCTCCGAAATGGATCGCATCCGCGCCTTCCGCGCTGCCGGCGGCAAGAAGGCGGCTGAGTAACAGCACCAATTCGGGTTCTTAAAACAGAGGCTCACGAGCGATCGTGAGCCTCTTTTGTTTCTTGTTTGGCTTGAAAATATTTGAGTTTTGTTGTTCTAAAGGTCAGCCGCACCAAAATATCGCATAAAAAATATTGCACTAAAATTGTGCCTTTTATTTGGCTCTGTGGTAAAGTTTTAGACAGATATTACGTGTTGCACTAATTTCGCTCACTGTTTTTCATGCAAATTGAACCAAATACAATCATCGACGGCCTCTACACCGCGGTGCTGGTGACTGATCCCCAATTGCGGATCGCCTACGCCAACCCGGCGGCCGAGCAGCTGCTGTCGATGTCGCTGTCGCGCCTTAAATCGCTGCGTTTTGGCGATCTGGTCGACCGCACCGAAAAAGCGTTTCTGAGCAACATTCCCGTGCCCGTCAAAGCCAGCTTCCAAGGCTTCTCCGCAACCGGGATCATGCTCTCGCCCGAGCCTGGCTTTTCCGTCGAGGTCGACGTCAACGTCGATCCCTACAACGGCCGCGCGCACGGCCTGATAGTCGAACTGCGCACCCCGGCGCATCGCCAGCGCCTCGTAAACGCTGTGCAGATGCAGACGCAGCACATGGCTGCGCGCGATCTGATCCGCAACCTCGCCCATGAGATCAAAAATCCTTTAGGCGGGATCCGCGGCGCCGCGCAGCTTTTGGAGATGACGTTCGGCGCGCAGAAAGGCCTTAAGGAATACACCTCGGTCATCATAGAGCAGACCGATCGCCTCAAAAGCCTCGTCGACAGCCTGTTAGGCCCGCAGCGCCCGAATCCGACGGTGTGGGTCAATATCCACTTCGTCATCGAGAAAGTGCTCTCGCTCATGGCCATGTCCATGCAAAAGCAGCTGCCGCTGCGCATCGAGAAAGACTACGATCCCTCGCTGCCTGAGCTCAAGCTCGACGTCGACGCCATGCAGCAGGTGCTCATCAACATCGTGAAAAACGCCACGGACGCCATGTCGGCCGCCGGCACCGAGCACCCGCTGCTGCGCATCCGCACGCGCGCCGAGTCCGGCGTGATGATCAACAACCACCGCTGCCCCACGGCCGTCGTGCTCTCCGTGACGAACAACGGCCCGGAGATCCCCGAGGAACTTCGGCAGACGATCTTCTACCCCATGGTCACGACCAAGCACACCGGCAACGGCCTGGGGCTGCCTATAGCCCAAGGGATCATGGAACGCCACGGCGGCACTCTCGACTGCCGCTCCGATGAGCACGAGACCACTTTCAGGCTGATCCTGCCCTTACCTAAATCCCAAGATTTAAAAGAGGTTTGAATTTATGAACCCGATGATCTGGATCATAGATGACGACGCATCCATCCGCTTCGTCTTTGACAAGGCTCTGGACGTCAACAGCATCCGCCACCGTCTGTTTGAAACCGGCGACGCGGCTTTGGCGGCGCTCGAGCATGAAGTCCCGGACGTCATCGTCTCCGACATCCGCATGCCCGGCATCGACGGCCTGTCCCTGATCCGCGCCGTGCACAAAGTGGACGCGGACATCCCCTTTATCATCATGACGGCCCACAGCGATCTGGCCGCCGCCATAGATTCCTACGAGCAGGGTTCTTTTGAATATCTGCCCAAGCCCTTTGACATCGAGGCCGCCGTCACGGTGATCCGCCGCGCCGCGCTGCACCGTTTCAACACCCAGAAGCTGCGCGAGGAGCGCTCGCACGAGCAGGGCGCCCAGGCCGCACATGATCCTGACGAGGATGAGGAGATCATCGGCAAGTCTCCGGTCATGCAGGAAGTCTTTAAGTTCATCGGCAGAGTCTCCAAGACGGAGCTGCCGGTGCTCGTGCAGGGCGAGGTCGGCACCGGCCGCGAGCTCGTGGCCCAGGCCCTGCACCGCCACGGCTCCCGCCGCGATCACAGTTTCGTGTCCGTCAACATGACATCCATGCCCCAGGACATGGTCTCCTCCGAGGTCTTCGGCGATGTGTCAGGCTCCCAGGCGCAGGCCTGCGCGATCGCGCGCGCCGCCGGCGGCACGCTCTTTGTCAACGAGATCTGCGACATGCCCATGGACGCGCAGACAAGGCTGCTGCACCTGGTGCAGACCGGCGAGTACATCCCGGTGGGCACGGACAAACCGGTGAAAGCCGACGTGAGGATCATCGCCTCCTCCTCAAAAGATCTTGAGGACATGGCAGCCCAGGGCGCTTTCATCTCCGATCTCTACTACAGGCTTAACGTCATCAACATCCGCATGCCGCCGCTGCGCGAGCGCAACAACGACATCCCGATGCTCGCCAAGCATTTTTTGGCCGCGGCGGCCGCCGAAGCGCATACCGAGCCGAAAAAGCTCACGTCCGAGGTGCTGGTGTTCCTGTGCCGCCAGAACTGGCCGGGCAACGTCACCCAGCTTAAGAACCTGTGCAAGTACCTCACGATCATGGTCACGGGCAACGACATCCAGCTCGTGGATCTGCCCTCGGAGTTCCTGCACAGCCGCCCGCAGGTGAGCAAGGGCACGACGTCGATCTCCGGCTCCACGAAGGAAGCCACCTCATGGCAGGAACAGCTGCGCAACTGGGTCGACAGCCGCCTGCGCGCCGGCGAGCGCGACATCCTCTCCGAGGCCGTGCCGGAATTCGAACGCGTCATGCTCGAGGCCACGCTGAGCTTTACCGGCAACCACAAGCAGGAATCGGCCAAGCTCTTAGGCTGGGGCCGCAACACCCTGACGCGCAAGATCAAGGAACTCAACCTCAAATAACCGCTTTTCCGCCCCCGTTTGCGGGGGCGGCATCTTGCCTATTTGCTAACTGACTCTCAGTCCGCTGCGCGCTGTGCGGCTTAAAATACGTTCATTATCCTGATTTAAAAACCGGCGCCGCAGGCTCCGGCACAACTTTTAACGGAGTACAGAAAATGTCAGATTCAAAAACCGTCGGCAATGATGATCTGCTCTTAGGCCTTTGCGACAGCGTCGCCTACGTGCTTTCCACCGCCACGCAGGACAAAGTTTCCTACACCCCGATGGTGCAGCGCATCACCAAGACCACGCTGACCCCGGACATCGGCACTTTCGTGATGTTCACCGGCTCGTTCTCCGGCATGGTCGTGATCAACTTCCCCAAGACGACCGCCATGGAACTCTACGAGCACTACATGCAGGCCATGGGCATGCCTGAGGACGACCGCGCCAAAAACTATACCTCAGAAGAGGTCTCCAACGCCTTAGGCGAACTCATGAACCAGATCCTCGGCAACTTCACCAAGAGCGTGAACGAGAAGCTGCACACCTCGATCACCCAATCCCAGCCTAAGATGCTGGCCCTGCCGCGCGAGCTGCAGATCAGCATCAGCGTCAACCTGGACAACCCCCAGTACAGCAAGGTAACCTTTACCACTCAGGACAACAATGTGTTCTTCCTCGAGCTGGCCATGGACAACACGCAGTTTGACATGGTGCGCGAGTTCAAGGAGCACAGCCAGTTAAGCCCTGACGAGATCCTTGAAAAGTACAACCTCAAAAAATAATTCATGAGCGACAAAGAACTTTCCTTCCGCAACGCCCGTTTTATCACCTCGGCCCCCGCCATCGGCAAACTGCCAGATGACCGCGGGACCGAGGTAGCCTTTATCGGCAGGTCAAACTCCGGGAAATCCTCGGCCTTAAATGCCATCTGCGATCAGAAAAACCTCGCCAAGACTTCCAGGACGCCCGGGCGCACGCAGCTCATCAACCTGTTTAAGGTGAGCGAGGGGAAGTATTTTGTCGATCTCCCCGGCTACGGCTATGCCGCGGTGCCTGAGAGCATGAAGCGCAAATGGCAGACGAGCATGACACAGTACCTGCAGTGCCGCCAGGCGCTCGCGGGGCTCGTGATGACGATGGACATCCGCACTCCGCTGCGCGATCACGACCGCCTCATCATCGACTGGAGCATCAGTGCCAGGCTGCCGGTGCTCATATTGCTGACAAAAGCTGACAAGCTGGGCGTCAACGCGCGCCGCGAGGGCGTGGCTGAAGTGCGCCGCCTGCTCAGCGAGTTCAACGGCACCTTCACCATCATCGCATTCTCCGCCATAAAAAAGATCGGCGTTGATGAAACCCGCGCCGTGCTGCGGGGCTGGTTTGCAGCCGATGAAGCGGCAGCTTCCGCCCAGGAAACACCATGAAAAAAGGAAACCTGTTTATCGTCTCCGCGCCCAGCGGCGCGGGGAAATCATCCCTGATCGCCGCGCTGTTAAAGCGCTTTAACGGCGATGACTCGCTGCGGCTTTCCATATCCCACACCACCAGAGAAATGCGCCCGGGCGAGGTGCAGGATGTCAGCTACCATTTTGTCTCCGAAGACGAGTTCAAGGCGCTCATCGCCCGCAAGGCTTTTTATGAGTACGCCTGCGTGTTCGGGCACTATTACGGCACGTCCCGCGAGATCGTCGAGCAGTGGCTTGCCGAGGGCAAAGACGTGCTCTTTGACATCGACTGGCAGGGCGCCCGGCAGATCCGCGCCCAGACGCCGGGCGCGCGCAGCATCTTTATCCTGCCGCCTTCACTGGAGGAGCTCGAGCGCCGTTTAAGGGCGCGCGGCCAGGACTCCGATGAGGTCATAAAGGGCCGCATGGAAAAGGCCATGCGCGAGATCTCCCATTACAGCGAATATGATCATGTGATCATCAATGACGACTTTGATGAAAGCCTGTTACAGCTGCACGCGGTCATCCTCTCAGCCCGCGCTGAAACCGCGCTGCAAGCTGCGGCGGTCGCGCAGCTCTTTCCGGGGATCTGCGCCCCTGAGGGCTGACCTGGAGCAGGCTTGATCATGTATAATCAGACCCTTGATACGCTACAATAACCGCAGATTGCAAAATATTCAGAAGGTAAACACATGGCCAGAGTTACTGTTGAAGACGCTGTGGACAAAGTCGGCAACCGCTTTGATTTAGTGCTGCTTGCCGCCCGCCGCGCCCGCCAGATCTCCATGGGCAGCAAGCCGCTTGTCGATGAGGAAAACGACAAGCCGACCGTGATCGCCCTGCGCGAGGTTGAAGAGGGGCTGATCACCGAGGAATTCCTCGACAAGCAGGATCGCAAGGAACACCTGCGCGACGCCTCCGTCCATCCCGCCGACAACGAGTTCGCGCCCATAGACGGCGCGGAAATGTTCGCCTGAACCTATCGGGGAGATCTGTTCTATGGGAGCGGACAGCGACACCGGTGCTGATGCGATGCAGCCGTCCGCGCAAGTGCTCGGATCTCCCAATCTCCATTACTACATCCACCTGCGCGAGGCCGTCTCCTCGTATTTAAGCCCTGAGAACGTCCAGGCTATCGATCGTGCGTTCGTGATGGCCGATCAGGCCCACAGCAAACAGCGCCGCGCCTCAGGCGAGCCTTACATCATCCACCCCATAGCCGTGGCCTCCATAGTCGCCCAGATGCACCTGGATGCCGAATCCGTGCAGGCGGCGCTGCTGCATGACGTCGTCGAAGACACCGAGCTTACCGACAAGGATCTCCAGGACAATTTCGGCCTGGCGGTAAAAAACCTCGTCGAAGGCGTCACCAAGCTCGACAAGCTGGCGTTCCACAACTACCGCGAAGCGCAGACGGAGAATTTCCGCAAGATGATCCTGGCCATGACGCAGGACATCCGCGTCATCCTCATCAAGCTTGCCGACCGCACGCACAACATGCGCACACTGGGGGCGCTGCGGCCTGACAAGCGCAAGCGCATCGCCCGCGAGACCTTGGACATCTTCGCGCCCATCGCCAACCGCCTGGGCATCTCCGACATCAAATCCGAGCTTGAAGAGCTGGGGCTGGCGGCGCTCTATCCGCAGCGCTACCGCGTGCTCAAGGCCGCGGTGTCGCGCGCCAGTAACAACCGCCGGGAAATCATTTCGGGGATCCTAAAGCAGATCCGCGACCGGCTTACGGAAGTGGACATCCCTGCACGCGTGCTCGGGCGCGAAAAACACATCTACAGCATCTACCGCAAGATGGTGCGCAAAGAGCTGCAGTTCTCGGAGATCATGGATGTCTACGCCTTCAGGATCATCCTAAAAGACGTCGACACCTGCTACCGGGTGCTCGGGCAGATGCACAACCTCTTCAAGCCCCGGCCCGGCGGGTTTAAGGATTACATCGCCATCCCGAAGATCAACGGCTACCAGTCACTGCACACCTCGCTCATCGGCCCGCACGGCGTGCCGGTGGAGCTGCAGATCCGCACGGAATTTATGGATCAGGTCGCAGCGCGCGGCGTCGCCGCGCACTGGGCCTACAAGGAGAAAGGCTCAGAGCCGGTTTCCACCACGTCCCAGCGCAACGCGCAGGTGTGGCTTAAAAACATCAATGATCTGCAAAAGAGCTCGGAAAACTCCAGCGAGTTCATCAACGATGTCAAGACCGATCTCTTCTCCGACGCCATCTACATATTTACGCCTGAGGGCAAGATTTACGATCTGCCCAAAGGGGCGACCCCGGTGGATTTTGCCTACGCCGTGCACACCGACATCGGCGCCCACTGTATCGGCGCCGTCGTCAACCACCGCAGCTTCCCGCTCTCCCACAAGCTGCAATCCGGCCAGACCGTCGAGATCATCACAAACCCGAACGCGCGTCCTAACGCCATCTGGCTCTCGAGCGTCGTCACCTCCAAAGCCCGTTCGAAGATCCGCCAGTACCTCAAAGGCCTGAGGGCTCAGGAGTGCGAACTCATCGGGCGGAGGCTGCTGCTCAACGCCCTGCACGGCAGGCATATCGAGGACATCCCCAAAGAAACCGTCGACAAGGTCTTAAAGCAGTTCAACAAGCCCGATCTCAAGTCGCTGTTTGCCGATGTGGCCATGGGCAACATCCTTACGGTTTCCGTGGCCGCCATGCTGGCGCCTGACGAGACCGAAGGCGGCAACCTGCCGGTTACCGGCACCGGCGGCGTGCCTTATGTCTTTGCCCAGTGCTGCATGCCGATCCCCGGCGACGAGATCATCGCCCACGTCGCCTCCGGGCGCGGCCTCGTGATCCACAGCAAGAACTGCCCGAACCTGCGCGCCACCGAAAAAGATCCCTCCAAACTGCTTAAAGTCGGCTGGGATCTGGCGGTGGCCTCAGCCCAGACCTTTAACACCTGCATCATCGTCGAACACGGCCGCCGCCAGGGGATCATGACCGAGATCCTCAACGCCGTAGACATGGCCTCCTCCTCGGTGCAAAACATCAGCTCCGAGCAAAAAGACGATCAGACCTCATTGATGAAACTCATCATCACCGTGCGCGATCGCCTGCACCTGGCAGGCGTCATGAAGCGCATCAAAGCCGTCCCGGGCGTTGTGCGCATCGCCCGCCGCCGCTGAAAGCGAAACCTACTGCCTGAATACCAGGGCGCAGCATGATTGACGAAAACTCTTTTTTAACCGCAGGGCGCTTTGCCTCAGAGCTGCCGCAAATAGAAGCCTTCTGGCGCAGTGAGGTAAAGCAGCACCGTTATGAAACCAAAGACGGACTGCACCTTGACTGCGCCGAGGTTGTCCCGCCGGGCGCCAGAGAGCAGCTGCTCATCATCCCCGGGCGCGGGGAGACGGCGCACAAGTACGCGGAGTTCTTTTACGAGCTCAGCGCTTTGGGCATCCGGGCGGCCGTGCTCTTTGTGCGCGGGCAGGGCACCTCATCGCGCCTGCTTGCCGATCCGCAAAAATGCCACATCGGCAGTTTTGCGGATTTGCTCTCTGACGTGCGTCTGTTCGCCTCGTGCTTAGGCTATGCCTCATACGGGCTGCTTGCATTCTCCTTTGGCTGCCTCATTTCGCTTGCGGCCATGAAAGAAGGAGCGTTAAGCCCTGCGCGCGTCTGCCTCATCGCCCCGTACCTGTGGCCGAACACGAAATACTCGCCCTGGCAGCTGCGCCTTATAGCCGCGGCAGGCTCTCTGCCGTGGCTGCGCTGCCGCTTTACCCCTTATGGCAAAGCCTATCGCGACATCCCTTTTGACCAAAACTATCACTGTCATTGCAAAGAGCGCTACGAGGCTTATCATGCTTACTACCGCGAACACCCTGAGCTGACGATCGGCGCTCCGACTTTCGGCTTTCTGCATGAGGCCACGGCACAGCAGCTGCGGCTTTTTGCCTCTGACTCCGGGCTCAAAGCCCCCTGCCTGTTTATGCCGGCAGCCCAAGACCGCGTCGTCTTAAGCAGCGCCGCCGCGGCGTTTTGCAAAAAACATCAGCACGACGCCGCAAAGCCCTGCCTTGAATCCATAGAGGGGAGCTGGCATGACGTCATCAATGAGGTCGACAGCATCAGGAACCCGGCGCTGGCGCGGGCGTTAAATTTCATCTTTGGAGACACAAAGTGACCGACATCGTTGAACAAGACAGGCGCATTCCCGTAAACATCATCACCGGTTTCCTGGGAAGCGGCAAAACCACCCTCCTGAACCACTGGGTAAACACCCCGGAGTTCAAAGACACTTTGGTGCTCATCAATGAATTTGGCGATGTCGGACTCGATCACGAGCTGGTGCAGAGCGTGGACGACACGGTAGTGCTGTTAGGCTCAGGCTGCATCTGCTGCTCGCTGCAGGGCGCGCTCATCGACTGCCTGGCCAACAACCTCGTCAAAGCGCAGCAGGGCCTGATCCCCAATTTCAAGCGCGTGCTTATAGAGACGACCGGCCTTGCCGATCCGGCAGGCGTCATCGCCACGCTCAACGGCGATGAGTACCTCATAGAGAACTTTTACTACGACGGCACCGTGACCGTGCTCGACGCCCAGTTTATCCGCGATCAGTTAAAGAAGCAGTACGAGGCTGTAAAGCAGATCGCCTTGGCGGATCTCATCCTCATCAGCAAGACCGATCTGGTTGATGCCGATGATCTCGATCCCATCTACGACATCGCCGGCAAGATCAACCCTAATTCCAAGATCTACCCGATGATCAAGGGCAATATCACACCGAAACTGCTCTTTGACATCGGCCCTTACAAGAATTCCGAGCAGGATTACGAAACCCAGGTTAAATCCTGGCTCAACATCAAAGCGCCGCTGGCCAGCTCTTTCAGACCGGCATCGCTGCAGGGAGCCGTGGGCGTGGCCAAACCGCGCATCATCGCCCACACGGATGTCGATTCTTTCGCCCTGGAGCACGATGATCCTATTGATCCGCTGGCGCTGCTGGCGGCCATCGGCAATGTCTCGGATGTCTACGGCGACTCGATCCTGCGCATCAAGGGGATCCTCAACCTCAAGGGCCAGGACAAGCCGGTGATCGTGCACGCGGTCATGGGCAACCTCTACCCCCTGGCGGAAATGAAAGCCTGGCCCGAGGGTAAGCCTTGCTCCAAGCTGGTGTTTATCTGCCGAGCCTCGGTGATGGAGCAGATCAAAACTATGTTCGATGAGATGATCTCGCACCCTGATCAGGGCACTCTCGATTACTACCAGCAGATGATCGACAACATAGAGCAGCCTCAGGAACAATGATCCCGGGGAAGCATAAGCCCCGTGTGTCGCCTGGATGCGCGGGGCTTTTGTGTGTTTGCCGGCTTTCAGCTTTGCTCGCGCGCTTGCAGGGCGTGCAGCAGTTTGTAGGTTAAGGCATAGAGGCTGCGCGCCTCAGCCTCATCAAGCCCGATCATGCAGCTCATGGCCGCGGGCACCGCATAGGCGCGCTCCTTAAAGTCGCTGCCTTTCTTGGTCAGGGATACGATGACGCTGCGCTGATCCTCAGGATCGCGGGTTTTTAAGATGAGCCCGTGGCTTTCCATCTTTTTAAGCATCGGCGTGAGCGTGCCTGAATCCAGGCAGAGGCTCTCGCCCAGGTCTTTGACACTGGCGCTTCCGTCCTCCCACAGCACCATCATCACGAGGTACTGCGGGTAGGTAAGCCCCATTTCCTTTAAAAGCGGCGCGTAGGCTTTGGTTAGCTCGCGCGAGGCCGCATAGAGCGGAAAGCAGAGCTGGGAGCTGAGCTTTAAGCTGTCCTCGCGTTTCACTTGGACAGCAGTTTCTCTATCTCAGGGGCGATGGCCGAGGGCACGGTGGTGGGCTCAAAACGCGCCACCGGGTTGCCGTCTTTGTCGATGAGGAACTTCGTGAAGTTCCATTTGATCGAGTCGCCCTCAAGGAATTGCGGGAAGTTCTTTTTTATGGCGTCAAGCAGCACCTGAGCGATCGGATGCTTCATGTCAAAGCCCTTGAAAGGCAGGACTGAGGTTAAATACTTAAACAGCGGCTGGGCGTTTTCATCGCGGACATCGCCCTTTTCAAAAAGCTGGAAGGTAACGCCGTAGTTAATCTTGCAGAATTCGGTGATCTGGCCGGCGCTGCCGGGCTCCTGGCCTGCAAACTGGTTGCAGGGGAAACCGAGGATTTCAAAGCCCTGGTCTTTATATTTTTTGTACAGCGCTTCCAGCTCTTCGTACTGCGGCGTAAACCCGCATTTGCTGGCAGTGTTGACGATCAGCAGGACTTTTCCCTGATAGTCCTTGAGCGCCTTCTTCTTGCCCTGGAGAGTGGTGACTTCAAAATCATGTACGTTCATGGTGTTCCTCGCAAAAGCAGTTTTTACTGATATAGATTGTATCAGATTTAATTTTATACAACCTTTTTGCCAAAAAATCTCACCTTTGCGTGAATTTTCGGCACGAAAAAGCCCTCCGCAGAGGGAGGGCTTTTGAATCTCAACAGAGATTAACGATTAGAGAGCCTTCTCGGTGGTCTTGTCACCGGTGACGACAACCTCAACGCGGCGATCCGGAGCCAGGCAGTCGATCAGCTTAGCCTTGCCCTTGACGGTATCGCACTTGTTGCCGGTCACAGGGTTAGCCTTGCCGCGGCCTTCAACGGTCTTGATCTGGGCAGGGTTCAGGCCGTTCGCCTGAAGCTCGGAAGCAACAGCGTTGGCGCGCTTCTCGGAGAGCTTCTGGTTGTAGGCGTCAGAGCCGATGCGATCGGTGTAGCCGTAAACTTCGAACTCGGTGTTGTCGAGCTGTTTGGAGCTCTCAACAACATCGGCGACAACTTTCTTGCCGTTGTCGGAGAGGGTGGCGCCATCAAACGGGAACAGGGTGCCGGCTGACAGGCTGTGGTTCTCGGTCACGCGCTCAGTGGTCTTCTCAGGAGCCGGAGCGGCAACAGGAGCCGGGCCGCCGATGGAGTACTGCAGGCCGATGTACACAACGCCCATTCCCTCATCGATCTTCTTCTCAGGGGCATAGTCGGAATCAAACGGCTTGAAGTAGTAGTCGTAGCCGAGGCGGGCGCCGAAGTTCTTGGTGAACTTGTACTGAACGCCAACGCCGAGCAGCGGGTCGAAAGAATCAGCGCCGTGGTTGGAGTGGGAGAGATCATCGGTGGTCCAGGCAAAGCCTAAACGGGCATAGATGTCAGAGCCGTTGTCATCCAGCGGATAAGCGAAGCGGGCAGCCAGCTCAGGGCCGTACATCTTCAGCTTGTGGTTCTTGCCGTTGGTCTTGATCTTGAAATCGGAGAAGCCGTTGTAGCCAGCCTCTAAGCCAAACCAGTCGGTGAAGTTGTAGCCGATGTAAAGGCCGTAAGCGAAGCCGTTCTTGTCTTCGATGCCAAGATCCTTGGCGCTGTCGAAGTAAGTGTGAGCCCAGCCGCCTTTAAGACCGAAGTCCCAGGAATTCTCGAGAGCAGCATTGGCTGAGAAAGAAGTTGCGGCTAAAGCAGCGGCAACGGATAAAGCCAAAAACTTAGTTTTCATTGTTTTCACCTTGTAATGTAAGATCCCATCTGCGAAACCCTGCCTTGCGCTTTGACCGGACTAAACGTCCAAAATCGCCCAATGGCCTGTTTCGCACGCCGCAATTATATCATGCAAAAAAATTGATCCTGCATCACAACATGCATTAAAAACGGCTAAATTTTCGTGCCGAAACTGCCGATTACGCGCAATGCTTTCCCTGATGTGAATAATCGTCCTTTCAAAGCGAAATCTTTTACTTTTTTACACTTGATAACATAGTGTTATCAGTTTGACGAGATTGTCGAAAATTTATAATGCGGTTAACCTCAATGGAACTGCCACCCTGCGACATGAGCCTTAAATGAGATTTTTTCTTAGTTTCAGAGCCCGAAGACGCTGCCACTTTGCCGCCGCGTTACTGTCTATTCCTGCTTTTTTTGATTTTGCTGTCTGGAAATACTGGCTGAAAATAAAGGGATATTTGGGTTCGGAAAGGGGGATAACTGGTGCTGGCAGCAGGGCTTGAACCCGCGACCCCCTGTTTACAAAACAGGTGCTCTACCAACTGAGCTATGCCAGCCTGAATGGCGTGAGCGCATTATATCAGAGCGGGCAGATCCTTTGTACATCAAAGTTCTTCAGGGAGTTAATAATCTTGAAATCTGAAAAACCGATCGACGCGCGAGGGCTTATTTGCCCGGAGCCGCTGATGCTTTTGAAAAAAGCGGTGCGCGAAGCTGATGACGGGGACGAGGTTTCCATCCTCTCTGATGATCCGGTTTCCCTGCGCGATATCCCCGCTTTTTGCAAATTCATGAACCATGAACTGGTCAGCGTCCCCGATGACGCCCATCCTTTTTTATTCGTGGTCAGAAAATGACGGAAACCCTGCCCGCCGCGTTCTTACGCCTGCCCTCTTTGTTAAAATAAGCGAATGCTGAGCGCCGCCAGACAGACCGGCTTGCGCGCAAGGATAATTCTGCCTTGCTTTTTAGATGCAGAACCTGCTCCCTGCTAAGGCTGACACTTCGGTGCCGGCTTTTTTATGCACCGTTCCGCAGGTCCGGCAGGACTTTGGCAGCAACCTAAAAATTTAAACCGTGGTTTACAAAAATGCCCAATAAATATGATCTTCAGACTTTTCAGGGGTTGATCTTAACCTTGCAGGATTACTGGATGCGCCATGGATGCATGGTCGCAGAACCTTTCGACATGGAAGTCGGCGCTGGCACATCCCACCCCATGACGTTCCTGAGATCGCTTGGGCCTGAACCGATCAGCTGCTGCTACGTTCAGCCTTCCAGGCGCCCGACCGACGGCCGTTACGGCGAAAACCCCAACCGCCTGCAGCACTACTATCAGTTCCAGGTGATCCTTAAGCCTTCCCCCGACAATATCCAGGATCTTTATTTAGGCTCTCTAAAAGAGCTGGGCTTTGATCCTACCGTCAACGATATCCGTTTCGTTGAGGACAACTGGGAAAACCCGACGCTCGGCGCCTGGGGTCTGGGCTGGGAAATCTGGCTTAACGGCATGGAAATTTCACAGTTCACCTATTTCCAGCAGGTCGGCGGGCTCGAATGCTTCCCGGTGACCGGCGAGCTTACTTACGGTCTTGAGCGTCTGGCCATGTACATGCAGAAGAAAGAGACCGTTTACGATCTCCTGTGGGCTCACACCGCCAACGGCGACGTGACCTATGGCGACATCTTCCACCAGAACGAGGTCGAGCAATCCACCTACAATTTCGAGTACGCGAACACAGATTTCCTCTTCTATATGTTTGACCAGATGGAAAAGGAAGCCAAATATCTGCTCACTTTAGACAAGCCGCTGCCTCTTCCCGCTTATGAACGCATTTTAAAAGCCGCTCACTGCTTTAACCTGCTCGATGCCCGCCATGCCATTTCCGTTACCGAAAGGCAGAGATACATCCTCAGGATCAGAGCCCTTTCCAAGACTGTCGCCGAGGAATACTACAAGTCACGTGAGACTTTGGGATTCCCGATGTGCAATAAAGCAGATGCCGCAAAATAAGGATTAAGGATAACTATGGATACTAAGAATTTACTGCTTGAGCTCGGCACGGAAGAGCTGCCTCCTAAATCTTTAAGGACTCTGGCTCAGTCGCTGCACGACAGTTTCGTAAAATCCCTGAAAGATCTCGGTCTGGGATTCTCTTCCGCCAAGTGGTACGCGACACCTCGCCGCCTGGCTTTGGTGATCAAAGATCTCGACACCAAACAAAAGGACGCCGAACTGGAGATCCGCGGGCCTGCGCTTAAAGCAGCCTTCGACAAAGACGGCAATCCGACCAAAGCCGCAACCGGCTGGGCCAAGGCCAACGGGATCAGCGTCTCTGAGGCTCAGACTCTTAAAACCCCCAAAGGCGAATGGCTTTATATAAAAACACTGCGCAAAGGCCGGGATACCGCAGCGCTCGTGCCTGAACTTTTTACTAACGCTTTGAAAGCTCTGCCTATTCCTCGTCTTATGCATTGGGGCGCCAAAAAAGAGCAATTCATTCGTCCGGTGCATACGCTGTGCATGCTCTTTGGTGATGAAATCATCCCCGGCACTATCCTTGGCATTAAGTCCGATCGCGTGATCAACGGCCACAGGTTCCTCGGCCAGAAGCAAATTTCGATTAAGAATGCCGACACCTATGTTCAGCAGCTGCGCGATGAAGGCTCAGTGATCGCTGACTATGACGAAAGAAAACAGTCCATTATTTCCCAGGTCAAAGCCATTGCTGATTCGGTTAACGGTGTCGCCGATTTGGACGATGCCCTCGTTGAGGAAGTAACTTCGATTGTCGAAGCGCCGCATATTTTCAAGGCGACTTTTGAAGAGCGTTTCCTTCAGGTGCCGTCAGAGGCTCTGGTCTATACCATGAAGGGCGATCAAAAATACTTCCCGATTTACTCAAAAGACGGGAAGCTGCTTTCGACCTTTGCTTTCGCTTCCAATATCAATCCGAGCGATCCTTCCTCCCTGATCTCAGGCAACGAGCGCGTGATCCGTCCGCGCCTTTCCGATGCGGAATTCTTCTTTAAGACGGACCGCAAACACAGCCTTGAATCTTTCTTCCCGAGACTTGAGCATATCGTCTACCAGAAAGACATCGGCACTTTGGCTTACCGTACCTCAATCGTTGAGAAACTGTCGGCCTTCATTGCCGGCCTTACCGGTGCCGATGAAACCAAAGCCGTGCGCGCGGCTCATTTGTCAAAGTGCGATCTCGCCACCACGATGGTGACTGAATTTACCGATACCCAAGGCATCATCGGCATGCATTACGCGGAACTGGACGGCGAGGACAAGGATGTTGCCGAGGCCATCTTCCAGTCCTACCAGCCGCGTTTTGCCGGTGACGCCGTCCCCACTAAGCCGGTGCAGATGGCTGTCAGCATTGCTGAGAAGATCATTACCCTTGTCGGAATCATGGGGATCGGCATGCTCCCCCGCGGTGACAAAGATCCTTTTGGTCTGCGTCGTGCCGCCATTGGCCTTATCCGCGTCGTGCTGGAGAACCGCCTCGAATTGAATATTCCTGAGGTTGTCGAGAAGGCTTGCGCTTTAATGGCTGACAAGTTTAAGAAAGGTTCTCCGGCTCAGGCAGTGGTTGAATTTATTTTCACCAGGCTCAAGTCCTATTACCAGGATCAGGGGATCGATGCGCCGATTTACCTCTCGGTGCTTTCGGTTAAGCCGGTTTCGCTGCTTGATTTCGATCTGCGTGTTAAGGCGGTTCAGGCGTTCAAGACTGATGCCGCTGCAGCCGATCTTGCTGCCGCCTATAAGCGCATCTCCAATATTTTGAGCAAGGCCGGTGTTAGTCCTGAAGCCGTTTCTGACGATCTTCTGAAAGAGCCTGCAGAGAAATCCCTGGTCAAGGCCTTAAATGCCATTGAACCTAAGATTAAGGATTTTTACGATCACGGAGATTATGTCAAAGCTATGACTTCGCTCTCTGAACTCAGAGGCGATGTTGACAGCTTCTTTGACAGCGTGATGGTTAACGATCTGGATGAGGCTGTGAGAAATAACCGTCTGGGCATTCTTAACCGTCTCAAAAAACTCTTCGGTCAGACTGCCGATATCTCTGTTCTCTACTAAGAGCTGATTTCAATTTTGAGCCGGGACTTTTCAGTTCCGGCTTTTATTTTCCTTTATCACTCCCATCGCTCACTGACATTTTCTTCATCTCAGATCCTTTTTTAGGGTATCTGCATTTCTTTTTTCCTGATGTTCCACGTGGAACATGAAGCTTCTTAATCTTATTTAATGATGGAATTTTACGTATCTGCAGCGTCAAACGACATACATTCGTTATTCCTAGCTATTTTTTAATTTTTGGCCTTATACCTTCTCCGTGAGGAAAATCTCATACGAATTAAGATTGCTCTATTCCTAAAGGGCCTGGTATTTTCCTAGTCTTTTCTAATCATGTTGTCATTGCCTGCTTTCGATTCGAAATGAAAGTCGAGTTCAAAGTGTTTTAAAGGCTTCTCATTCAATGTTCCACGTGGAACATTCATCAAACGAGGTTGATGGCTAGGCTGTTAATTTTTTTAGCATGCAATCAACTCTGTCCAATAATTTGCTTGCTTAAATAAAGATCATCTTTACGCAATGTGTCACGTGCAACATAGCTCTTTGTCGCAATATTAGATAATCGCGCTATGAAGTCATCATTTCCATTCCGGAATAATAAACTGCTCAGCAAACTTGGTTATAGGGCATGTTCCACGTGGAACATCAAAAGAAATTTTGCTAATCGAAATAACCAAAAGACTGCCTCATATATTTCAAAATATAAATCACTGCGAGAGACAAACATCCCGTAAAAGGAAATCTGCAGAACATAAAATTGTTCCACGTGGAACATATCTTTATCCCAAGAATAATGAACGACACTTTGAGAGAAAAGTTGGAAAAGATAAGCTAACGGAAAATTAAAAATGTTCCACGTGGAACATCAAAAAAGAACAAAAAATCGAAAGTTTTTTAAAGAAAAAACAATTGAGTTACAACACCAAAACAGTAAAAAAATGATATAATAAACATCAAGTAACCGTTAATTTTTTCTAGAAAAAGACGATCAAATTATCATGGATTTAATCAGTCTCTGGAACCAGACCGTACACAACGTCGCGGAGTCATACGAGAAGGACGACAAAGAGAAAAAACTCGTGATGATGATAGGTTCTCAGGTGAGCGTTCTCATCAACGGAAGAATTCTAACTTTCCAATTTAAATCGTCCTACGCCTACGAAATTTTTCCAGATTATCTGTCGGCCTTTTTCAAAGAATTTAAAAGACTCTCAGGGATCCAGGAACTGACGATTAAATTGCAGGACCCGAATCAATCGGTGCAACCCGCACCAGCTCCGGCACCGGCCCCTCAATATACACAGCAGCCGACTATCCCTCCATATTCTGCAACGCCAAATTATGCACAATCAGAATATGGACAAGTCCCATACCAGCAAGGCCAAATGACTTTCGCCGGCGGCCCGGTCGCACAAAAAAACACCAGGGGAATTTCACCTTCACGCCAGCCCGCTGCTACACAGCAACTGCCCAAGTTTATGCGTGAAGATCGAATCAACCCGGATAAAACCTTTGAGAACTATGTGACGGATCCGGTAAACAGCCTGATCTTCGCTATTGCAAAAAAAATCGCCGCAGCGCCCGGTGAAACGACCACCAATCCTTTCTATATCTATGGGGCATCCGGCCTGGGGAAGACCCACCTGCTTTTTGCGATCGCCAACGAAATTCGCAGAGGACATCCAGAAAAGACGCTGGTGTATCTGCGCGCTGAAGAATTCATTCATTTCTATGTGAACGCGATGAGCAACCGCAATTCTTACGACTCCATGCAGGTCAATTTTCAGGATCTGTTCACCAGCCGTGATGTGTTCATCGTCGACGATATTCAGAACTTTATTAAAGCTGAAAAATCGCGTGATACCTTTTTCGAAATCATCGCTGATTTCATCGACAGGCCAAACCGGCAGCTGATCCTCGCGTCCGATGTCCCGCCTGGCAATTTGAAAGGTTTTAACCAAAGGCTGATCTCCAGGTTCGGTTCAGGAGTATGCAGAGAGATTTATCCGCCCGATACTGAGACCCGTGCAGCCATCACCAAGAGCAAGTGCCGCGAATTTCATGTCAATCTGCCAGACAACATCGTTCAGTACATTGCCACGAACATCCGCTCAAACGTGCGTGAGATCGAAGGCGCGATCAAAACTCTGCAAACCCATATCATGACCTACAACGGGATCACGTATGATGATGCAGTAAAGACGTTGTCAGTCCTCGTCAATAACAAGAACCAAATCACGACTGTCGAGAAGATTAAAGATCGCGTCGCCAAAGAATTCGAAGTCACGGTAAGTTCCATGGAATCCGCCGAGAGAAAGAAAAAGATCTCGATGGCAAGATCCATGGCTATGACTTTGGCCAGTGACTTAATTCCCGGTCTGTCGCTAAATGACATCGGCAGAGAGTTCAACAAGGACCACTCATCGGTGCATGACGCGATAAAAAGAACCCGGCAGAGGATCGCTGAAGATCCGGAGTACAGTTCAACTTTTCAGCGCCTGACGCTCTCGCTTAAAAAAGAATAAATAAACACTAAGGAAATACAGATGAAATTTTCAGTAAGACTCTCAGAAATCCTTAAGCAGTTAAAAGCAGTCGCCAAAATCGCGAGTTCCGGCAGCAAAAAGGAAAACGATATCACTCTCAACATCCTGATGAAGGTTGAAGGAAAGGAACTGTCATTAAAGTCCACCGACTACAACATCGAACTGGAAGCGGTGATCCCGCTCGTGGATGTGGAGTCTGAAGGCGTGACTTCGGTCAATGCCAGCAAGCTGATGGAAGTCTGCAGCCGCAATAACAATATCGAACAGGTCAAATTTGAGCTCGACGAGAACAGCGAAGTCCTGATCATCAATTCTGATAACACCGTATATGAGATCAGAACCCGCACCGCGACTGAATTCCCCGGCTTTCCTGAAGAAGAACTCACTCAGTCCCTCTCCCTGAAACAGAAACAGCTGAAGGCGCTGATCGATATGTCGATCTTCTGCGTCTCCACAGAAGATTTCCGTGATTACCTGAGGGGCGTGCGTTTTGAAGCCGAAAGCGACAACCTTTCCGTGTTTTCATCAGACGGCCACCGCATGGCCTGCCTGGATACCAAGCTGCTCTCGCCGGTTGCGCAGCCTTTAGGCGCATTGCTGACGAGAAACTGTGCAGAGCAGGTCGGCAGTATCATCGAAGCCAATGCGGATCTGCCAGTGGAACTCAAATTCAGCAAGAATGTGGTATCCGTCAAATGCAACGGCTATACGCTTAAGTCAAAACTCATCAATGTTTCTTACCCGAATGTCCGCAATGTCATTCCCCAGAACATTGAACATGAGATCGTGCTGCCGCGCAAGAGATTCGTGGAACTCATAAACCGTGTTTCCGTGCTCTCTTCAAAACGCATCAACGGCATCACCATGAATTTCGGAGAAGGCAAGCTCTCGCTGCGCTCGGAGAACAAAGAACACGAAGTGGCAACCCATACCGAAAGCTGCAGCTATACCGGCCCGCTGATCGAGATTTCTTTAAACCACGCCTATGTGAACGAAGTACTCAATCACCTGAACACCGATGATTTCACCATGCGTTTCCCTAATCCGCTGGGATCGGTGCTGCTCTCGCCGGCGGTTCCGCAGAACGAAGAGCAGCCTGCCGACAGCATCAAATCCATGTATCTGATCTCTAAAATTGTGGTCTGAAGCCCTGCAAGGGTGTTTAGCAAATGCATATCAGCAGGCTCTATGTTCAAAACTTCCGAAACATAGAGCTCACCGATCTTCATCCGTCACCGCGCATCAATATCATTTTCGGCCCCAACGGCAGCGGGAAAACCTCGCTGCTTGAGGCCGTTTCCTACCTTTCCCTGGGACACTCCTTTCGCGGGGCAAACGTCCACCATCTGATCAGAAACAACAGCCTCTCGTTTACGCTTTCAGCAACCGTAAACCAGGACGACGGCAACACAGACAGCCTGGGGATCATCAGGACGCGCTCCAAAAGCAGCGATCTGCAGATCAGCATCAACCAAAAACGTGTAAAACGGCTGCTCGATCTCATAGACAGGATCTGCGTCCAGGTGATCCACCCTGACAGCTATCAGGTGGTCACCGGAGGACCGGATCAGCGCAGGGCATTCATAGACTGGGGCGCATATTACCTGTACCCGGAATTCAAAGATCTGTGGCTCAGATACAACCTGGCTTTAAAGCAAAGAAACGCGCTGCTGCGAATAGGCGCAGGCACAGATCAGTTTGAAAGCTGGAACGTCATCCTTGGGGAATGCGCCGAGAAAATCAGCAGGATGCGCGAGGAATACATCTATTCAATCTGCCCCACGCTCCATGAGACCCTTGAGGATTTCCTTCCGGGATTTAAGTTCGCTTTTTCAGTCTCAAAAGGATGGGAAAACGACAAAAAACTTAAAGAGATCTTAGAGTTAAACCTTGAAAAAGACCGCATTTTGGGGTACACTTTTTACGGTTGTCACAGGGCTGATTTAAAGATCAGGGCCAATCAAATTCCGGCGGGAGACATGCTCTCCAGGGGACAGACAAAACTGCTGGTTTGCGCCATGCGGCTGTCCCAGGGCATTGTGTTGCAAAAAAACGCCGGGAAAAACTGCATTTACCTGATTGATGATCTCAATTCTGAACTGGACCAGACGTCAAGATCACGTTTAATAAGCGAAATCTTAAACAATAACAATCAGATATTTATTACAAATATCACCGGAGACCTTCCGGAAGCTGCGGATGCGGATCCCTGTCTAATCGACATGAAAGAGCTGGCATCAAAACAGCAATCTCCGGAATGAGGTAAAAATGGCTGACCAGACCAAAGATACATACGACACTCAAAGCATTAAAGTCCTTCATGGCCTTGAGGCCGTGCGCAAACGCCCTGGCATGTACATCGGCGATACCGATGACGGCTCAGGCCTGCACCACATGGTGTTTGAAGCCGTCGACAATTCCATAGACGAAGCCCTCGCAGGTTTCTGCACCCATATAGAGGTGACCGTATACCAAGACGGTTCCGTAGGCTGCAAAGACAACGGCCGCGGCATTCCGGTCGCCATGCACCCAGAGGAACACCGCAGCGCCGCAGAAGTGGTTATGACCGTGCTGCACGCCGGCGGCAAGTTCGACAACAACTCATACAAGGTATCAGGCGGCCTGCACGGCGTCGGCATCTCGGTCGTCAACGCCCTCTCTGACAAACTCCTGCTCACCATAAGGCGCGACGGCCATGTGTGGCAGCAGACCTATCTCAACGGCGGCAACCCGGAAGCCCCGATCCATGCGATCGGCGATCTTGGGCCAAATGATGAAACCGGAACCGAGGTGAGGTTCTGGCCGTCCCACGAGATCTTCTCAAACACCACCTTTGACAAGAACGTCCTGGAAAAGCGCCTGCGCGAGCTCTCTTTCCTGAACTCCGGGATCCGCATTACCTTTACCGATCTGCGCGAGGAAAACTACCAGCAGGTTTTCCACCACGAAGGCGGCATCATGGAGTTCATCAAGTACCTGAACCAGAACAAGGGCCCGATCAACGAGAAAATCTTCCACTTCTCCAAGATGTGCGAAAACAACATCTATGTGGAAGTCGGCATGCAGTGGACGGACTCCTACACTGAAAGCATCTACTGCTTTACGAACAACGTTCCCCAGAAAGACGGCGGAACCCATTTGCAAGGCTTCAAGAGCGCCCTGACCAGGACGTTTAACACCTACCTGGAAAAACAGGGCTACACGAAAAAACATAAGATCTCCGCATCCGGCGATGACGCCCGCGAAGGCCTGACTGCGGTTATTTCCGTGAAAATGCCGGACCCGAAGTTCTCCTCGCAGACGAAGGACAAGCTGGTCTCGTCGGAAGCGACCGCAGCGGTGAACTCCGCCGTGGCCGAACACCTCGAATACTACCTTGAGGAGAACCCCCAGGACGCTGACACGATCTGCATGAAGATCATCGAAAGCGCCAGGGTGCGTGACGCCATGCGCAAAGCCCGCGATCTTTCAAGGAAGAAAGGCCTGGACATCAACTCGCTGCCTGAGAAACTCGTCCCGTGCAGAGAAAAAGATCCGGCCTATTCTGAACTGTTCCTCGTCGAGGGCGACTCAGCAGGCGGCTCAGCCAAAAACGGCCGCGATTCCAAGTTCCAGGCGATCCTCCCGCTGCGCGGCAAGATCTTAAACGTCGAGAAAGCCAGGTTTGACCGCATGATCCAGTCGCAGCAGATCGGCACCCTGGTGACCGTGCTCGGCTGCGGTATCGGCAAAGAGGATTACAACCCGGACAAATTCCGCTACCACAACGTCATCATCATGACCGATGCCGATGTCGACGGTGCCCACATCCGCATCCTGCTTCTGACGTTCTTCTACCGCCAGATGCCGGAGCTTATAGAACGCGGCTATGTTTATGTGGCCCAGCCGCCTTTGTACAAATACGCCAAAGGCAAACAGGTACGCTATGTGCTCAGCGACAAAGAGGCTTTGCAGTACAAAACCAATATGGCTTTGGAATCAGGCTCGCTTTATGTAAACAAAGAAGCCGCCCCGATCTCCGGCGTGCCGCTTGAGAAGCTCTTTAACGAATACAACAAAGTGATGAGCCGCATGCCCAAGCTTACCCAGAAGCTTGAGAAAAACATCGTAATCAAGCTCATGTACTATCCGCTGCTCACTGACGCAGACTTCACTGCCGAGGACAAGATGAAGCAGTGGACGGACGGGTTTATCAAACAGCTGCCGAGCAATGAGTCAGAAGGTGTGTTCTTCCGCAGCGAAGTTAAGTTCGATCCTGTCGAGCAAAAATACTTCCCGGTGATCATCCAGCACATCCACGGCATCGACTACCGCAATGAGCTGAACCTCAACTTCTTTGCCTCTCCTGATTACCAGCTCTTAAAGGCCATGAACCAAAAGGTAAACGGGCTTATAGAGAACGGCGGTTTCGTGGAGATCGGCTCAAAGCAGGTTCCGGTCGGCAGTTTCGACGAGGCCTACCACGTCATGATGCGCGAAGGTTTCTCGGGTGTGAAGATCCAGCGCTACAAGGGACTGGGCGAAATGAGCCCTGAGCAGCTCTCCGAGACCACCATGAACCCGGACACCCGCACGCTGCTTAAAGTGGAAATCACCGACGCCATGGAAGCTGACCGGCTGTTTACCGAGCTCATGGGCGAGAACGTGGAAAACCGCAAGGTCTTCATTGCCGAAAACGCCTCAAAGGCCACGCTCGACATCTGATTAATGTGCTTGCGATTAATTCGCCTGCGATTTGCGGGCGAATTTGATCGCAGAGAAAAAAACTGGGTATAATGTGCAGATTTTACACGGTGCACATTTTGCCCGTTGATACGATTATGGCGGCTAAGCCGCCGTTGGAGATACTCAAATGAAACGTACTTTCCAGCCTAACGTCCATAAGCGCCATCAGACCCACGGCTTCCGCATTCGCATGCGCACCGCCGACGGCCGCAAGGTTCTTTCCCGCCGCCGCGCCAAGGGCCGTAAGCGCTTAACCACCGTTAATGACTGATAATACCTTTCCCCGTGAAGTGAGGCTTCTCTCTTCCGGGGACTATGACAGGGTATTTAACAAATGCATCAGGGCAAGTGTGCCCGGAGTTTTGGTTCTTGCTCACAAGGACAAAGGATCCGGTCACGCTCGCCTTGGTTTGGTAGTTCCCAAAAAAATCCTCAAAAGAGCAGTCTGGAGAAACCGCGTCAAACGCGTGATTCGAGAGACTTTCAGGCTTAGTCAGGCTTCTCTGCCGCACGCTGATCTCATCGTGATCGCGCGCACCGGCATAAAAGCAATGAGCAACCCTGAACTGCGTCAGACGCTGTTGAAGCTATGGGATCAGATATCTCACCGCTTGCCCGATTAGGGATCCTGCTTATCCGCTTCTATCAGCACTTCATAAGCCCCCTTCTAGGTCAGCACTGCAGATTCTATCCTTCATGCTCTCAATACACCCTGGACGCTATCAGGGAATGGGGATTCTGGAGGGGATCGTATCTGGGGTTTAGAAGAATTCTAAGATGCAATCCCATGAATCCGGGCGGTTTTGATCCCGTCCCCCTCAATCCCAAGCGACATACGGACCACAAATAAAAATGGAACAACAAAGAAACATCCTTTTAATTGTTCTGCTTTGCGTCACCCTCATGATCTTTTGGAACTGGGAGTCAGACAAAGTCAACGCTGAACGTTTGGCCCAGCAGCAGCAAGAAGCCGCTCAAAGCGGTTCCGGCTCAGAGATCAACGACGCTGACGTTTCCGGCAAGTCCATAAAGCTCAAAAGCGACAGCCTTGATCTGATGATTTCCCTCAAAGGCGGCGACATCATCGACGCCAGGCTCCCGAAGATTAAGCAGGAGCAGGACAAAGACGATCCGTTCCACCTCTTAATGAGCAACGGCGCTTTTACCTATCAGGCGCAGTCAGGTCTCGCGGGGCGTGACGGTCCTGACGCCAAAGCCCGCCCCGAATATAAGTCCGAGAGCGACCAGTATGTGCTCAAAGACGGCGAGGACAGCGTCTCCGCCACACTGGTAACTGAAAGCGACGGCGTCAAATACACCAAGGTTTACACCTTAAAGCGCGGATCCTATGTCGTTGACGTGCAGTACAAGGTGGAAAACAGCACGGACAAAGATCTGAGCCTGTGCTTCTACGGCCAGCTTAAGCAGACCGTGGATGACAGTTACCTGCAAAAGAACACCGGCTTTGGCATGGTCGCGTCCGCCTACCGCGGCACCGCCTATTCGACTGATTCGACGCGTTACGAGAAACTCAAGCTCGATGAGATCGTAAGCGACAAGCAGGAGAACAGCTCGCTCTACCAGGAAACCAAATCCGGCTGGGTTGCCATGATCCAGCACTATTTCGTCTCCGCCTGGCTCACCCCCAGGGACAGCAAGGACGCGCATGTCGTTTACACGAACGCGGTCAAAGAAGCCAATGGCGAGTACAAGAACGCCATGATCGGCATTCGCACTGACAACGTCAGCGTGCCTGCCGGCCAGACCCGCACTTTTGACGCGGATCTCTGGCTTGGCCCCAAGAACCAGGATGAAATGGAGGCCGCCGCTCCCAACCTCGACCTGACCGTCGACTACGGCTGGCTGTGGTTTATCTCCGTGCCGCTGTTTAAAGTGCTGCAGTTCGTCCACTCCTTCCTCGGCAACTGGGGCTTCTCGATCATCATCCTGACCCTGATTGTCCGCGGCCTGATGTTCCCGCTGACGAAGGCGCAGTACACCTCAATGGCCAAGATGAGGCTGCTGACCCCGAAGATGCAGGAGCTGCGCGAGCGTTATAAAGACGATCGCCAAAAACTCGGCCAGGAAACCATGAAGCTGTACAAGCAGGAAAAGGTCAATCCTATGGGCGGATGCCTGCCGCTGGTCATCCAGATGCCTATCTTCATCGCCCTGTACTGGATGCTCATGGAATCCACAGAGCTCAGGCAGTCCAGCTTTATGCTGTGGATCACCGATCTTTCTGTCCACGATCCTTACTTTGTGCTGCCGATCCTCTACGGCATCTCGATGTTCTTCCTGCAGAAGATGTCGCCGACTCCGATCACTGACCCGATCCAGCGCAAGGTCTTTATGGCCATGCCGTTCGTGTTCACCTTCATGTTCTGCACCTTCCCTGCAGGCCTGACGCTCTACTGGCTGGTGTCCAACTGCTTCACCATCTTCCAGCAGACCGTTATCTTCCGCTCGCTGGAAAAACGCGGCCTGAGCATGAAGGCTCCGCCCAAGGCCAAAGCCGCAAAATAAACGATGACTGATCTTCAGACCATCGCCGCGATTGCCACCCCTCAAGGCAGGGGTGGCGTCGCCGTCATCAGGGTGTCAGGATCTCTGGCTCTTGAGGCAGCCAAAGAGCTCACCGGCCTTAACCCCAAGCCTCGCCATGCCTATTACACCCGTTTTATAAAAGACGGCGTGCAGCTTGACGAGGGGATCCTGCTGTATTTCCCCGCTCCGCACTCTTATACAGGCGAGGATGTCACAGAATTCCAGGGGCACGCAGGCACTGTGGCGCCGCAGCGCCTACTCAAAGGGCTGCTGGGGATCAAGGGGATCCGCCTGGCGGAGCCCGGAGAATTCACGCGCCGCGCCTTTATGAACGGACGCATGGACCTCACCGAGGCCGAAGCCGTGGAAGATCTGATCTCCGCAGGCTCTGAGAGCGCAGCGCGCGCCGCCCTGGCATCGCTCAGCGGCGCTTTTTCCGACGATTTAAACAGGCTCAGTCAATCCCTGACCGATTTTCGGGTGCACCTGGAGGGCTGCCTGGATTTTCCCGAGGAACATGAGGACTTTTTCGATTCCGGGAAAGCCAAAGCCCGGCTTAAGGAAATCCTCAGTCAGGCGGAGCTGTCACACCGGCGCGGCAGTCAGGGGCTGTTGCTGAGCGAAGGAGCCCGCCTGGTGCTGGCCGGGGCTCCCAACGCCGGCAAATCCAGCCTCTTAAACGCGCTTTCAGGCGAGGAAAAAGCCATCGTCACCAGCATTCCCGGCACCACGCGCGATGTCCTGTCCTCGCAGATAGTCCTCGACGGGGTTACGGTAAACATCACGGACACCGCAGGCCTCAGGGACAATCCTTCCGATGAGATCGAAGCTATAGGCATCAAAAAAGCCATGAACGAGATCCGCAAGGCCGATCTTACGCTGCTGCTCATCGACGGCTCCCTGCCGCCTGCTGAGGGAGAGGAGATCTTAAACAAGCTCAGCAACTGCGGGGCTGAGCCCTCAAGGGTGCTGATCGCAGTCTCCAAAGCGGATCTGCACACGAACCGTGAAACCGAGGCTTTCCTCAATTCCCCAAAGCTCAAGGCCTACCGCAAGGTGCACACCTCAGTTAAAACCGGCAGCGGCTTAAACGAGCTTAAAGACACCCTCAGGGAACTTTTGGGAATCATGCCGGTTGAAGGCACATACAGCGCCCGCCGCCGCCAAATCAGCGAGCTTGAAGAAGCGATCAATGGGATCAAAAGGGCCGGGGAGATGCTTGATTTTGGCGATCTGGTGCTCTGCGCCCAGGAGATCCGCGAGGCGCAGGACCACCTCGGGACCATCACCGGAAAAGTCACCTCAGATGACATCTTAGGCAGGATCTTCAGCACGTTCTGCATCGGCAAGTAGCAGAGTGCGTAATCGGTCCTGCTCACCTCATCAGCGCCGCAGCCTCCGAGGCTATTTGGTAAAAGCCGCGGCGCAGCTCCAAAGCAAGCTTTGCATACCCGGTCCCTGACTGGGCGCCGCGGTAACTCAGCGGCTGCTCAAACAGCGTTTTGCCGCCGCGAGAGGCGCTTATCAGGCAGTCTTCTGCCACCTCCCCTGAGGTGCTGCCCTCAAAGCGCAACACTTTAACCGTCACCTTAGTCCCGGAGGGCAATCCGGCAGATCCCATCTCATCGGCCATAATGAGCTTAAGCTGGGACTCAAGCCCGCCTGACCACTGATGGCTGAGCGCGGGATGCACACTGACTTCCGAGGTCCTCACCATCAGACTGTCGCTGTCCGTGCCGTTTAGCAGCGCCACCTCGATGTCATTGCTGTAAAGCAGGGCGCCGGCTTTGATGTCTGAGGTCATGGTATAGGTAAAATTCTCCTGGCTGCCGGCACAGCCGCTCAGCGCCAGCAGCAGCAAAACAGCCGGGATCAGCTTTTTATTCATGTTGTTCTCCTGCGGGGATCGGATCCGCGCCGGATCCGCCGAAGATCACCAGACTGGGATCGCGGCTGGTGCGCTTAAGCCCGGGGCGTACCTCTTTGACGGTTTTATCGAGTTCCGTGAGCACCTGCTCAAGCGTATCCAGCAGCCCCGGCACCCCGTCGGCGCCGCCCCTTAAGGTGCTCAGGGTCTTGTCAAGCTCCTTTAGCGTCTTCTCGAGGTTTTCAGAAAGCCCTGAGACATCAAGCTCTGAGCTCTTGGAATCCAAAGTCGCCAGCAGTTTGTCTATGCCTTGGAGTGTCTTTCTTACGTCTTTTGAAATGCCGGCGTAGTCGATCTCATTGAGCTTGCGCGACAGCTCGGAGAGCTGATCGGTAAATGAAGAGCTCTCGGCAGTGGGGATGACCGCGGTGCCGCGGTATTGCGCGATCTTTGGCGCCTGGCATTTGCCTTTGGCACCCTTTATCTCAAGGGTTATCAGATCGCCTTTGGAAATCAGGCTTGAAGATCCTACCGATGCGCACAAGGTATGGTTTTTCAGTCCCTTATCTACAAAATCGCTGATCTCCTGATCGCTGGCGCCGTTTACTGACAAAGCGATCAAAGCCGGGATCGGCCGATTGGCGCCCAGCAGTTCGCCGCCGTCAGCGTACCAAGGCACCTGGAGCACCCTTCCTGCTTCAACGCCGCGCAGTTTCACCATGCTGCCTGCGGCAAGGTTCTCGAGGTTCCCTTTGATCATGACCACATAGTGAGGTTTGCGCTTGAGAGCGGCGCTGGCCGCCGACGTGCGGTCGTCATGCAGCTGCAGCGTGGTGCCGGCTTTAAGCTCAGCCTTGCTTGGTTTGCCGAAATCGTCAAAGGTGATCCCGCCTGAGATCAGGTTTTGCAGCGCATCGGTGTTGAAATTGATCCCGGACGGGCCGAAAGAGAAATCCATGCCGCTGTTTACCCAAAACACGGTGTTGGCGTTGAAGAGATCGAGGTATTTGCGGTCAAGGCCAACTTTGTAAACGACCTGCCCTTTGTGCTCATCAAGCCTGGCATTGACGATCCTGCCCACCTCAAAGCCTTTGAACGTCACCGGATCGCTGACATTGAGCTTCTTGCGCCCGGTGGAGATCAGGGTGATCAGCCGCATGTCGGCATCGCTGAAATCAGCGGGCAGCTCATCATGCAGTTCAAACTCCGAGGCCTGCTCATGGGCATTTCCTTTGTAAAGCTGGATGTAGTTTCCCGAAAGAATGGTGTCAAGGCCGGAAATATTTGCCGACTGCACCCGGGGTTTTACGACGTAGAACACCGAATCCTGATTTAACAGCGCCTCAGTGCCCGGATCCATGCTTACCTGCAGCTCCACCCCGCGGTAGTTGTCAGCGAGCTTTACCGCCGTGACTTTACCCACTGATACCGATCTGAACTTCACCAAGGTCTTTCCGGCCTCAATTCCTGAGGCTTCTGAGGCGGTAAGCGTGATTTCCGGACCTTTGTTGATGGTGTTATGCCACAGCAGCATCACGGTGATGATCAAAGCCAAAAGCGGCACCACCCAGGCAAGCGACAGGTGCGCAGGCTTTCTCAGCACGGCCTTTTTTACCGGATTTTTGTCAGTCATGAGCGCAGTTATCCCAAATAAGTCTTTCGTCAAATTCAGATGCGGCAAACATCGTCAGCATCACCACGAGGCAGAACGTCACGATCGCCATGCCCGGCGAAATGGTAAGCAGCCCGCCCATGCGCACGGCCGTGGACATAATGATCACCACGAAGACGTCGATCATCGACCATTTGCCGATGAATTCAACGATCCGGTACAAAACGCTGAGCAGCCGCGGATGCGTGATCGAGCCTTTCTTAACGCAAATCATCAGGTAGCTTACCGCCAGGATTTTAAACGCCGGAATAAACAGCGAGGCCAAAACCACGACCGAGGCGACAAACCATGACCCCATGTCCCACAGCGAGATCACGCCTTCGACGATGTTGGAGCCGGTCTCAGAACCCATATAGTCGGTGAACATGATCGGGTAAAGATTTGAAGGCAGGAACAGCACCGCCGCAGCCAGGATCAGCGCCGCTGTGCGCTGGCCCCACATCCGCTGCCTGAACCGGTTTTTCGCCCCGCAGCGCGGGCAGCTGCTCTCGCCTCCCTGGTGGCGGTACATCAGGCCGCAGCTGCGGCATACGACGATCCCTTGATCTGAACCGCGCGCGCCTGAGTCGAGCTGCAAATCCTGCTGAGTGCGATAAAGCTCCCAGATCCTTGCAGGCCTAAACCGCAGCCAGCACCAGATCAGGATGCAGCTGAAAAACATGGCGATGAAGAATCCCGCATGGAAACTGACATCAGCAAGCTGGGTCAGCTTTACGAGGCTCACGGCCACTCCCAGCACGAACACGTCGATCATGGTAAAGCGGTGGCACACGGAATAAAGCTTCGCCGCCATCCTGCCCGGCCTGAAAGCGAAGAAACCTGTCAGCATGGCTATTGCCAGCAGATAAATCGGGAAAACAAAGGTAACCAGCACAAAGATCCCCAGCAGCAGATGCTCCTGGGAGAGCACGGAGATTATGGTGGCCAAAGACATGGAGGCGCTGACGCCCGCGGCGCCTACACTCATAAAAGGGATGTTAAGGCTGCATACAAGCATCAGCAGCGCGGAAAAAGCCATCACGGCGATATGGGAGAGCGGCACTTCGCGCGCCGGGCGCAGCAGCGCCCCGCACACCGGACAGCGGCATTGCAGCCCCTCTGAGGCGTCAGGCAGTTCCACGACGCTGTCGCAGCAAGGACAGACCACCGTTTTTACCGCTGCCCGGAGTGCGCTGTTGTCACGTTCATGGTCCTGCAATTACGGCTCCTGCCAAAGTCTCAAATGATAAAAGGGGCACACAGCAATTTTAAAGCATGCCGGCGCCTGCCCATTCCCTGTAAAACCGCCAGCCTTAGGCGCGAAAAAACAGACAGCAATAAAACCGCGCGATTTTTGCCTGTACAGCCATAAGCATTTTTTAAACTTATTGGAATTTAGCCGCAATAAAACGCTTAGTCAAGCGACTAATTCTACACAAGACGTATAAATATCAAGTAAAATCAATATCTTTTGAATATTCTTGTGAGAACTGGCAGAAACGTCAGTGAAAACCTTCTGCGAGCACCGGAGCCCCGGCCTTTAAGGATTTTTGCACGTCGATGATGCGCTGATTGGATGAGCCCCGAAAATCCAGTTCCAATGACTTTTTCTCAAGGACAAAAGGACCGTCCACCAGGATGTCCAGCTGCTTTAGGAGTTCAAAGCGTTGCGGATCCCGGATGAGCTTTTCATAAGTGAATCCGGTGTAGGACCACACCGACATGCCGAGGTGTTTGGCGGCTTTGGCAAATTCAGCGAGCGGAAGTGGCTGCATAAAGGGCTCACCGCCTGAGAAAGTCACGCCGCTGAGCAGCGGATCGCTTATGAACTCATCATAAAGGCGGCTGAGCTTTACCTCGACTCCGCCTTTAAAATCCCATGACTGGGGGTTGTGGCAGCCTTTGCAGTGAAAGGGGCATCCCTGGGCAAAAATCACATAACGGATCCCGGTGCCGTCTACAACAGATTCCTGGAGGGCTCCGGCGATCCGCAGGGTTAGCTTGTCAAGGATGTCCCGGTCATTCATCGCTAAAAAGCGGATCAGACATGCATGTGCTTGACGCGATCGTTAACTTCGGCGCGCTTGGCATCATTAAAGCGATCGAGGGTGCCCACGAGGTAGCCGGTGACCCTGCGGATACGCTCAAACTTAACACCCTCGCCGACAACGCCGTTGTGAGCATGTAATCTGGTCTGCATATTAAAATACTCCTTTTTAACCTTATATATTTGTTAATAAAAACTTTTTAACATTAAAGAATGCAACTGGTATCAACACCGATGCGCCTTAAGTGCTCAATGGAGACGCCTTCGCCGTCACGCCTGCCGCAACGCGGGCACACGTCGTTGATCACGCCGACGTAATTGCACACCGGGCAGCGATCCACCGGGTGGTTTATAGAGCCGTAGCCGACACCGCAGTCGCGCATGTAAAGGATCACCTTCTCAAAGGCGTCAACATTCTTCGTCAGATCGCCGTCAAGCTCGACATACGAAATGGCGCCGGCGTTGCACAGCTCGTGGTAAGGCCCTTCAATGCGGATCTTGTCAGCCGCTGAGATGTCGTAATACACCGGAACGTGGAAGCTGTTCGTGTAATAAGCGCGGTCGGTAACTCCTGGGATCTTGCCGTAGAGCTTCTGATCGATCTTCACAAAGCGCCCTGACAGACCTTCTGCCGGGGTGGAGAAGAGCGAGAAATTCAGCCCGGTGTCGCGGGTGTGCTTGTCGGTAAGCTCGCGCATGTGGGAGATGATTTCCATGCCCAGTTTGTTGGACTTGTCGCTCTCGCCATGGTGTTTGCCCACCAGCGCTTTGAGGCACTCGGCAAGGCCGATGAAGCCTACGGACATGGTTCCGTTCTTAATGATGTCCTCGATAAAGTCATCAGGCTCAAGCTTGTCTGAATCGATCCAGACACCCTGCCCCATCAGGAACGGGTAATTGAGCACGCGCTTCTTGGCAATGATGTTGAAACGATCCATCAGCTGGTCGAAGATCATGTAAACGAGCTTGTCCAGCGACTCGTAGAAGCGGCTGATAGAGCCGTGAGCTTCAATGCCCAGGCGCGGCAGGTTGACTGTCGTGAATGACAGATTGCCGCGGCCGGGGATGACTTCCTTGGTTTTGTCGTAGTCGTTGGAAACGACGCGAGTGCGGCAGCCCATCAGCGCCACCTCAGTCTCAGGATGGCCGGGTTTGTAGTACTTGAGGTTGTACGGGGCGTCGAGGAACGAGAAATTCGGGAACAGGCGCTTGGCTGAAACCTTGCACGCCAGGCGGAACAGATCATAGTTAGGCTCGCCTTTTTTGGTATTGATGCCGTTCTTGACCTTGAAGATCTGCACCGGGAAAATCGGGGTCTCCCCGCCGCCTAAACCGGCTTCAGTGGCCAAAAGCACATTCTTGATCACCATGCGCTGCTCAGCGGTGGTGCCGGTTCCGTAGTTGACGGATGAGAACGGCACCTGCGCGCCGGCGCGGGACTGCATGGAGTTCAAATTGTGGATCAGGGCCTCCATGGCCTGGAAGGTCTCGCGCTCGGTAAGCTTGTTGGACTCCTCGAACACATAATTCAAATCGCCTTCAATGTCTTTGGAACCGTTGTCAGCAAGAAGCTTTCTTACCTCAGGCTCAAGTTCCTTGCGCGCCTCGTCGTTCATGACGGTGCCGTGCTTTTCAAACAGCTCGTCGCCGAATTTCTTAAGGGAGCTGATATCCAGGCCTTCCTTTCGCGCGCAGATCTCGCAGACGCGCCCGATGTGCTTGATATAGGACTTGGCCACATAGGGGCAGAGATCATATTCAAACATCGGGATGGACTGGCCGCCGTGCATGTCATTCTGGTTTGACTGGATGGCAATGCAGCACAAAGCGGCAGCCGACTGGATGGTCTGAGGCTCGCGCAGGAAACCGTGGCCGGTGGAAAAACCGCGTTTGAACAGCTGCTTTAAGCCGATCTGGCAGCAGTTGATCGTCAGCATGTAGAAGTCGAGATCGTGGATGTGGATGTCGCCGCGGGAGTGCGCGAGGGCATGCTCAGGGCGCAGCACATAACGCCTCACATAATCCTTGGAGCCTTCTGAGCCAAAGCGCAGCATCAGGCCCATCGGAGCGTTGGCGTCGATGTTGGCGTTCTCGCGCTTTAAATCCATGTCCGCGGTGCTCTTGGAGGTGAGATCGCGATAAATCTTTGTGAGATCAGCGTTGTAAGTACGGGCATTCGTACGGCGCTGGCGGTAGAGGATGAAGTTCTTGGCTTCGTCGGCCAAGCCTTCTTTGATCATGGCTTTTTCAATGAGATCCTGGGTTCTTTCAACCGTCGGATTCTCAGGCATCTCTTTTTCGATCTCGGCCACGACCATGCCGGTCAGTTTGGCAACCAGTTTCTCGTCTTCTTCGGTGACACCGTCATCAGGGTGAACTGAGTTAAGCGCCTTGCGAATGGCGTTTGAGATCTTGCCTTCGTTGAAAGCGACCTTGCGTCCGTCTCGTTTGACGATGAAGCGAATCATGAAAAACTGTCTCCGTTGCTGTTTCAGCAAGTTACGGACAGACTATCCCTCTTCAAGTTCGATAGTCATTTAACTTACTGATAAATAATATTTTTAATCATTTAAGCCTGATTGGCTAAAGGATATTATGACCAAAAGATCCGCCGTTACAAGGAATATACTTTTAATGAATTTGCCCCCTGATCCTTGACACGGATTAAACGTCCTGAGATTGCACAGAAAAAAAATGATCGACATTTTCTGCACCGTGATTGATAACTACGGTGACATAGGATTCAGCCTCAGGCTGGCTCGGAGCCTTGTCCAAAAAGGTGTACAAGTCAATCTTTTTACTGACAATTTAGGCAAGTGTCGGGACATTTCCAGTCAGGATGACCTCACAGCAAAACTGCTTAAGATAGCGCCCTGGCCTGATCCCGGCGCCTATGAACCTGCTCCCGCAGTGATCGAAGCTTTCTCCTGCAGGCTCCCTGAGGAAATCACCAAAAAGCTCAAAAGCGCCCGGGCGCTCGTCATCGAGCTTGACTATCTGACCGCGGAAAAATTCGCTGAGGACTGCCATCTGGTCTCATCATCAGCCGACTGCGCCAACAGCTACTTTTTCTTTCCCGGCTTTACGGCAAAGACAGGCGGGCTCATCGCAGAAGAGGGGTTTCGCACCAAAATCTCCGCTTTAAACAAAGCGCCAAGGCTTGCTGATCCGGTGAAGGCAAGCCTGTTTTCCTATATGAATCCCTGCCTTAAACCGCTGCTCGGGCTTTTTAAGCAATCCAGGCGCCGTTTTGAATTTACGGTCTTCGAGGGGCTGGCGCAGCAAAATCTGGAGGAGATCTATAAGAGGAAATTTACCAAAGAGGATGTTTTCACCGACGGAAATCTCAGCTTTTGCTGCACCGGCATGTGCGATCAGCAGCGCTATGACGAAGTCCTGCTTTCAAGCGACATAAATTTTGTCAGGGGCGAGGATTCGATCGTCAGGGCAATGCTCAGCGGGAAAATCTTCATCTGGCAAATCTACAGGCAGTCTGAAAACACCCATATTAAAAAACTGCGCTCTTTTTTTGAGTGCATCCGCGAACACACACCGTCAGAAGCGCTCGACAAGGTGCTCCGCCTGCACCTTGCCTATAACGGGATCCCAGAGGATCTTGATGATATTCAAATTGATGATTTGCTTAACCAATGGGCGCAAATGTGCAGGAACTGGTCTGATTACCTGATGGCCATGAAACCGCTTCAGGATCAGCTTTTGGAATTCATCAAGTCCAAAGGGATACTGGTATCGTAGTTATTTATTGATAAATAAAATTTTTATCTTAAATAACCTAGATAATTATTCATAAATTCATCTGCTATAATACGGCGATCAGTTTTTGGGATGGTTCTGATGTCACAGGCCTGCAAGCCTGAGGGCATTGTTCCCGAACTTTCTTAGCGCTCCCTGCCTGCCGGTAAATCAGGCGGCTGCCGGAACGAACAGAGCCAAGTCAGCAGCTTCGGCTCGCCAATGTATTTTTTATAAACAGGAGACGCAGTTTTACCTGTGCGTTCGCAGCGGCAGGGACGGCTGCATGATATTCAGATGAAATTAGCCCAGGAAGTCAGAGCCGGCAACGTGATCATGGTTGACGGAAACCCCATGGTCGTTCAGAAGGCCGAGTACAGCAAGTCAGGCCGTAACGCTGCCGTCGTTAAGATGAAACTGAAGAACCTGCTCTCTGACGCCGGAACCGAAAAAGTGTTCCGCGCCGACGACCGCCTTGAAGATGTGGTTCTTGAGCATAAGGATTGCACTTACTCTTACTTCAACGATCCGTTCTATGTCTTCATGGACGAAGACTTCAACCAGTATGAAGTCGACAAGGGAAGCATGGGCGATGTGGTCAACTACATCGTTGACGGCATGGAAGACGTCTGCCAGGTTACCTTCTATAACGGCAAAGCCATCAGCGTCGAACTGCCGATCACCATCATCAGGGAAGTAGAGTACACCGAACCTGCTGTCCGCGGCGACACCTCAGGCAAAGTCACCAAGCCTGCAAAGCTTGCCGGCACCGGTTATGTGCTTTCTGTTCCTGAGTTCGTCAACAACGGCGACAAGATCGAGATCGACACTCGCACGAACGAGTTCAAGAAACGCGCCTGATTTAATCAGCCATTTGGTAAAAGGCCATGCTAAACAGCACGGCCTTTTATTTTGCCGATGCTTTGATACCTGCATGCCAGGAGGCGATCGCCAGCAAGGAGCATGAGAACAGGCATACACCCAGCGGGATGATCGACTGCTCTCCCATAACCCCCATAAACGGCGATGCCATGGCGCCAAAGAAGAAAGTCATGACTCCGTAGATGCCGGATGCGGCTCCTGCCAGCCCTCTCTTAATCTCCATAAGCACCGTAAATCCTACGGTCTGGGAAGCCCCCATCATCGAGCAGAACACGATCAGGCACAGCAGCAGCGGAATAAAAGAGTCGGGCGGGAAAAAAGCAAGGAACAGCACGCCAAGAGCTGCCATGAGCATCAGTGAAAAGATCCGGCGCATCAGCTGCTGTTCTCCAACCCTTCTGGAGATCCTGCCGGTAAGCGTGGCCGTTAAGGCTATGCATACCGCAACTATTCCAAAACAGACTGAGAAACCTAAAGGCGAGAGGCCGTAACGGACCTGCAGGACAAAAGGCGAGGCTGAGATATACCCAAAGAATCCGCCCATCACAAAAGATAGCGACACGGTAAACCACAGGAACTTTAAGTTGCCAAGCTCCCTGAACATGTCAGCAACTGCGCGGGAAACGCCGCCGTTTCCAGGCTGCGGCAGGTGGGTTTCCTCAATAAAGAAGAAACTAAAGAGCAACAGCAGCAGGCCGATGCTGCAGAGCATATAAAACACCGCCTGCCACTTAAAGAAGGTCACAATCAGCGATCCGACTACCGGCCCGAGCACCGGAGTCACGGAGTTTATGGCCATCAGCAAGGCCATAAAAGAGGTCAGCGCGCTGCCTTGGAATTTATCAGCGGCAATGGAGCGCGCCAGCACCATTCCGCCTGCCCCGGAAAGCCCCTGCAAGAACCTGAAGGCAATCATAAAATTTATGTCAGGAGCCAAAGAGCATAAAAGCGAAGTCAGCGTGAAGATCGCCAAAGAAAGCAGAAGCGGCCCGCGGCGCCCGCGCGCATCGGATACCGGACCGATCACGATCTGTCCTAAGGCCAGCCCGATAAAACACGATGTCAGCGACATCTGGGTCTGGGCAGGGCTTGCTTTATAAAAAGAAGAGATGTCAGGGAGCGATGAGAGGTAAATATCCGTGCACAGCGGCCCAAAAGCTACTAGTACAATGTAACATTAGAA
>DKSD01000091.1 GCA_002473165.1 Succinatimonas sp. UBA7265
GTGGGAAAAAAGTTACAGTTACCGAGATCGCACTCATAAAGGGAATATATCCACCTCGCTCACAAAGCGGCTGTATTTGGCGGGGGAGCCGTAATAGCCGTAAAGATCACATTCCCTGCCGAGCTCGTAGTGATCCTCCACATGCTTCCAGGCGCGGCACTGATAGCCGACAATCTCCTCGTCTTCGAGCGCAACATCGCGGCGGTAAACGGTCACAATCAGCCAGCGCACCAGGATTGAAGGCCCCGAGATCAAACCGTCGCCTTGAAAGACCGCTCGCGCCCCTTGCACTGCCAGTCCGATTAGAGCCAGCGTCCAGAAAAGCCATACCCCTCCTTTTACAAGTTTTTTTGAAAGAGGTTTCAGGCTCCCTGTCAGATTGCTTAAAGCTTTGTCATAAATAGCGGTGTCTGAGGAAGTTAACACTGCAGCGCCGCCGGTAGTTTCAGTATCCTCTACCTCGGCGCCGGTTATATAGTCCCAGGCCTTTACAAGACTGCCTCCGACACTTTCCACTGCACCCCAAATAGGGTTTATTGTTCCCGCGATGCTTGCCTGGGCATTGGGTACAAAAGCGAAGGCTAATGTTAACGTCGTGATCAAAATCAAAATTTTTCGTTTAAACATTGCATCCACCATGCGATTGTGGTATAATATTTACATGTAAAACAAAAAGTAAGTTCATTTTTGGAGGACTGCCTTATGAACAAGACTCTTTGCCTTTCCCTTTACACTCTTGCACTGGTTTCCTTCTCTGCCGGCGCCGCCTCGACCCCGGAGGAATATTCAAAAGAGGTCACAGACATCGTTACCCACCAGCAATGGATCGTGCACGACAATGAAGCTGCCCCCAGACCCGACAGCCCCCAGTATGAGGAAAAAATCTTCAAAAACCTGCCCGCCGATGTTGCCAAAGAACTGAACGGCTATCAGGAAACCATTCCGGCCAGACCTTTTCGCGCCTGCGACGGCACCCGAGTTTACTGGGCTACCCCTGACGGCAAATATTCCACCAATGGGTACAGAGGATTTTCTGTCAGGACTTTTAAAGACAGTCCTGAGACTATCGTCGGAAGCCCGGAATTTAAACAGCGCCTCGAAAAAGCCTGTGCAGATCTAAATGACGATTTCACTGAGTCATTAAAAACTGTGCCTTCAGATTTAAGAAAAAATCTAAAATAAAACATTTCCTGAATTCAAACAGGCTCCGGGATTTTACTGGCGCTTAAAGCTTTAAGGCCTCGGAGCCGCTTCATTGTCATGCACCATCCATTGCTGGCCTGTGACAATCTCCGAAACCGCCTGAGAATAAAGCGACGCTTTTGCATCCATCGCTTTTTCCTCAGCCTGCTGCTGCCGCAGGGTTGCGGTCAGCTCTTTGACGGCCTGGGTATTTGATTCCTGACCGACGATCAGTTGCTGGAAGCCGGTGGCGTTGGCCCTGGCGGTGTTGGCGGCGATCTGGTTGGCGCCGTCGCCGGGGTTATTAGCGATGTTATCCAAAGTATTTAAAGCAGTCTGATAGGCTTCCCCGGCTGCCTGCTGAGCGATGATGGCGTCATTGACGGCGTTCTGCGTCTCGGCGGTGGCGCTTTCCAGCTGGTGCGTCGGATCACAGCCGTTGATGAAGCACTGCTCCCAGAATTCCTGAGTGCCGTAGGTGCCCTGAAGGTAGTCTTTGGCGCTCTTGACCGTCGCGGCCATGCTCTGCATCTTGTTGTAGAGATCCATCGTCTTGCGGTAAACGCCTGAGGCGGCCTTGTACAAGTCCGTCACGGGCGCGGCGGCCTGCCTGACGTCGTTGGCGATGATGGTGGCCTCGTTCGTGACAGATTTTTCCAGCTCCGTGAGCTGACTGGCGGCGGTGGTGAGCTGCTGCTCCCATTTCTGCAGCTCGGTCATCATCTGGCTAACGGCTGTCTCGTCGAAAGTCGGCACGCCCGCCTGCGCCGGCAAAGGAAATACGGCGCCTGGATTAGGGGTGGGTTTGTGTGATAAGAAAAAAGTCGATTTATCAGAAATCTGCAATCAGCCTGAAAGCGATTCCGTAAATACAAAAGAGTTTTGCGGCATTTTTGTCATCGCCTATGCCCGTGAATGATTGGGCTTCATAACTTTCGTTCCACGCGTTGAGCGTTACGGTGTCCTCTTTATCGTCGTAATGAAGTTCACGAAGCATTCCTTCATGAAAATCCAACGAACAAACAACAAGTTTATCGTTGCAAAAATCCAATACCTTTCTTTTATCTTCCCGGTTTGTAAAAAAGCTTAAGTCTGCAACGTCGTGACAGCTGCACAGCACTTTTGCGCCTTTGAAGATCGAAACTCCGCTTGCACGTTCCATCGAGTCATCAGTGATCTGAAAACAGAATGCAGGAGCGGGAATGAACCGGCTTGCGTCCATCCAATCCCTGTCGCTTCGATGCCGGACTGATCCGTCGCCTTCCGGCTGGTCATGGATCGCCTTCATCGTCTCAATGTCGGCAAAGCGAGTCCCAAACTCTTTGAAGTCTTCCGGCAGGAAGGTAATGAGCCAGTTAGAGTTTTCGCGAGGAGTCAGCGGCAGCATCGGGCAAATGGATTTGAGCCCAAAGAAGTCAGCCAGTTTTTCAATCGTGGCAGCTTCAGGGACGTTTTTACCGATTTCCCAGCCTGAGATCGTCGTGAACGCCGTCTTGATCTTCACCGCCATCGCTCTTTGTGTCAGATTCCGACTTTTTCGGAGTGCTTTGAGCCGGTTGCCGAATTCAAGAGGCTTTGCCCGGATCAGGAACGAGACCGCATTCTGGATCATGGCTGCGTCGGGGTGGCTCCAATCAAGGCATGGTGTCAAGGAACTCAGCTGATTAATGAGTTCCTGGTCTTCAGTCCATTGGTACATAAAGGTCTCTGCGTAACGAGTTTTGCCTTTGATGATAGCAGAGTAAAAATTTTTTTTTCAGGAAATGTTAATTGCTGTTGAATTTTGTCTGTAGAGTCTATATAGTTAATTACATTCTAAAACATTACAAACTTTTTAAAAGGAGAGTCTTTATGGAACTTATTAAAAAACAAGATAAAAGTGCTGAATCAGACCAGATGTTTTACCACATCTCGGATCTTTGCCGCATCTTCTCCATGTCAAGGACCACGCTGTGGAAGCTCACCAAAACTTCCTCGTTCCCCAAACCGGTGAAGTTTTACGCCCGGAAAAAAATGTGGCTGCGGGATGACATCGAGAAATGGGGCAGATCACAGTCGCTTAATTAACGGAGAAATGAAAAATGAAAAAAAATCAAAAAAAAGATCTCTTCAATAACGAGGATCCTGCCTGGGTGTGCACGATGAAGGAAATCTGCGCGCATTTGAAGATCTCTGAGAGCACCTTTAAACGGAAGCTGAGAGGCGAGTGGTCGGATTTCCCAAGTCCTATTGTCATCTCCGAGAAGAAGAAGATTTGGCCTAAAGAGCTGGTTTACGGCTGGATGATGATGATGGCGGAGAAGGCGCGCAGGGGCGAAATCCCCGCGACCATAAAGAACAGCCGCAAGCGGGATCAGTTGACTGTCCCGGATGCGGCTGACTGAAGCCGGTTAACAGCAACGCTGTAAACGGGATTCAGGTTGGCGCTTTGATCTTAGTTTACGGCGCTGCTTTCTTCAACAGGGCAGTGCATGCAAATTCCGTTTTATGCCTTCAAACCGTTCTGGTTTGACGCCGGACTCTCGCTGTACGACAAGATCGTGCTCGCCTTAATGGCGGCCAGGAGCGGCCGGGGCAAGGTCTGTTTCTCAAAATCCTCGTCAGAGGTGGCGGGGATCCTGGACGTCTCTGAAAAGACGGTTAAATCGTCCTGGCTTGCCCTTGAGAAGGCAGAGTACCTCAGGAGGGTTTACATCAAAGGCCTGCGCCGCCGCAAGGCTTTTGAGCTCGAACCCGGCAGCCTCACCGGCGATCCCGTCCCGCTCTATGCCGACGATACCTGGTGGCACGATCAGGCTCTGTGTCTGCGCTCCAAGGTCTACCTCGCCCGCCTGATCGCTTTCTCCCGCGGCGAGAACCGCATCACCGTCAAACCTGACCAGTGGTGCGCCGAGCTTCAGACGTCACGCCGCCGCATGTCCGATCTCAATGCGGAACTTGAGCGCAACGGCTATGTGCTCTCCGTCGGCATCGCCGGGAGGGAGAAGGTGCTCAGTGTTACGCCAAAAGCGGCGGTCATCTCCAAAGACGGCAAAGACCTTCGCAAAGCCGAGCCGCTTCCGGCATTCAGTCAGATGCAGAAAACCAACCGCAAAGGAACGCGCGCACCTGACGGCAGTCCCGTTGCCGCCGGATACGGCAGAGCCTTTAACCCAATCGCCCAGACCCGGCAGATCTCCGGCTATGCCGGTTTCAGCCTGGAAAGGCCGCAGTCTGCCAAGGGGCAGATGCCGCAATAAACACGGAGGAAAAATGTAAACATCAAAAATGGTAGAAATCGCAAATCAACTCTTTGTGTATAAAGAGATAAACAAGAATTTTTTTATGTAAACATGATAACAATGGAGGTCATATGACCGATTCTTCAAAAATTGATTACATTGAAAAAGCAAAGGCGTCAGAGGACACTAAGCCAAATGCTTTCCGGTTGAAGCCTGAAACCCGCAATGCGCTTGACGAACTTAAGAACAGCCTGCATTGCAAAAATCAGGATGAACTGATGAACGCTCTGATCACCATGTGCAACCTCTACTTGAAGCTGGAGGATCCGGCTAATGCAGGACGCGCGGAAACCCTTAAGGTGGTCTTTGCCGCCGAGCGGAGCATTCGTGACGCCATGCTCCACATGCTTGATCAGGTGAAACTCGCCCAGTCCGAGGCCGAGGCCAAAGTGCAAGCCAAACTCGATGATCTGAGCGAAGCTCTTGTATCATATAAGAAAAAGGCCGAGACTGCGGAACTTGACCGCAAGACCTGTGCCGCCGCGGAAGAGCGTTCCAAGGCGCTTGAGGGCGCTAACAACGCTCTCAAGGATCAGATCGCCGCTTTAACAGAAAAGAACCGGCTCCTCGAAGATCACGTCAAAGACTTGCAGGGACTTAAGGCCAAGGCGGCGCTTTCAGACGAGCTCAAGGCTAAACTTGCGGTATATGAGCGCCTGATGCCGGAAGGATCGGTGACGACTCAAAAATCCGGCAAGTGACGCCGCGCCTGCCTTTTAGGGCAGGGGCGGCTTAATCTCAGCGCCTTCCGTGGCGCTTTACGGCGGGATGAACCTTTTGCGGGCTCGTCCCGTTTTTTTGCCTGCGGCGATCCGCGCTCAGTTCCTCTTCAAGATCCGCATCGGGATCCTCGCCGCCGTCAAAGCCTGGCTTTGCAGTTTCAATCGGAGCCAGGACTGTTGCAGATCTGTAAACAGGCCTTTCAGGCATCGCCGCCTTGGCTGCCTTCTGGGATTCATCATCTTTGGACGCGCTGGTGCCTGTCAGGCTTTTTGCCAGTTCCTCGCGCCGCTGAAAAGCCTCAAACTCCGCTTTGAGATGAAGCTTTAACCTCTCGTAATCGCGGGAGCGCATTTCGTAGAAGAGCTGGGCAGAGGAGCTGGCAAAGAACAGCCCTTTGATGCCGCTCTGTGCGGCGATCTCCGCGGCCGCCAGCTGATCGCTGTGATCTTTAAAACAGATGATCGGAGGCTTGTCGATGAAGGAACGCTGCCACCTTTCGGCCTGCGGGCGCAGCCTGAAGACCAGTGCGCGGATTTGGGCAAGGCGCCTGTCCTTCTCTGGATCGGTCTTCAAGTCCTCAAAGCGCAAGGATGCGAGCTTAAATTCAGGCGCAGGAGCCGGTGCGGGCGCATGCGGCGGCGTGAAAGCGCCGAACTTTTTGACCGCGTTCCTGATGCCAACTGCCGAGAGCTTCACGCCGTTCTTTTTGGTTTTGGCGTCTTCAGCGACGATCACAAAGCCGGAGCCCCTCTCTGCGATCCTGCATCCGAGCGCCGCGCACAGGCTGTGCAGATCTTCCCAGGTCGCGCAGCGCATAAACTCGCTGCGGTGAAGGTTCAGCATCTCCGACAGGCTCATGTTCCCCGTCTGGGTGCGGATATGGCGCTCCTTTTCCAGGCGGCGGCGCTCGGCGGCGCCGATCAGGGCTTTGATATGATCGTCGTGGTTTTGATCAGGTGCGATCTGCTTTTGCGTGATCCTCTCGTTGTCATGCCGGAAGCCGTAGCGGTCTTCAAGTTTTTCCATTTCCCTGGCTTCGTCAAGCCACACGAACTTGCGGTTGATCTTGCGGTAGGTGCGCGGGTGGATGGTGTTGACGCACAGGTGCAGATGCTCGTTTCCGGTGTCGCCGTGAACCACGCAGGCGCACTGGTGCTCCGGCATGCCGAGGGTTTTAAGCACCCTTTTGGCAACGTCTGTCCACTGCGCTTTGCTAAGATGCTCGCCCTCATGCAGCGAGACCACCAGGTGCTTGAACTTCTGGATCCGGGTGCGGGTGTTGCGGCTTGCCGTCAGATCCATTTCATAGGCTGAAAGCTCCGCATCGTCGGCGGTGCTCTCGCAGTTTAAGCAGAACTGATCCCGCACCCGTGTCGGCAGCGGATGCCCGTTCTTGCCGTGGATCATGTAGGCGCAGATCGCCGCCGCATCATTGGAGACTTTGCCGCCCGCTCCGGGTGCGGCGGTGATGTCCTCGAAGATCACAGCCGCTCCTTAAGATCAGCAAGCGCGCGCTTTACGGCCAGGTGATCTTTTTTTGCAAGCTCCCTGAGATCGCTGAGCTCCCCGTACTCGCCTTTTAACAGCAGATTGCCGAGGCTTGCCAGTTTCCGCGCCGCATCCGCGAGGGCAAAGTATGCCTTCCTCAGGGCATCGGCGGTCTGGGGATCGAACTTGCCGCTGAAGACTTTTCTGCGGATGTAGTCGGCGGCGCTCATGCCGCATGACGATGCCAGCGCCTTGAGCTGCTCAGTCTGGATGGCTGTCAGCCTTACCTTGAACTCGTTTGTAAGTGTCTTTTGCCTCATTGCAGTACCTCTCCTGTCAAAGACGGATCGCGTTTGAGCACACCGTCAGGTGTGCGAATTAGCCTTGGCCTCCCCCGGCCGTGAGGGGGCAGGGTGCCGCACCAAGAGAGCCGAGCCGCGTCAGCGGCAACGGCGAACGGCTGCGGCCGCAAAACGCCCCTCGTAAGAGGGGACGGTTTGCCTACCCTGCACCATCAGAACTCACAGTAATCGGTTCTGATGTTCCGAACATAACACCTTTAATCGCCAAAAATAATCTGAACGATTCGTCAATTCCATTTGGCTTATGGCGAAAAATTCGCAAAACACTAATAAACATCTGTGAACAGTTTCATCGAATACGGATTTTTGCAGCTTGCAAAAAATTTAAAATTCGTTTTGATAAGACTCAAATTTATTTAACGGAGGCCTTAATGACGGCTAACTCAGATATTGAAGATCAAACGCCGCATGTTAAGCATCGCGGCAGGCAGAAAATTAATCTTGAAAACGAAAAAGAGGTGCTGGATAAAATCAACAGCCTGCTGGATCAAAAGGCGGATCGCGCGGCAAGGCGCAAGCTTAAACAGGATCTCAAAGCCCAGCTTCAGGGCAGGGATCGCAAAGACATCCATCGCCGCGCCAAAGCCCTGTTTATGCGCTACCGCCCGATGCTTATAGAGCTGCGGGAGCAGAGTTCCTACAGCTTTAAAGACATTGCGGCGACGCTGCGCGATCTATCAGGCGGGTATCCCTACAACCCGGCGACGGTGGCGCTGTGGCTTAAGGAAGCAGTCTCCGAGGGTGCGGCGTCAGAGAGCGCCAAGCCTGCAAAAAGGCATCAGGGCACGGGAACACCCCATCAGGAATACGCTTCGTCACCTTCTGATCCTGCCGAGAATGCTCCGGCATGGCATCACGACGCAGTACCGGCGCAGAACTCTGAGGGCGCATCCGGCGACGAGGCTCCGGTGACGCTCGGCGGCATCAAATCCACGAATCTCAACAAACACGGTTTTACACCTCTTATTAGGAAAAAACAGGAGAATTAATATGAAAATCTTTGTATTAAATTCAAAAGGCGGAGTCGGCAAATCCGCAGTCTCAGCTCAGATCGCCGCGCCCTTTATCTGGGTCAGAAACGGTCGCAAGGGCAAGGTCAATCTCATCGAGTTCGACGTCGAGAACAACGACAACGAGATGTTTTCGCAAAACAGCGCCATCATCAAAACCAGTGCTCTCGATGCGTACAACAAGGAGGCGCTGCTGAAACTTGCGCAGATCCGCGACTGTGTCATCGACTCAGGCGGCAACATCCAGACCTCGGCAGCGCTTGAGGAGTTTGCAGCTGCAAACATTTTGCGCAAGATCGACCTCTTCATGGTGCCGTTGACGGCGGGCATCCAGGACGTCACCAACACCCTGAACACCGTCGACGTCATCAGGCAGTACCGCCCCGGCGCCAAAATCATCTTGGTTCTGTCCATGGTCTACACCGATCCGGCCGTCCAGTTCTGGTGGCTCCTGGGCGACAAGTGGCACCTCTATAAGGAGTCCTCGCTTACCGGTGACTATGCCGGCCTTGCCAGTCATTTGATGGCGTTTTCAGCTTCGCCCTTCATCGACATGGCCAAGGGAATTTTCGGGGAGACTTTATTTGAGAAGTCCGAGGAGGACATCACGAAGATCGAGGCGGAGATGGATCGCCTCGCCGGCGAACTGGCGAAGTACGAGGACGGAAAAGCCCCGCATGAAATCGATGCGGCTTATGACCAGGCCCTGCGCGAACAGCGGATCGTCTACGAGGCCAAAAAATTCAGGGAGAAGTGCATTGATCCCGCATTTAATGCCATGGAGGAGGTGCTCAATGCCAAACAGTAACGGGATCACGGTCGGCGGCATCGCCATTAACGACCAGACGGATGTGATGTTTCTTGTAAAAACAATTAATGTGTGTTGCACCTTGTTGCGTCAGGTGAAGCGCAGTATAGACAACCTGTTGGAGAGACTGTGCAAGGACGACGACGCCAGGAATAAGGAACTCAGGTTTACCCTAAAGCAGCGGGCGATCACGGCTCTGCTGGCGATCATCTTCACCGCGCCTGTGGCGGCGGTCATGGGGGTCTACTTCGATCACCACTGGCTTACCGATCTCTACGATCGCAAGATCGGGGAGTTCGTGCAGAGCAGGGCGGATCTGCAAAACTATGCGGCAGGGCTCAGAGCTGAGAGGGCGCAATACGTTAAGGAGAGAGGCACTATTGAAGCCCTTACTCAGGAACGGAACGCGCTCAGCGCCAAGGTCAGCGATCTTGAGTCTGCCAAAAGCTCGCAGGCCGGCAATGCCGCCAAGCTCAGAAAGTCGCTCAAAGAATGCAAGGCTGACCTTAACAGCGCCACGAACTCAATATGGTTCGAGCTTGCCGGATCAGGGCTGATCAGGTGGAATAGCGGAGCTGGGGCGGTTGAACTCCTTGGCAGTGTCATTCAATACAAAGGCCGTTATTACATGATGACAACTCAGAATTAGACCTGAAGGTTTGATTCTGTGGATGAAATAAGGCGCCGTGAGGCGCCTTAATTTTTGGAATTTTTAAAGGCTTAATGTTAAGATTGCTGGGTAAATCTTGTATAAATTTTTCCCAGTGATATGACGAAGCAGATACATCTTTCGCTGGATGATTCCAGCTATTCAAAACTTAAACAGCGTGCGGATTCAATTTCTATGAGCGTGTCCGATCTGTGTGAGGTTGCAATTCAGCAGAATATTCTCAGTCTTCGAACGGCTAGGAAGGCCGGAGGTGCAGGCCTGAAATTCATAGACTTGTTCGCGGGAATAGGCGGCATGAGGATCGCTTTTGAGCGAGCCGGGGCTGAGTGTGTTTACTCTAACGAGTGGAACAAGTACAGCCAAAAGACTTACCTGGCAAACTTCCATGACATGCCCGAAGGCGACATAACCAAGGTCAAGGAAGACGATATTCCCGATCACGACATTTTGGTAGCGGGATTTCCCTGCCAGCCCTTCTCCATCGCGGGGGTCAGCAAAAAGAAAAGCCTTGGACGCGCCACCGGTTTCCAGGATAAGACGCAGGGAACCCTTTTCTTTGATGTTTGCCGGATCCTCAGGGCAAAACGCCCCAAGGCGTTTATGCTCGAAAACGTAAAGAATCTGACCTCGCACGATCACGGCAATACTTTTAAGATCATCCTCGGATGCCTGGAAGAGCTCGATTATCAGGTGTTTTGGAAGATCCTAGACGGTCAGGATTTTGTGCCCCAGCACCGGGAGCGCATTGTAATCGTCGGTTTTGACAGAAAGCGCTATGGCGACAGCGCGGAGTTCTCCTTTGATGAACTTAAAAAACCGGAACGCAAGCCGGTCATGAAAGACATTCTGGAGAGAACGCCCGATGCCAAATACACTCTGAGCGACAAGCTGTGGCAGTATCTACAGGACTATGCGGCCAAGCACAAGGCAAAGGGAAACGGTTTCGGGTTCGGCATTGCAGATCCTGACGGAATATCAAGAACGCTGAGCGCCAGATATTACAAGGACGGTTCTGAAATCCTTATAGCTCAGAAAGGGCGCAATCCGCGCCGCCTTACTCCGCGTGAATGCGCGCGCCTTCAGGGATTCCCTGATGACTTCATCATTCCGGTTTCAGACACCCAGGCATACAGACAGTTCGGCAACTCGGTTGTCGTGCCGCTTATGACTGCGGTGGCGCAACTTGTGACAGCAAAATTAAATGAACTTGACGGGAGCGATGTCCATGGAAGAGAACAAAGATCTGTTGCTTGCTGAAGCAGCCATAGCCGATGCCGCTGGAAGTGAAGCTGCTTACTGCAAATTTCTGGCTCCTAATGACACAGGACTAACGGGAAGTCATCAGAGCGGAGCGTTGATTTCTAAATCAGTTACGAGGGTGATATTTGGCTATATGCCCGAAGGGAATGCCCCTGTAAAACTTGATGGAATCAGCATTTGTTGGAACAATGATCTTAAAACCGAAAGTACTTTTACGTGGTATGGTTCAAAACAAGGTGAAGTACATTTGACATGTTTTGGTGATGATTTTCCACATTTTGTTCCTGATGAAACCGGTTCGCTTTTTGTGCTTAATAAACACAGTGACCATGAATATCGTGCTTATATTCTTAATACTGAAGCCGAAATTAATCATTTTTTAGCAGCATGCGATCTAAGTCCAACAGAGACCAATCGCCTTATTAATCTTGCTTCTATGCCATCAAAGAAAAGATTAGATGCTGTCATGCGCTCATATGTGGATTCTTTTGTCGGAAAAGAATTACCATCCACTGCAGAAATGTCAAAAATGGCAGAAGAGATTGAAAATAAAGTTTATGACCACATCAGCTTTATAAGGGAAAACCCAGATAAAAAATTGGTTTCTTGGTATGAGACTGATTTCAATCTTTATCGTGCGTTTGAAAATCATATTTATCTCGGACAAGTCCAAAAAGGTTTTCCTACAGTTTCTGCGTTCTTAGAATTGTCATTGAAAGTACAGAACAGCCGCAAAAGCAGGGCAGGGCGTAGTTTAGAAAACCATTTGGCTTCCTTGTTCAAGGGAAATGATTTGCAGTTTGAGGAACAGGTTGTCACTGAGGATAATAAAAAACCAGATTTTATTTTTCCAAGCGGCAAAGCATATCATGAAAGCAGCTTTCCAATCGAAAAAATAGTCACTTTGGCAGCAAAGACGACATGTAAGGATAGATGGCGGCAAGTCTTAAATGAGGCAAATAGATTTAGGGGAAGAAATAAATATCTGTGCACATTACAACCAAGCATGTCTGCTAATCAGATGAAAGAAATGGCTGACGAGAAAGTTATCTTGGTTGTTCCTAAGGCACTTCACGATGGTTATCCTAAAGAATATAGGAATAACCTGCTGTCTGTAAAAGATTTTATTTCCTTGATCAAAAAAACAGCATAATTAAAAAATAGCACGCCCGGTTAGTTCACTAAATCTATATTAAGATACTTACCAAATTACTTTAGTTTTCTTGTGAATTTATGTTAAATATCAGATAAAAGTAATAATTATTTTTATATTTGTTATACAAATAACCCGAAGCTTTATTTAAAATGTTGCCTCGGGTAAATTAAAAGATTTTTAATTACTTGTCATTCTAAGAATTGACCTTAAGAAGAATTAATAGCTCTTGGTAAGCCTCCCTTCTTTCGGGGTTTGTCATGTTGGCAAAATTAATTTTACAGAACCAGTCTTTTAGTTTTAGATTATCTGTATCGTTTAACTCAATTGGATTGTTTACAAAGAAACCAATTAAGTAATTTATGTATTCAATTCGGGTAACTTTATCATCTAAATTGTTTAATTTAATAAATTTTAATGTTTTATCAAGAGCTTCATTTGTTAACTCAATACATTTTGTCATTTGCTCAGAAGAAAGTCTAGAAACAATATCAGGTTTTTTATCTGAAGCAACCGGAGCATAATTATTTTTGTGCTTCTTTTCTAAGATAATCTCTAAAGAAGGGTTAAGAGCTACTAAAGGATAACTTTCTCTTGTGCTGTGAATTTTAAACAATCTCTCTTCGAACTGCTTATTTGACTCAATTATTTTATTTACATAAGGCTTAAAAAACAGCGAATAAATATCAAAATGTAATTTAGATTTTGATAAGGTAAGTTCAAGATCGCTAATTTTGCTTCCTGCGTTATTTAATACTTCAAACCAGTTAATTTGTTCCTCAATATTTAAATTTTCCGCAATGTTTATAGTGTATTTGTATGAAGAAAACTTTGCTCTCACTTTAAATAATACCATTTTTACTGGATCTTCGAAATTTTTGCGAGCAAGTTCATCATAAATCTCTTGGTCTCTTTGGTTATACAACTTTCCTACTTTTATTTGATATTTTTTCTCTGGTTCATCTATGATTATAAATTTACCTTTTTTTATATCTAAAACTACATTATCCAAATCGGGGCTATTTGTATATGCTTTATAATTTGTCGTTAGTCTTTGTTGACCGTCAATGACGGAATATTTAACCTGTGAAACCTGATCATAGGCTAACTCTTCGCGATTTAAAAAAGATATTAGAACTTCTGGGTTTCTATTTGACGATACATCGTTTAGCGAGATTGGTGAAACAGCTGCTTTACCGTATAGTTGATAATTAAAAAGATCTACCATCTTTTGTAATTTCCAACTTACATCTCTTTGATAAATTGGTAACGCTATTTCAACATTTTGTATTGCCTTGCATAGATCAGCGATACTCTGTTGGTTTGTCTTTTTTGTAGGGTCAATTTCAACATAAGCTTTAAGTTTAGCGAGATCTTTGTCGTTCATTTGCTTCTCCGTTTGTTATTAGCAGCTATAAATAAACATAACATGTTTTTTATATAAATCTAGCTTCTTTTATATCTCTTCTACGACTTTTTAAATAACACATTGTTTCTTATGGATATATATTTTTTTTCTCTTTTATTAAAGCTAGCAGCTAAATTAGCAGCTAATTTGAAAAACACGTATTCTTGATGACTTTCTCCTTTTGAATCCAAAATCGATAAAAAGCTGTTATATTCTTGATTCTTAATAAAAGTTTTGGCTTCAAATTTTCTTTTTGGATAAAACTGACCGATATGTAACACGTTTTGTCCGATCAGCAACTACGAGTGTTTGCGTGGATTGTTATCGGGTACATGGTAATTGAATGACTTTTTTTGAGTTTTCTAAGTTTATTTCGGCTATTAAAGATATTAATATTTTTGCATACTTTTCTTGTCATTCTTTCTAATAATACTTTTAGCAATCAAATAATTAGCTGTAAGTTTGTATTAAATCTTGCGCGTGTTTCGAGTCCTTTCTTCAGAGGTAACGTGATATTTCCGCTGGGGTATCGGTTGTTTTCTGCGGGGGTATCGGGTAAATCCTTCCGAGCGTATCGGGAAAATCCTGCCAGGTCCCCGGGCTGGCAAAGAATGGCTGCGGTCGTAGTGGTCGCCGCCTTCTTGATGGGCTTATTTCAGAAGATCGATGAAGGTCTTGGTGAGCGCATGGCTTTCAAGCCAGTCATCCCAAGCCTGGAGCGCTTTGAGCTTCATCTCAAAGTATGAGGCGTGATCGTAGGTGCGCTCGATCTCGTTGCCTACCACGTGAGCGAGGATGCGTTCTGCGGCCTCGCGGTATCCGTGTTCATGAAGCCAGGTTGAGGCGCTTTTGCGGAAGCCGTGGATGGTGTGCCGCCCTCCGGTGAGCGCTTTGATCGCCACCTGAAGATCAGAACGGCCGATGGCGGTGTCTTTTACAGGCGATGCGCGGAACACGTAGCCGCTGTCTTCGGCGCAGGAGAGTTCTTTGATCTTGCGCAGCAGCGCGGCGATCTGCGTGGTCATGGCCACGGTGTGCTCCTTGCCGTTTTTCATGATCTCAGCGGGCAGGCGGATTTCCTTTTTATCCCAGATGATGTACTCCCACCTCAGATACTGCGCCTCACCAAGGCGGGCGCAGGACAGGGCGATATAGAGTACCAGCGCCTGCATCGGCAGTGGCTGGCCTTCAAAACGCGCGAACACGCCTTCTTTGAGCTCGTCAGGGGGCAGGAAAGCAAAGCCACTGGTCTGGGTGCGCTTGAAGGGATTAAGGCGGGTTCCTGCGAGTGCGCGAAGCGGATTGAAGGGCAGCAGCTGTTTCATGATCACGGCGTAATCGAGGCACTGCTTGACCGCCTGGAAGATGTTGGCGCGGTAATTGGGAGAGACCTGGATCGCTTTTAAGATGCCGACGATCTTGATCGGGGTCATGTCGCGTACGGCGATCTTGGAGAGACCGCTAAGATGCCTCGTGTAAGCGCGGAAATTCATGTAGCGTTTGTTGTTCTTGCCGGTGCCTTTGTAGGTGCCGAGGTATTCAGCCCACAGATCGCCAAAGAGTTCCCTGGCGCCGGCCTTAGGGGCTTGTTGCTTTGCGCTGGCGTCCTCAGAGAGTTCTTTGAATTTTTGCTGTGCGTCCGCCCTGGCCTCGGCGAGCATCAGCGTGCTGTAATCGCCGAGCTTGCATGACTTGCCTTTGCCCTGAAAGTAGTAGACGGCTTTGCCGGTGGGGTAGACGTGGAGGATCAGGTATGGGCCTGCGGAAATGTGGATTTCCTTCCGATCCTCGGTCTCGAAGCGTTTGAGTGTTGATTTGATTTTTGCCTGTAATTCAAGGGCTGTCAGCTTCTTTGTAGGTCGTGCCATGACGTTTTCTCCTATCAACATTAACGTTCAACAAGAATTCGGAGAAAAAGTACCTGAAAGGGTTATTGGTGAACGTCTGACTGGAGGATCCGTCAGCTACGGTTAACCGATGTTTTATGAAGGATTTGCTTAAGAAAAAATTTTATTTATCAAAGAAGTGAGGTTATTGGTGGTTGGACAGAGGTGAACATCGGGGCATAAAAAAAGACCATGCTGAACAGCTGGTCTTGGTTGCGGGGGCAGGATTCGAACCTGCGACCTTCGGGTTATGAGCCCGACGAGCTACCAGACTGCTCCACCCCGCGTCAAATTGTGAGTGCATGATAAAGGGAACACCTGAGCATGTCAAGCGTTCCCTTAAATAAATCCTGAGGACTGGAATCAGCTGTTCTGCACAGCGGAGAACACAGAGTTCTCGCCGCCGAACGGATTCGGGCAGTACATCTCGGCATCCCAGTCGTTGTCGTACTTCACAGTGCCGTCAGGCATGGTGTACTTGAACTTGTACTGGTAGGAAGGTTTCTCGCCGACATTGACGGTGATCGACCCGCGGTAGGTGCCGTTAGGCTGCTTCTTCATGGCCACAGCCTGCCAGCCGTTGTGCTCGCACAGCAGCTCGATCTTGGAGGCGCCCTGGGCAGCATCTTTCTTCATGTAGAAGGCAACGGTTAATTTCTTGCCCTTAAATCTCTTTGAAACTGACATCTTGTTTCCTTGCTTTAATGCTAACGACCGGACTCACAAAACCGTTCCGGACACCCGAATGAGATGTCGATAAAGCGTGATCTCATTCGCTACGCTTGTATTGTACTCTAAAAAGATCACTGTTAGGCATACAAAAAAGCCACATTTAAATATTATTTGTTAGTTTTGCAAACGGTTGAGTTGCCAAAATGACAATTCCGTCACATAAAAAAACGGAAATTTCGAGTTTTGGCGAAAAATTAACAATCAGTTATTAAAGATAAAAAAACTGTTTTTAGGCGATCTGGCGAAAAACGGCGAAAAAATTTGCCAGAATTTTGGCAAACGCTTTAACGCAAATTTAATTTTTGTTTTACAGAAAATATTTCTCCGCTTCTTGAAAAACAGGCTTTTTTAGGCTTTTTAGCCGCATCTTGCACTGCCTGAGTGCCAAATTGTCCGCCGCGGTGCAGCATCTGCAGGCATTTTTTAACTGTTTTGCCGGCTGACAGACCGGTCACCGCGTGTATGATCGGGCGCGCCGGAGGTCAGGATGGATAACGAAGGTTCAAATTCACAGCAGGATTTTCATGGCGGGAATTCGCGCTGCCTCAGCGTGCTCAAGGCCGCTTTTCCCGCCACGCTGCCGGTGTTTGCCGGGTTCTGGTTTTTAGGCCTGGCCTACGGGATCTACATGCACTCGCTGGGCTTCCCGTTCTGGTACCCCATGTGCATGAGCGCGCTGATCTTCGCGGGATCGCTGGAGTTCGTGATCGCCAACATGCTCTCAGGCGCCTTCGCGCCGCTGCAGGTGCTGTTGATTTCCCTGCTCGTCAACGCCCGCCATGTTTTCTACGGCATCGCCATGCTCGACCGTTTCCGCGGCCTGGGGTTTTGGCGCAAGACGGCGCTCATCGCCGGCATGTGCGATGAAACCTTCGCCATAAATTACAGCGCCAAAGTCCCGCAGGGCGTTGATAAAGGATCCTTCATGCTTGCGGTGACGCTGTTTAACTACAGCTACTGGGTGAGCGGAGCGACGCTGGGCGGGCTGTTTGGAAACGCGCTGAGTTTCAACACCCGCGGGCTGGAGTTCGTGCTCACGGCCATGTTCACAGTGATCTTCACACAGCAGTGGCTCAAAGACCGCAGCCGCATTCCGGAGCTCACCGGCTTTGGCTGCGCGTTTTTGTGCCTGCTGTGCCTGGGGCCGCAGAACTTTATGGTGCCCGCGATGCTGCTCATCACGCTGATGCTCGCGTTTTTAAGAAAGCCGCTGTCAGGCAGGCTTTAAGGAGAGGCAATATGACGCTTGCAGAGCAGATCCTCACGGTGCTCATTGGCGCGGCCGCCACGCAGTTCACCCGTTTTGCCGCTTTTATCTTTTTTGCGGGGAAAAAGACTCCGGCCTTTCTTGCGTACCTGGGCAAATGCCTGCCCGGCGCGGTGTTCGCGCTGCTGGTGGTCTACTGCTTAAAGGACGTAAGTGTGTTTACGGGATCGCGCGGGATCCCTGAGGCCGCCGGGATCGCGGCCACGGTGCTGCTGCACCTGTGGAAGCGGCAGATGCTGCTGTCGATCGCAGGCGGCACCGCGTTGTACATGCTGTTCGTTCAGACGGTCTTTGCCTGAGGATCTTTTACAAAACCAAAGCCTGCAAAGAGCTTTTCCATAAAGCCGCGTCGCATGTAAAAGCCGCGGGGCCTTGTCATAATGACGGAGCCGTCAGGCCCGGGGCAGGCGGTGAGCGCCTTGCCGTCGGCTGCCTTGGGCCTGAGCTGCATGATCATCCCCAGGCGCGCCGTGATCTCATCTACACGCCCGGTGGCCACCATCTCCATGAGTTCTTCAAAGTCGGCGCGGATCTGCATAAGTGTCTGCGGATCCGGCTTCCAGAAACGGTAGCCGGCGACATAGCGCTGTTCATAGCCGAAATTGCGGGGGGCGACGAGCACGACAAAGAGCACGCGCGAGATCTTGTGAAAGAGGATGCTCTTCTCAAAGCTGCGCTCCTGCGGCCGCTCCAAAGGCGCCGTGCAAAAGAACGTCGACTCCAAAGGCCTGAGATCCTCGCCTGCGGGCACGGTTTTAAGCTCGCAGCCTAAATTGGGGAAATCGGGGATCGGCAGGCCGCGGGCCGAGGCGCCTAAGAGGCGTTCTATAAGCTCGCCCTGAAAGCCTTTGCCGTGCAAAGGCGACACCGGCAGCGGCACATGGGCGGCCGAGGCCAGATCCGCGATCGTCCTGCCGCAGATCTGCTCAAGATTTGCCGTAAGCTCGCTGAAATTTGCAGGCGGCGGGACCTGCACGCCTTCGTCTCTTTTCATTGCTCTCCTCCAGACCGCCTGATCATCGCACAGCGCCGGGGCGCCTGATGCTGAATTTCCATCCTGCATGCCGTAATGAGCCGCAGATAACTTTATGAATTTTTAGTGTGTGAGATAATGAAGCCAGCACTGCCGTTTGGGCAGTTTTGAAAACATTATCAGGCGGTTTTTGTGATTGACAAAGACGGATACAGGCCGAATGTCGGCATTGTGATCTGCAACCGCAAAGGCCAGCTGCTGTGGGCCCGCCGCATCCGCCAGAATTCCTGGCAGTTTCCGCAAGGCGGCGTGGACCCGGGGGAAACGCCCCTTGACGCGATGTACCGCGAACTCTATGAGGAACTCGGGCTGCGCAAGGATGAGGTGAAGCTTTTATACACCTCGAGGATGTGGCTGCGTTACCGGCTTCCCAAGCGCCTGGTGCGCTGGGATGAAAAGCCTTTGTGCATCGGACAGAAGCAGAAATGGTTTTTGCTCATGATCTTAAAAGATCAGCAGAAACACATCGAGTTTGACCGCAGGGGGCACCCTGAATTTGACGGCTGGCGCTGGGTCACCTACTGGTACCCGGTAAGACAGGTTGTGGCATTTAAGCGTGACGTGTACCGCAAGGTGCTGTCGGAATTTTCCCAGACGGTGCTTTTCGGGCCGGGCAGGTTCAGCCCGCGTCCGCGCAAACGCGGAGGACAGTAAGGCGGATGGACGAAAGACAGAGCCACATGCTGCTGGCGCTGCGCCAGATCACGGAGAACGTGTCGGCGCAGAGTTCGCTCGATGAGGCGATCGCCCTTTTGACGGTCAGCATCAGGAAAGCCACCGGGGCTGACTGCTGCTCGCTTTACCTTATAGACGGTTTTAAGAAATACCTGAAGCTGGCGGCCACGGACGGCCTCTCCAAGAACGCGGTCGGCAAAGCCAGGCTGCGCCTGGGCGAGGGCCTCGTGGGCTCCGTGGGGCAGCGGCAGGAGCTTTTGGATCTGGCCGATGCGCCCTCTGATCCGAAGTTCAAGTACCTCCCTGAGGTCGGCGAGGACGAGTTCTTCTCGTTTTTAGGCGTGCCGATCATCAACCAGGGCGAGCTTTTGGGCGTGCTGGTCATCCAGTCCAAAGAGCGCAAGCAGTTCGGCCCGGTAGAGGAATCGTTCCTGGTGACGCTGAGCGCCCAGATCGCGTCGATCATCGCCGTGTCGCGTTCTGAGAAAGACACGGACACCGATTCGCTGCGCTCTTACAAAGGCGAGCAGGGTACCGGCGGCATCGCGATCGCCCGCTGTGTCGTGTGGCAGCCTGAGGTGCAGCTTACGGACGTGACGCTCCAGCACACCCAGGATCCCGAGGTGCAGCAGGAGCTGTTCCACCAGATCATGTTCCAGCTGCAGACTGAGATGGATCTCAACGCGCTGCACTTAAGCGAGAACGGCAAAAAAGACGCGGCTTTCGGCTACATGTCAGGCTACGGCTCGCTGCTTGACGACACGACGTTCCAGGACGACGTCGACACCGAGATCATGGCCAACGGCTACACCGCGGCTTCGGCGGTGAAGACCGTCGCCGAGCGCCGGCTCTCCGAACTGCTCTCCGACGAGGATCACGATCGCTACCTCGATCTGCGCGATTTTGCCGAGATCATCATCTCCAGGCTCATGAACTTCACAACCCGCGCCCCCGATCTCAAAGAGGACGTGGTGCTGGCCGTGCGCAACCTGCCGGCGGCGCTCGTCGCCGAGCTGCGGCATTACAAAGTTTGCGGCTTCATCTCCATGGAAAACGCCTCGAACTCGCACACGGCGATCCTGGCGCGCGATCTGGGCATCCCTTCGGTCTCGGGACTGCACTTTGACATCAATACCTTAAACGGGCATGAGGTCATCGTGGACGGCATGAACTCCGAGGTGCTGGTCGATCCGTCAGAGAGCGTGCTCAGCGAGTACCGCCAGCTCGTGACCTTAGGGCGCGAGCAGGAGGATCTCTTCTCAAAGGAGAAATTCAAAAAGGGTGTCACGCTCGACGGCGTGCGCGTGCAGATCGAGCTCAACGCCGGCCTGTCGCACGAGGAGATGACGGATCTGCCCGAGCAGACGGACGGCGTGGGGCTGTACCGCACCGAGATCTCGTTCATGCTCTGCAAATCCTTCCCCAACGAGCAGCAGCAGTGCGACTGGTACAAAGGCGTGCTGCGCCAGTTCAAGGGGCTGACGGTCACGATGCGCACGCTCGATGTAGGCGGCGACAAGTCGCTGTCCTATCTGCCAATTGAAGAGGCCAACCCCGCGCTGGGCTGGCGCGGCGTGCGCATCACCATAGATCAGCCGCAGATCTTAAAGACGCAGCTGCGCGCCATGCTGCTGGCGCACGCCGAGTACGGCAATTTGCAGATCATGGTGCCCATGGTCTCGCGCATCTCCGAGGTCGTGACGGTAAAGAAACTGCTGATGACGGCGCTAAAGGAGATCGAGGAGCAGACCGGGCGCCAGATCCCCTGTCCGAAATTCGGCGTCATGCTTGAGGTGCCGTCCGTCGTCTATCTCATGGATGAGATCCTGAGCATGGTGGATTTCGTGTCCATAGGCTCAAACGATCTCATGCAGTACCTTTTGGCCGTGGACCGCGGCAACCGCAAGGTCACGCGCTTCTTTGAGCCGTTCCATCCTGCGGTGGTGCGCTGTTTAAAATACCTGTGCGACAAGGCTTCGGAAAAGGGCGTGCCCATCGCGGTGTGCGGCGAGATCGCAGGATCGCCCCTGACGGCGCTCATGCTGCTTTCGCTGGGCTACACCGAGCTGTCCATGAATTACTCTGAGCTCTCGCGCGTTGGGTACACCGTGCGCCGCGTCAGCATCGCCGATCTCAGGAAGGTGGGACAGCAGGCGCTCAAACTGTGCCACTCCGAGGACATCCGCAAGCTTTACGTTGACTACGCCGCCCCGCTCGGGCTGGAGCGCGTGGTGGTGCCGGCAGGCTCGAAATACGTGCCTGCGGGCGACTGAGAAAATTTAAAGGCATTACATGAAAGTTTATCTTGATCTGCTGCGCCGCATCATGGAGGAAGGCACAGACCGCGCCGACCGCACCGGCGTCGGTACGCGCTCGCTCTTTGGCACGCAGATGCGTTTTCACCTCAAAGACGGCTTCCCGCTGTTGACGACGAAAAAAGTGCATTTAAAGTCGATCATCCACGAGCTTTTGTGGTTCCTCTCGGGCTCGACGAACATCCGCTATTTGCAGCAAAACGGCGTGCGCATCTGGAACGAGTGGGCCGACGAGAACGGCGAGCTCGGGCCGGTGTACGGCAAGCAGTGGCGCGACTGGGTGTGCCCTGACGGGCGGCACATAGATCAGATAGCCAATGCCGTCGATCTCATAAAGCACCATCCCGAGTCCCGCCGCATCATCGTGTGCGCCTGGAACCCCGCGGACGTCGACAAGATGGCCCTGCCGCCGTGCCACACGCTCTTCCAGTTCTATGTGGCGGGCGGCAAGCTTTCCTGCCAGCTCTACCAGCGCAGCTGCGACATGTTCCTGGGCGTGCCTTTTAACATCGCCTCCTACTCGCTGCTCACGCTGATGATGGCCAAAGAGTGCGATCTGGAGCCCGGCGACTTTGTGTGGACGGGCGGCGACACCCACATCTACCACAACCATTACGATCAGGTAAAAGAGCAGCTCTCGCGCACGCCGCGCGCTCTGCCGCAGATGATCATCAAGCGCAAGGCTCCCTCGATCTTCGACTACCAATACGAGGACTTTGAGCTTATAAATTACGATCCCTGGCCTGCCATCAAGGCCCAGGTGGCGGTCTGAGGAAGCTTTATGGAAATCCCCGGAAAGATTAAATGGCAGTCGCGCCGCGGCATGCGCGAGATTGATCTCATGCTGCTGCCCTTTGTCGAGCAGGATCTGCCGCACATGGATGAGAGCGTGCTTGAGGATTACGCGCAGCTGCTTGAGGCCAGCGATCTGCAGCTGGTGCGCTGGTTTGACGGCACACAAGAGCCGGACACCGAAGCGCGCCGCCGCGTCGTAAAGCTCATCAGGCAGTGCCATGCCAAACGCCTGGGCAGGGAGGGCGTGTGAGCTCGTTTTCAGACTTTAAGCTGCCGCAGTGCCTTAACGAAACCATTGCGCTCAAAGGCTGGGAGGCTCCGACTCCCATCCAGGAGCAGGTGATCCCCGAGGCCTTAAAGGGCCGTGACGTCTTAGGCGGCGCCGCCACCGGCACCGGCAAGAGCGCGGCTTTCCTCATCCCGCTGATCTCAAGACTTGCGGACGGGGAGGGCGAAGGCGTGCGCGCCCTGATCCTCGAGCCCTCGCGCGAGCTGGCCTCCCAGGTGTGCCGCGAGGCCAAAGATCTTGCAGGCCGCACCGCTTTGGGCTGCGGCGCCGTGATCGGCGGCGCCGGGCGCGAGGAGCAGCAGCGCGAGATCTGCGCGATCACCGTCGCCACCCCGGGCAGGCTCGGGGAGTTCGTGCGCAAGGGGATCATCGATCCTGACACCGTGGAAGTGCTCGTCATCGACGAGGCCGATCGCATGCTCGACATGGGCTTTCGCGACGAAGTCACCGCCATCGCGCAGTCCTGCCGCAACCGCGCTCAGACCATGCTGTTTTCGGCCACGCTCGAAGGCCGCGGGATCACGGGCTTTGCCAAGGAGCTGTTAAACGATCCGTTTACGGCCATGCTCTCAGGCGACGACGAGGGAGCGCGCCTGCCGCCGCAGCTGCAGCTGCGCGCCTACTACGCCGCAGGCGACGAGCAGAAATTCCGCATCCTCGTGCAGCTGCTTACAACTTCAAAAGGCCGCTCCATCGTCTTTGTGAAGACCCGCGAGCGCACTGGCAAGGTGTTCTCGGCGCTAAAGCGCAACGGCTTCAGCTGCGCCTCGCTTGAAGGCGATATGGGGCAGAGCGAGCGCGAGGCGGCCGTAAAGCGTTTCCGCGAAGGCGGGTGCGACGTGCTCGTGGCCACGGACGTCGCCGCCCGCGGGCTCGATCTGCCGGACGTGCGCTACGTTTACAACTTTGACGTGCCCTCAAACGCCGCCATCCTGACGCACCGCGCCGGGCGCACCGCCCGCGCCGGCGCCCCGGGCGCGGCGATCCTGCTCGTCACGGGCGAGCAGCTGTCTTTTGTCGCGTCCGTTGAAAATTACACCGGCCGCGAGGTGGAAAAGCGCCACATCAAAAACGTGTGCGCGGAATTTCCTGATCCACAGGCTCTGGAGCACCACCAGTCGGAGAAGAAGCGCAAGCGCGCCTCGCAGGGCGGGCACGGCGGCTTCGACCGCCGCGGCAAACGCGACGCCGATGAGGATAAGACACACGTAAAAGTGCGCCTGCGCGACAAAAAGAACAAGGGCAAGCCGGATTTCGCGGCCAAGCGCCGCAAAAAGGAGCAGCAGGCACAGGAGCGCGCCGCCAGGGCCCCGGAGCCTGCAGAGCCTCAAGCTTAAGGAGGAACCATGAGCGCCACCATCTTCCGCAACGCGCTGCTGCACGTGACCTCGGCCGAGTTCAGCCAGGTCAACGAGTTCGCCGTGTCCGATCACCGCATCATCCCCATGGATCCGGCGCTTTTGGAAAACGGCACGACCGAGGAGATCAACTTAAACGGCATGCATGTGGCGCCGGGGTTTATCGATCTGCTCGTCAACGGCTGCAACGGCGTGTCTTTTGCCAATGAGCCTACGACGCAGACGCTCGAGGCCATGCGCGCTTACGAGACGCAGCACGGCACCACGACGTTTGTGCCCACGCTGATCTCCTCGCAGCGCGAGGTCACCTCCAGGGCCCTTGAGGCCATAAATGTCTTCAAGGCCAACCACCCCGGGGTCTGTCCGGGCGTGCACCTTGAGGGGCCGTTCATCAATCCGCTGCACAAAGGCTTCCACCCTGAGAACTACATCCGCCGGATCACGGACTCCGATCTCACGAACATCATGAAAGAGCGCGGGATCATCGCTTACATGACCGTGGCCCCGGAGATCGTGCGCCCCAAGTACATGATCGCCCTGATGTCGGCGGGCATTAAGCTGTCTGTGGGGCACAGCGCCGCCACCTATTTTGAGGCGCTTTCGGCTTTTAAGGCCGGCGTGCATTCCATCACCCACATCTTCAACGGCATGCGCCCGATCACCGGCCGCGATCCCGGGATCATCGGCGCGGCATTTGAAAGCCCGGACGTCTTCGCCGGGATCATCGCCGACGGGCGCCATGTGCACCCGGCCGTTGTAAAGCTCATCCACCGCATCATGGGCGATCGACTCTATATCGTCTCGGACGCGCAGGCTGTCGCCGGCGTGCCCAAAGAGCCCGGCTCGTTCTCCGTTGCCGGCACCGAGATCTTTGTGGACTCCAAGCGCGGGCTCATAGATTCCAAGGGATCGCTTGCCGGCACCGGGATCACTATGATGGACGGCGTGAAGTTCCTGGTCGAAAGCTGCGGCTTTACCTTAAACGAGGCGCTGTACGCGGCGACGGCGGCGCCGGCGCACGTGCTCGGACTGCAGGAAGTAGGGGAGATCGCAGGCGGCAACGTCGCCGATCTCGTGATCTTCGATGACGAGTACAAAGTCCACTACGTGCTGCAAAACGGCTACGTGAAAAACCTCGGGGATCTGATGTGATGCAGACGGGGATCTTAGACCGGGTGAGCGCGGCGGTGGCCGAGCTCTCCAAATCCGAGCGGCGCGTCGCCCAGGCGGTGCTCGATGATCCGGCGCTGGCCGCGCGCGAGAACATCGCAGATCTCGCCAGACGCGCCAAGGTTTCGCAGCCCACGGTTTTCAGATTCTGCCGGCATTTCGGCGCCGAAGGCTTCCCGGATTTCAAGCTGACGCTGAGCGCGGCATTGACGGATGAGCCGCAGCACCTGGCAAAGCAGGTGAGCGCCGGCGACAGAGTCGGCGATGTGGCGCGCAAGGTCATAGGCGGCATCCAGGGCGCGCTCAAAGATCTGGAGCGCGGCCTTGATGAAAACGTGCTTGCCCGCGCCATCGACATCGTCTCCCAGGCCCGCCGCATCCTCGTGTGCGCCCAGGGGCATTCGGCGGCGGCGGCGCTCGATTTCCGCTCGCGGCTTGCCGCCATGGGCATGAGCTGCGAGATCGTCTCTGATCCGGTGCAGATGCTGCTGAGCGCCGCGGCGCTGCGCCAGGGCGATCTCTGCATCGGCATCTCATCGACAGGCGAAAACCGCGACGTGTGCGCGGCCGTCAGGGGATCCCGTGAAGGCGGGGCCTCGGTGCTCACGGTGTGCCCGCCTGAGACCACTCTCGCCGCGCTTGCGGTGCTGGCGCTGCGCTGCGGCTTTAAGAGCGATCCTGACGATGAGCTGATGTGCGGCCGCTTTGCGGCCATGGCGCTGTTGCAGATCATCCTGGCCGGGGTGTCGCTGCGGCGGGCAGATCTGGTGCGTCCGCTCAGGCCGCGGCTTAAGGCGGCGGTCGCCGCTGTAAGCGAAGGCGCGCAGAGCGCAAAAACGGCTGAGGTTTCCTCGCCTTCCCAAAGCGGCGCCTTGAAGCCTGACGAGCCGATCACCGCACTTGACTGGACGCTCTGAACAATTTTTGTAACAGCCCTCGCAACTTAACTTTTGCGGCCTGAAATACACTTGATCTAGCTCGCTGTACAGGTGATTATTAAGGTGGGACGGCTGGTGCGACCGCGTCATGCCGGCCTTTCAGTTTTTCGTTATTAGACAGATTAATTGTTTGTTGCTAAAGGTAAATTATGAACAAGTTCGTTTTATCCGCTGTTGCCGCCTGCGCCCTGGGCTTTGCCGGTATGTCCTATGCCGCTGATCTTCCTGAGGGCTGGGAAGCCAAAGATGCCGGCAACGGTGTCACCGTGATCACCAAGTCCTCCTCCGGCGTCTCCCTGTCCGCCACCACCATCGATTCCGAGGGCGCTTCGGTTGAGGATGTCGCCAAGGGCTATGCCGAGCAGAACAAGTGCAAGTACGAAGTGAACGACATGGGCCACGAGGTTGACTGCGACAGCAACAGGACCGCCACCGTGATGCGCGATGCCGGCAACGGCAAGATCGACATGCTCGTGGTTGCCTGCGGCAACGCCGACGATCAGACCTGCCAGGCTGACGCCGCCGAGATCCTCTCCGCTGCCATTCAGCAGTAATTCCGGGTTTCCCGCGCCAGCATGCCTGAATATTGCCTTTGAGCGGCGTTAAGGCTTAAAAAGCGCAAATCCACATCCGCCCCGGTTTTCGGTGATCGAAGACTGGGATGATTTTTTTACGCAATATCAACAAATTGTTCGTAAAACTAAAATTTTTTCAAATTTTTTCCTTTTTTCTGGTTTTTCTAAGTTTTGACTAACTAAGTTCCCGCATACTGGCATCAGTCCTAAGGGAAACAGCACCGGGTTTCCGGAGCGTTTTTTAGGGCCGTTTACTCTTAAGGGGAGTTCTATAAATTAAACTT
>DKSD01000092.1 GCA_002473165.1 Succinatimonas sp. UBA7265
CCTTCAGCTCTGCCTTTTGCTTCACCCTTTCTTAGGGCGGCGTTCATGTTGGATGTGTAATCGGAAAGCTCAAGGTCGCGGCTGATGTAGGCCATGCGCTGCGACTGGTCGCGCAGAAACTCGTCCGTGGCGGCGAACGCTTTGGCGATGCCGGGCTCGGCATCTGCCAGCTCCTGTTTTTCCTGATCGCTCAGGTGTCCTGCAAAATAGCTCATCCATCTCTCCATCCTGCTCTGCTGCGCCGCAGGTTTTCTAGGCTGTCTGCGATATTTGGGGATCTCGATGAAATGCAGCGTCAGATCTTTGCTGAAGCACACTTCCCTGTGTTTATGATTATATATGCGATAGAAGTTGTAAGGATCGTCCTCCTCCAGCAGATTGAACCCCAGGATGTTGACGGTGCTTACCGGCTTGAGCTCCTGATAGTCGTCGCCGAGTCTGAGGCTTCCCACGTAGAGCTTTGCCCAGTAGTAGAGGGTGCGCCGCAGCATGTTGGCTTCGTTGGCCACCTGGACTTCAATGTCTATGGTCTCGCCGGTGTCAAGGACGCAGGCCACGTCAAAGCGGGAGAGTTTGGCGTCCCTGGATTCAGCGCGCGTTTCGCTGTCAATGAAAGAGAGATCTTTTACCGTGCGCCCGTCAGACTCGGAAAGCAGCGCGCTCAGGAAGTCTATGGTGATGGCCTTGCGCTTCTCGCTGCCGAACACAAACTTAAACAGCACGTCGTTGAGCGCCGAGACGCCGGAGGATTTGAGGCGGCGCGCCATCTCCCTCTGTTGCTGTTCGCTGATTTTGGTCATGTAAGTTCAATCCTTGTACAAAATTACGAAAACGCTTACTTTGGGGGATCAAGGATGAAATGTCAAGGCTTGCAAAGGCATTTCTTTTGGTTTACAAAAACGCAAAATCCAGGAGAGGGTGACATGGACGAGCGGACAGATCCGGAAAACGAGCTTAAAGAAGGCGATCCCTGCCCGCTGTGCGGGCAGCCGCTGGTGCTGAGGCATTCAGGGCGCGGCGACTTCCTGGGATGCTCGGATTACCCCGCCTGTACGTTCATGCAGCCGTTAGGCCGCAGCCGCGCGGTGGAGACGGTTCTGCCTATGAGCGATCTCTGCCCGCGGTGCGGGGCGCCGCTGGCGCTTAAGAAAGGGCGCTTCGGGCTCTTTGTAGGCTGCACCCGTTATCCTGAGTGCGGTTTTACCTGGACAGGATCGAAAAAATCGGAGATCACCTGCCCGGTGTGCAAAAAGGGCACGCTGGTGCAGCGCTTTTCCAAAAGCGGCCGGGAGTTTTACGCCTGCAGCGCCTACCCTGACTGCACTTTTTCCACAGGCGGCAGGCCGGTGGAAAAGCAATGCCCGGAGTGCGCTTTCCCGCTGATGTTTGAGAAAAAGAAAAAAAAGGGCGTGAAGCTTGTGTGCGGCAACCCGTTGTGCCCGACTCGCCGCCACCGCGTCTTAAAGCACAAAGTGCCTGAGGAATAGCCCGGAGCGGCGTCAGCGTCCCGGCGCGGGTGATAAGATCTCCTAAGTTTTTTTGTGCAGGAGGCTGCCATGTCCGCTCATTTTGTCGCCATCATCATGGGATCCGATTCCGATCTCCCTTTGCTTGAAAATACCATGAAGATCTTAAAAGATCTCGGGATCGCCTATGAGGCGCGCGTGGCCTCGGCCCACCGTACCCCTGATGAAGTTGCCGCATACGTAACCGACGCTGAAAAGCGCGGCTGCCAGGTCTTCATCGGCGCGGCCGGCCTGGCCGCCCATCTGGCCGGCGCCATCGCCGCCAGGACGACGCGCCCGGTGATCGGCATCCCCTGCGACGGCGGCCCGCTCTCCGGCGTTGACGCTCTGTATTCCACCGTGCAGATGCCAGGCGGCATCCCGGTAGCCACGGTGGCCGTGGGTAAGGCCGGCGCAAAGAATGCCGCCTACCTTGCAGCGCAGATCATGGCGCTCTCCGATCCGCAGCTTGACGCGCGCGTCAAAGAGGATCGCCGCAAGGCCGCCGCAGGCGTCAGAGCCAAGGACGCGGCGCTGCAGGAAAAACTGCGTTCCCTTTAACATGACCGCTTTCTCAAAGAGTCTTGAGGAGGCCTGCGCCGTCATAAAACAAGGCGGCGTGATCGTCTGCCCGGCAGAAGGGGTGTACGGCTTAAGCTGCAACGCCTTAAATGAGGATGCCGTAAAGCGGGTGATTGCCATCAAAGAGCGCGACAGCGCCAAAGGCCTGATCGTGGTCGGCGACACCCAAGAGCGGCTTTCCGAGGTCTGCGATTTTGCCAGGGCAGGTCAAAAAGCCCTGGGGCTGATGCGCAGGCTGTGGCCCGGGCCTTTTACCTTTGTGCTGCCCTGCGTGAAAAGCCTTGAAGGCTCCGTGCTTACCGGCGGCCGCGGCACCGCGGCCGCAAGGCTTACCGCCTTTGAAACCTTAAAAGAGCTTTGCGCGTTGTGTAAAGCTCCGCTCGTCACCACGAGCGCCAATCTCTCAGGTGCTGAGGCGGTAAGCGACTTTGCGCTTCTAAGCCCCGTGGTGCTCAAGCGCTGCGATCTGGCCCTGGAGTTCCCCTGCGGCGGCCTTGAGGGTCCCACTTCCATCTATGACGCTCAAAGCTGCGCGCTCATCCGCCGCGGCAGATTGTGGCCTGAGGATTTGCAATGACATCGCATTACGCTGTGCTGGGCAACCCGGTTGCCCACTCGCTCTCCCCTGATATCCACGCTTTCTTTGCCAAAAACACTCACGAGGATCTGGAATACGGTCGGGTGCTGGTGCCTGAGGGGGAGTTTGCGAAGACCGCCGACGCTTTCTTTGAGCACTGCGACGGCTGCAACATCACCGTGCCCTGCAAGGGCGACGCCTTCAAATACGCCGATGAACTCACCCCCTGGGCGCAGGCTGCGGGGGCGGTCAACACCCTAAAGAAGCTCGATGGCGGGAAGATCTTAGGGGACAATACTGACGGCCGCGGGCTGGCGGCAGATTTAAAGCGCCTTGGGATCAAGGTTGCCGGCGCCAGGCTGCTGATCATCGGGGCAGGCGGCGCGGCCCGCGGGATCTTAAAACCGCTTGCCGAGGAAAAGCCTGCGGTGATCACCATTGCCAACCGCACGTTTGAGAAAGCGCAGGATCTGGCCGCAGCCTTCCCCGGGATCGCCGCGGCCGCGCGCTTAGGCGAGGCGCGCGGGCCTTTTGATCTCATCATCAACGCCAGCTCCTCAAGCCTCAAAGGCGTGCTTCCGGCTGTAGATGAGAGCGTCTACCAAGGCTGCGGCTGTGCCTACGATCTCATGTACCGCCCTGACGGACACACGCTTTTCTCCGATCACGCCAAAGAGGCGGGGGCGGCGCGCGCTTATGACGGCTTTGGCATGCTGATCATGCAGGCGGCGCTGAGCTTTGCCCTGTGGCGCGGGATCATGCCGGATGCCGAACTGGCCTGCCGCCATTTCCGCTGATGCTCTTATTTGAAGGGGCGCAGACGCGCGCGGGCGATCCGCTCTTTGACGATTTCTTAAAAAGATCCGCCCCGCTGCTGCCCAAAACCTGCAAAGGGGAGTTTGTGCTGCGCTTTGGCGCTCGCGCCGAGCTGATAAATAAAGCTTCTCCGGATGCGCCTTTCTTCCTTGATTTCACCTCGGATCGCCTGCTGTGGCGCACCGCGCATTCAGGCAGGCACAGCGAGGCGGTGTGCCGGGCGGTGCTGGGAAAGCTTAAACACCCCAAAGTGTTTGACACCACCGCAGGCCTGGGGCGCGATGCCCTGGTGCTGCAGTGCGCCGGCGCGCAGGTGACGCTGTTTGAGCGCAATCCGGCCATGTGGGCGCTGCTGTATGACGCTTTAAAAAGAGCCGCGGCCTGTTCTGATTTTATAAATTCCCTGCCCAACGGCCTGCCGGAGCTTTACGCCTTCGGAGGGCTGACAGATCATCCTGAAGCCGGGTGCTGCGACAGCGTGTATTTTGATCCGATGTTCCCCAAACGCACCAAGAGCGCTTTGGTGCGCCGCGACATGCAGGTTCTGCATGAGGCCGTGGGCGCGGATGAAGACGCTGACGCGGTGCTGCCGCAGCTGCTGTGCCGTGCCAAAACACGGGTTGCGGTAAAGCGCCCGGCGGGCGCCGCGGCGCTCTGCGAGGGGCGGATCGCACGCTCAGGGTTTACAGACGGCAAGGCCTGCAGGTTTGATCTTTATGCAGGTAAGGCCTTGTACTTATAACTGAGCACCAGACCGCCGGATCCCGATCCATGTGTCTGTATTTTCTTATGAAGTTCCCAAGAAGCTTTTGACCCGGGAAAATTTTATCTGCCGGTTTATCTACCGGATTTGTATAATGAACCGGTAGATAAACCGGTAGATAAACCGGTAGATAAAATATTTTGTTTGCCGGAGGATTGCAATGGAAGATCTTGAGACAACCGTCCGGAGCCTTATTTCAAGAGATTCAGAAGAAGAATGGTTTGAATTTAAGGAAAACTGGTTTGAGCCGCATGAAATCGGCGAGTATATATCGGCCATTTCGAATGCTGCGGCAATGAAGGGGCTTCAGGAAGGGTATTTTGTCTGGGGAGTCAATAATGATACCCATGAGATCACCGGAACCACTGTCAATTATCAAAAGGATATTAAGCACGAGCCGCTTCAGCACTATCTGGCAAGGATGGTCACACCGGATATCGGATTTACTTTTCATGAAGGGGTGTTTGATGGAAAACGGATGGTTCTGCTGGTCATTCCTGCGGCTGTAAAGGTGCCGACAGCATTTGACGGAGTCCGATACATCCGCATTGGTTCAAGCAAAGAGAATGCAATCAAATATCCGGAGCGGGAAGCACAACTGTTTGATGTCCTGAAGCATGGCCTGCCGACCATTGAAACAATTGAGGCGGAATATCAGGAGCTTTCGTTTAAAAAGCTGTTTACCTGCTATGCAGGCAGGGGGATTGCTTTAAGGCAGGAGACCTTCAGAAAGAATCTCGGACTGCTTACCAAGGACGGAAAATACAATATTCAGGCGCAGCTCTTATCGGATGACTGCCATATGCCGATTAGGGTTTCCATCTTCAGGGGAAAAAACAAAGCATCCCCGTTATTTTCGGTAAAAGAATTTGGAAATACGAATATTCTTTTGGCGTTGGACAAGATCCTTGAATATGGCGATGTGATTAATCTAACATGCCCATTACCTTAAGGC
>DKSD01000056.1 GCA_002473165.1 Succinatimonas sp. UBA7265
CTATGTAGTCTACTTTTGGGTTTCAGGGAACTCACACAGCAGACGTGCAAGGAACTCAAGATCGAAATCCTTGCGATGGAGTGCAGCCGCGACCGCGTTCACCTCTTTCTGAAGTGCCGGCCGCAGCAGCCCCCTGCCGGGATCATGAAGAAGATCAAAGGAGCTTCTTCCAGAGTCCTGCGAGACGAGTTTCCCGTGCTGAGCCACGCGCCCAGCCTCTGGACCAGAAACTATTTTGTTTCCACGGCAGGAGACGTATCCGGCGCCACCATCCAGCGATACGTTGAGACGCAGAAAAAAAGGAGCTGAACGACATAAAGACCTTCAAATTCAAACTTTACCGCTCGAAGAAGACGCGGCGGCTGGATCATCAGCTTTGGGTCGCGTGCAAGATCTGCAATCATGCCATCGCGCTTCATCGCCGCTACCGGAAGCTCTGCCACAGGTCTCTTTCCAGGTTTTCCCTCCGGAAACACCTTGCGAAGCTCAGGAAGCTTCCGCGCTATGCGTTCTGGAACGACATCCCTTCCCATGCCATCCAGGACATCACCGACCGCATCCGGCGCGGCTACAGGCTTTTTTGGGAGAGCCTGAAGAACAAGCGCAAGACCGTGCCGCCGAAGTTCAGGAGCCGGCGGAAATACCGCTCCCTCTCGTACAACATGGTCGGGCGTTCCGTCATCAAGGGAAACGTCATCAGGATTGCCGGCGGGAAGTACAAGTTTTCCAGGAGCCGCGACATCGAAGGAACTGTCAGGCTCCTCACGGTCAAACGGGACGCCTGCGGGGACTTCTTTGTGTATCTCATCTGCGACACGCCTGAAGTCAGGAGAGAAACCGGAATGGGTGAAAGCATCGGTTTCGATTTCGGCTTCAAAGGGGCGATGCTCGCAGCCGAGGATCCGAAGAACGACATCCCCGGACCATCCTTCTTCCGCAGGCAGAAGAACGCCATCGCGAGGGCGAACCGCAAGCTGTCCGGCAAGCGGACAGGCTCGCACAACCGCGAGAAAGCCCGTCTGGAACTTGTGCGGCTGCATCGGCGCGTGGCGAACCGGCGGCGGGCGTTCCACTGGGAACTGGCGCGGGAACTTTGCAAGAAGTATTCCGTCATCTGCCTTGAAGACCTCAATCTGAAGCGGATGCAGACGGGACACGGGAAGAAAGCTGCGGACTATGGTTTTGCCGAACTCGTCAGCATTCTGGAATACGTCAGTCCTCAATTCGGGACAGCCGTCGTCCGCATCGGGAAGTTCTTCCCCTCCAGTCAGCTTTGCAACGTCTGCGGCTTCCGGAACAAGGAAATCAAGGATGTTCGCATCCGTGCATGGGACTGCCCGAAATGCGGGGCGCATCATGATCGCGACCGCAACGCGGCGAAGAACATCCGCGAAGAAGGGCTGCGCATTCTTTCAGAAAAACAGGCAACGGCCTGAAACACAAACCGGGCGGGGCATCGTCCAGTAACAGGAGCTTCCGTAAGTCCCTCGCGAGAGGGCAGGAAACGCTAGTCACTTTAGAATCCCATGGCTTCAGCCGTGGGAGTATGTCAAAGTTCACAGATCCGCGCTCTCAAAGTGGCGCAAAGCGCTTTTCTCGTGTATTCCTGAAATACAGGGTTTTTTACATTAGCCTCGCGGAGCTTTTCTGTCCGCGCGGCGGGGAGCATCTGCATGGATCCTGCGATCATCACGCTCGTTGTTCTTGGAGCCGTGGCTTTTCTCTTTATCACCGAACTCATCCCTATGGCCATCACGGCGCTGTGCGCGGCCGTGACGCTCGGGCTTACCGGCGTGCTCACGCTAAACGAGGTCTTTTCGGGCTTCTCCAATTCCACCGTGATCCTCTTTGCCGGCATGTTTGTCGTCGGCGCGGCCATGCTCGAATCCGGGCTGGCGCAGACGATCGGGCGTTTTGTCGTGAGGTTTGTGGGCGTGAAGGAGGGGCCGCTCATGGTGGCGCTGATGCTCGTGACCATCGTGATGTCCGCCTTTGCCTCGAACACCGGCACCGTGGCCTGTTTAATGCCCATGGTCATCGGCGTGTGCGTCTCCGCGAAGATCTCGGCGGCGCCGCTTTTGATGGCTTTGGCCGTGGCCGCAAACGTTGGCTGCGATCTCACCATGGTGGGCACGCCGCCCAATATGCTGGCGGTGGCCTCGCTCGAGCACGCGGGCTTTGAGCCTTTTGGCTTCTTTGAATTTGCGATCATCGGCGGCCCGATCGCGCTGTGCGCCGTGCTCTTTATGGTGTTCGCCGGCAGAAAGATGCTGCCGCACACCAAACCGCGCATGGCAGGCGAGTGGGCTGACAACGGCCAGAATGTCGGCAGCATCAGGCAGCAGATCCAGGCCGTGGCCATTTTGGCTTTGGTTGTCGCCGGGCTCATCGTCGGCATCCCGGGCGTGCCGCCGTCGCTCGTCGCGGTCATCGGCGCGCTCTTGTGCGTGCTCTCGCGCACCATCACCGAAAAGCAGGCCTATGACGGCATAGACTGGGTCACGATCTTCCTTTTTGCCGGCATGCTGCCTTTGGCCACCGCCCTGCAAAAGACCGGCGCGGGGCAGATGGTCGCCGACTTTGTGGTCGGGCTTATGGGCAGCGAACCCTCGGGCATGACGATCATGGCTGTGCTTTTTATCCTCTCCTGCGGCCTGACGCAGTTTATGCCCAACACGGCCACGGCGGCGCTGCTCATTCCCATCGGACTTTCGATCTCAGCGCGCCTGGGAGTGTCGCCTTACGCCGTCGTCATGGGCATCACGATCGCCGCCTCGTGCTCTTTCGCCACTCCGGTGGCGACGCCGCCGAACACGCTGATCCTCTCGCCGTCGGGCATGAAGTTTAAGCATTACCTCTATGTGGGGCTGCCGCTGTGCCTGATCTGCTTCATCCTCTGCGTGGCCATCGTGCCGGTCGCCTGGCCGTTCCGCCCGTAGGCTGAAAAATGCGGGGCAGGCGCCAAAATCGAAAAAACGCCGCCGGGCTGTGCCCGGCGCCTGAGTGAGGGCTCAGGCGGTTTGCTATAATTTTGAATGAGTAAAACACCTTCTTTTAAGGGATAAATCATGGTTTCTCTGTCGGCACTTGCGAAAATCGATCCTGAACTTTTCGGCTATTTTGAAAAGGAGATGGAGCATCAGCACTCCTCGCTCTCCTTTATCCCGGACGAAAACACGACCTCGCCGCTGTGCGCCGCTATCATGGGAAACGTCCTGATCAACTCGGTGAGCAAGGTTTCCTACAACCGCTCCGAAGGCCTTGAGGCCATGACGTCCAAGCGCATCTGCGAACTGTTCGGCGCCGAGTACGCCAATCTCCGCACGCTCAACATCGAAGCGGCCTCCCGCGTGGTCTTCCAGGCGCTCACGAACCGCGGCGATGTGGTGATGTCGCTCGATCTGCGCAAAAAAGAGCACTGCAACAGCGAAAACCTGGTGTTCCGTTTCATAAATTTCGGCATAGATCCCAAGACCCAGGAACTCGACTACGCCGATATTGAAAAGAAGGCCAAGGCCAACCGCCCCCATCTCATCATCCTCTCGCCGGTGAACTATCCGCGCGATCTTGATTACGCGCGCCTCTCGGAGATCGCCAAAGGCTGCGGCGCCATATTGTGGTGCGACATCTCCCAGACGGCTGGCCTCATAGCCAGCCACGCGCTCTCCTCGCCTTTCCCTTACGCCGATGTCGTGACGTTTACGGTGCAGGGCGCCATGCAGGGCCCGCAGTGCGCCGTGATCCTCACCCGCCGCGAGTACGGCGGGCTCATAGACCGCGCCGTGAACACCTCAGGCCACCGCGGGCTTCTGACGGCGCAGCTGGCCGCGCTCTCGGCGCGCATCCATGAGATGTCCGCCCCGCTTTACGCCGATTACGGCAAGGCGGTGCTTGAGAATGCCCGCGCCCTGGAAAAAGGCCTGAAGGCCGCCGGCATGCATGTCATCGGGCCTGAGACCCAGTCGCACTTTGTGATGGTGAACATGCAGGATTCGGCGCTCTCGGCCCGCGGCGCGCAGGAACTGCTCTCTGACTGCAATGTCGAGGTGAGGTACGCCCAGGTGGAAACCTCGCGCCCGGATGTTAAATTCGATTCCGTGCGTTTCTCGGTGCTCTCGGCCACGACCCGCGGCGTCAAGACCCAGGATTTTGAAAAGATCGGACAGACCATCGGGCGCTACCTCTTAAACCCCGACGACGAGCACGCGGAGGAGCTGCGCTCCCAGGTGGCGCGCCTTACCGCCACGCTGCCGTTTTTTGGGCGCAAGTGGCTGCCTGAGGGCGTGAGCCTGAGCGAGGCCGAGATCGCCTCGCTCTCCTACAGCGGCTTCAAGCGCTGATGCCGGTTTTCTTTTCAGAGGCTGACCGCTTTTCCGCCGCGCCGATGGTGGATGTCACCACCTCGGCTTTTCGCAGAGCCTGCAGGCTCTACACCCGCAAGGCGATGCTCTACACGGAGATGATCGCCGCCGACGCCATCACCCACGGCCGCCTGAGCCTTTTGGAATTTGATCCTGCAGAGCAGCCCTTGACGCTGCAGCTGGGCGGTTGTGTGCCTGAGGCTCTGGCCGCCGCGGCCAAAGAGGGCGAGAAGGCGGGGTTTGCCGCTATAAACCTCAACGCCGGCTGCCCCTCTGACAAGGTGCAGTCGGGGGCTTTTGGCGCTGTGATGATGAAAGATCCTGAGCATCTGGCCTCTTGCGTCAAAGCCATGCAGGACGCGGTAAGCATCCCGGTGAGCGTCAAGACCCGTATCGGCGTTGACGATCTCGACTCCCCTGAATTCACCCGCACTCTCATTGGCGCTATTTACAGCACGGGCTGCCGGCATGTCATAATCCATGCCCGCAAGTGCTGGCTCAAAGGCCTCTCCCCCAAAGAAAACCGCAGCGTGCCGCCGCTTGATTACGCGCGCGTCTACGGGCTGAAGCAGGATTTTCCCGATCTTTACATCACCATAAACGGCGGCATCGCCTCCATTGAGCAGTGCCTTGAGTGCCTAAAGCACGTCGACGGCGTGATGCTGGGCCGCGCTCTCATCGACAACCCCTATCTTATGGCAAGGGTCGACTCTGAGATCTTCAATGACGGCTCTGCGGTCAAAACCCGCGGGCAGATCCTCGCTGAGGCTCAGGATCTTGCCGCGCGTTTTGAGGCTGAGGGACACCGTTTTCGCCATTTAGGACAGCATTTTTTGAACCTTTTTGCCTCGGTGCCCGGCTCAAAGCGGTATCGCCGCTATCTGTCACTGCACCTCTCTGAGCCCGGCGGGGCGCAGATCTTAAAAGAGGCTTACGCGCAGCTTTGCGGCGGGGAGCTCTGATCATGGAACTTAATGTCAATTCAACCTTTTCCTTAAACAACGGGATCGCGATGCCGGTTTTCGGGCTGGGAGTTTTCAAAGCCTCGCAGGAGCAGGCAGCCGCCGCGGTGTGCTGCGCCCTGAAGATGGGCTACCGCATGGCGGACACGGCGCGCGCCTATTCAAACGAGCAGGGCGTGGGCGAGGGGATCCGCCAAAGCGGCGTGCCGCGCGATCAGATCTTTGTGACGACGAAACTGTGGAAGACGGATTATCAGGATGCCGCCTCCGGGCTTAAAAACTCGCTGCGCCGCCTCGGGCTTGATTATGTCGATCTGCTGCTGCTCCACTGGCCGTTTAAAGGCTACGGCGAGGCCTGGATGCAGCTTGAGGAGCTGCAGCGCCAGGGGCTGTGCCGCTCGATCGGCGTGTCGAATTTCAAAATCCATCATTTAAAAGAGCTCGCGCAAGGCGGGGCGACGGTGACGCCGCAGGTCAACCAGACGGAGATCCATCCGGTGAACACCGAGGAGGAACTGTGCAACTACTGCCGGCAGAACGGCATCCAGGTGGAGGCTTATTCGCCGCTGGGCGGCGAGGGCCGGCTGCTGCTTGACGATCCGCGCCTCGTGGGCATGCGCGAGCATTACCGCCGCACCCCCTCGCAGATCCTGCTGCGCTGGGACATCCAGCGCGGCATCATCGCGATCCCCAAGTCCGTGCACGAAGAGCGCATCCGCGAGAACATGGGGCTCTTCGACTTTGATCTCTCCCAGGGCGATCTGCAGACGATCTCCGACATGAACTCCAACGATCGCCGCAATTATGATCCGGACAGGATCGACGAGCGCCCTTCCTGGATGGAGCCTAAATTCTCGGATTAGGCGCATCGCAGAAAAAAAAGCGCGCCTGCAAAATGCGACGCGCTTTTTTGCTTAAGGGCAGGACTCAGGGCTTTATGAAACCTGAGATGATCCTGCCGCCAAAGACCTGCAGCGCGGTCATGCCGGCTGCCTTGATCCCCTGCAAACCGACATTGGTGTCCTCAAAGACAAGGCACTGCGCGCTTTGAAGGCCGATGCGGCGCCCGGCCTCAAGGTAGGTGTCCGGCGCCGGTTTGCAGTGCGCGACCTGATCGGAGCTGACTATGGCATCGAGCAGTTCAAAGATCCCGTGGCGCTTTAAGAGCTTTGTCGTCTCGTTAAGCTGGGAGCCGGTGGCCACGGCGACGCGGCGGCCGCGTTTTTTGCCTTCTTTAAGATAAGCGGCGATCCCGTCAAACAGCGGGATCTCCTGCAGGTATTTGGCGACGTAGAGTTCCGTTTTCTCTTTGGCGATCTGCTCTCCGGTGAGATCCTTGCGCCCTGAGGCGTCAAGGCGCATCTGGCCGATGCGCGCGGAGCTGATGCCGCCCACGCTCATGATGTAGTCCCAGTCCATGGGCGGGAGATGGTATTTTTGCAGGATCTCGTTCCAGGCTTTGAGGTGGAAGGGTTCGGAGTCGATCAGGGTGCCGTCGAGGTCAAAAATGAGCCCCGGGTAGGCGTAAATCTCTTCATCGCTTACATTGGTCATAATCCGTCCGTGTGCTCCTGTTTCTCTTCCTCAAGCTGTTTTAAGATCCGCGCCTTGATGCGGCCGGGAGTGTCATCCTCCCACTGCCTTGGATCGATGCTCACGAGCGCGCCGCCTTCCCCGCGCAGCACGACTCTTGAAATTTGCGCGTTTAAGATCATGCGCTCGCACATCGGGCAGGGGCGGTTTTGCGCCGTCGGCTGATTCGTTGCGGCGTCGGTGCCGCAGAGGTAGAGCGTGCCGCCCACGATGTCCAGAGGATCGCCGTTGATGATGGCGTTGGCCTCGGCGTGCACTGCGCGGCAGAGCTCATAATGGGTGCCGGGTTTGATCTTAAGCTCCTGGCGCAGGCACACGCCCAGATCCGTGCAGTTGGCGCGGGTGCGCGGCGAGCCGTTGTAGCCTGTGGAGACGATCCTGCCGTCCACGGAGACGATGACCGCCCCGTAGCGGCGGCGCAGGCAGGTTGAGCGCATGGACACCGCCTCGGCGATCTCCATGAATGATTCATCTTTTGTCGGCCTGATATATTTGTCAGTCATGATCCCTCCGCTCATTGCAGCGCAGAGATTATAGCAAAGCGCCTTTTCAGGCTCCGCGCCGCCCTTGCTTTTTGGCGCGCTTTTTTGCAAAATATACGGCGCTGTTTTTCTGGTCGCAGGAAAACCGCGTTTTATTAACCTTATTTAAAGGAATACTATCATGGCAGTTACCTTAGATGCTGTTGTCCGCAAAGACCTGGGGAGAGGTGCGAGCCGCCGCCTTCGTCGTGCGGAGCAGGTTCCGGCTATCATCACCGGCGGCAAAGACGGTGCCGTTTCGATCACCGTTGATGCCAAGAAGCTGATCCTCGCCGCCCTTACCGACGAGTTCTTCAAAGAGTGCACCTTAAAGCTCGACGGCAAAGAGATCAAAGTCAAGCCCGTTGAGATCCAGCGCCACCCGGTTTCAGAGCAGATCCTGCACGTAGACTTCCTGCGTGTCTGATCAGGCCTGACCTGCATGAAGCCGTTTCCCTTTTGGGGAAACGGCTTTTTCATGCTTGCACCAAAGGCTGATTTTGCGCGGCCGCAAGCGGCCGTCGCAATTTACGGCGCGCGGTGCTGTTATGATTAGGCCCAAAAGCGGCGGATGCCGTTAAGGTTTTGCATTGCGAGGGACAGCGATGACGGATGAGGCAAAGATAGGGCGCATGATCGAGCGCCCGGTGGTCGAAATCACCGATCAGGGGGCGTATTGCGACTGCGGGGAGTACGGGGAGCTCTTCGTGCCGCGCAGCCAGCTGCCGCGCTATCTCAAAGAGGGCGACGAGCTGCGGCTGTTCCTCTACAAGGACGCGGGCAGGGTGCTGGCGACGGCGCGCCACCCGTACCTCGAGCTGGGCATGACCGGCAGGCTGCGCGTGGCTTCCATAGACTGCGGCACCGCCTACCTCGACTTAGGCATTCCCAAAGAGCTCGTCGTGCCCGTCTCCGAGCAGCGCACCGAGTTTGAAGTCGGGGAGAGCGTGCTTGTCTACGTGGCCATCGACGATCAGGGCCGCCTCTTTGGCACCCAGATGTTCAACCGCTATTTAAGCGATGTCCCCAAAGATCGCGCTTTTCGCCGCTTCCAGCGCGTGACGCTCGTGCCGGTGAACCGCACTCCGCTGGGCTGGCGCGCCGTCGTGGACGACTGCTGCTACGGCACGATGTACAAAGACAGCGAAAAAGGGGGCGTCGTGCTGGGCAAGCGCAGCGACGGTTATATCGTCAACGTGCGCCCTGACGGCAGGCTTGATGTCTCGCTGCAGGAGCCCGGGGTCAGCGGCATAGAGCACGCGGCGCTCGAGCTCATGCAGATCCTCGAGCGCTCCAACGGTTTTTTGGAATTCAGCGATCGCACGCCCGCCCAGGACATCGAGGATTACCTGCACATGTCCAAGGGCAAGTTCAAGAAGGCCATCGGCCACCTGTACAAGCTGCGCCTCATCGAGATCACCGAGGACGGCATCAGGATGACCGCAAAAGGCCATGAGGAGATCGCGCGCCGCACCGGCGGCGACAAGCGCGCTGAGCTCGAACAGGCCGCGCGCGATGAAGGCAAAGGAGAGAATAACTGATGCTCAGTGAATGGCTGCTGTTTCTGCTCAAGGGCGTGACCGCTGCGGTCATCGTCGTCGCGGCGCTCGTCATGCTGGCCGCAGCGCTCAGGGGGCTTAAGACGGCAGGCGCCGCCATGTCCCGGGAAAACGAGGAGGGGCGCCTTGAGGTCAAACCGCTGCGGCAGGAGCGCGACAGTCTGCGCTCGCAGATGGAAAGCGTGCTCGATGAAAACCGGGCTGACGGCAGCTCGCCGCGCGCGCCTGAGGACAGGAACGGACAGGAGAGCGCCAAGGCGCTCAAAGATGAAAAAGCCCCCGAGCAGCAAGCAAAGCCTGATGAGGCGGCGCAAGCGGATAAACAGGCGAGCGCCCCTGAGGGCAAAGCTCAGGAGAGCGGCAAAAAGGCTGAGAAAAAGCGCAAAGCCTTAAAGCCCAGGATGCTTGAAAAAGAGCGCGATGACGAGCAGAAACAGCGCCTTTTGCGCATAGAAAAAGCGCGCAAAGAGGGCAAATTCTGCCCGCGCGATCTTTATGTCATAGAGTTCTCAGGCGATGTAAAAGCCTCGGAAACCGAGGAGCTGCGCCGCGAGATCGACGCCGTGCTCGAATACGGCGGCCCTGAGGACGAGCTCGTCGTCGTGCTCGACTCCCCGGGCGGCATGGTCAACGCCTACGGCTTTGGCGCCTCGCAGCTCATGCGCGTGCGCGATCGCGGCATTAAGCTCACCGTGTGCGTCGACAAGGTCGCGGCGTCAGGCGGCTACATGATGGCGGCCGTGGCCGACCGCATCGTGGCCGCGCCTTTTGCCTATGTCGGCTCCATCGGCGTCGTAGCGGAGTTTCCCAACGTCAACCGTTTCCTGACCTCCCATGACATCGACTACGAGCAGGTGACCTCCGGCAAATACAAGCGCACGCTGACGATGCTGGGCAGGAACACACCGGAGGCGCGCGAGAAATTCAAACAGGAGCTTGAGGCGGTGCACCGGCAGTTCAAGTCCGAGGTCGCGCGTTTCCGCCCGCAGATAGATATGGAGCGCGTCGCCACCGGCGAGCACTGGCTGGCTCAGGACGCGCTGGAGCTCAAACTGGTTGACGCGATCGGCACTTCTGACGATTACATCAGGGAGCGCACGGATCTGACGTCAGGCTGCGCCCTAAAATTAGGGTGGAAGTACGATGAGAAAAAGTCTATTTTAAAAAAGATCCTTGGAATTTTTTCCGCAAAGTCGTGGGTTAGAGCCGTAAGCGAAGAGATTTCAGAACAGGCCGCAGGTCGGGGCGGCGTTATCAGATAACAAGGTAAGACAGAGACAAATGGGCAAATCGCTGGTTATAGTGGAGTCGCCGTCCAAGGCGGCCATCATCAACCGTTTCCTTGGCGACAATTACGTGGTGCGCGCCTCCGTGGGCCACATCCGCGATCTGCCGGTCTCCGGCGGCAAGGCTGAGAAACCCAAGACCCGCGCCAAAACGAAGGCCGATAAAAATGAAGCGCTCTTCAGGCGCATGGGCATAGATCCGGCCAACCACTGGAAAGCCGATTACGAGATCATGCCGGGCAAGGAGAAAGTGGTCTCCGAGCTTAAGAAACTGGCCAAGAGCGCTGACAAGGTCTATCTGGCAACCGATCTTGACCGCGAAGGGGAGGCCATAGCCTGGCACCTGCGCGAGGTCTTAGGCGGCGATGACAGCCGCTATCTGCGCGTCAAATACCCGGAGATCACCAAGAAGGCCATCGACAACGCCTTCGCCCACCCTGGGCAGATCAACATGGATCTGGTGAAAGCCCAGCAGACCCGCCGCTTCCTCGATCGCGTCGTGGGCTTTATGGTCTCGCCGCTTTTGTGGAAGAAAGTCGCGCGCGGCCTGTCGGCAGGGCGCGTGCAGTCCGTGGCCGTCGAGCTCATCGTCGATCGCGAGCGCGAGATCCGCGCTTTCGTGCCTGAGGAGTACTGGACGGTCGGCGTGCAGGCGCAGACGCAAAACGGCGAGGGGATCAGTCTCGATCTCGCGCAGTACCAGGGCAAAAAGCTCGTGCTGCACAACAAGGCCGAAACCGACAAAGCGGTGGCGGATCTCAAAGGCCAGAGCCTCACAGTTTCCGCGGTCGAAAGCCGCCGCCAGAAAACGCACGCGCTGCCGCCTTTTACCACTTCGACGCTGCAGCAGGCTGCCAACCAGCGCCTTGGGTTTACGGTCAAAAAGACCATGACCATCGCCCAGCACCTGTACGAGCAGGGCCTGATCACCTACATGCGAACTGACAGTGTCAATCTCTCGGCCGAGGCGATCGCCGCGGCGCGCGGCATCATCGGCAAGGAGTACGGCGAGAAGTTTTTGCCTGAAAAACCCAATTTCTACCATTCCCGCGAGAGCGCCCAGGAGGCCCACGAGGCCATCCGCCCCTCGCATCCTGACAAGGGCGCGCCCGCCTCGCTCGAGCGCGACGCGCAGCGCCTGTACGATCTGATCTATGCCCGCTATCTGGCCTCGCAGATGTCAGAGTGCGTGTTTGAATCTACTTCCGTCACCGTCGACGCCGGCCCTTACGCGCTCAAAGCCGCGGGCCATGTCGTGATCTTTGACGGCTTCCGCAGGGTGTGGAAGTTCGGCAAACAGGATGATGTCGAGCTGCCGCCGCTCAAACAGGGCGAGAGTCTGAGCCTCGAGGGCATCACGCCGCTGCAGCATTTCACCCAGCCGCCGGCGCGTTTCTCTGAGGCCACGCTGGTCAAGCAGCTTGAGAAAGACGGCATCGGCAGGCCTTCGACTTACGCGGCCATCATCTCCACCATCCAGGATCGCGGTTACGTGCGCATCGAGCGCGGCCGTTTCTACGCCGAGCCCATGGGCGAGATCGTCACCGACAGGCTGCGCTTCAGCTTCAAAGATCTCATGGACACCCAGTTCACGGCGCGCATGGAGAACCAGCTCGATGACATCGCAGACGGCAAGGCCGACTGGGAGCAGAGCCTTGACGGCTTCTACGGCGCCTTTGAAAAATCCCTGGAAGCGGCCTCGCAGCCTGCCGCCGCAGGCGGCATGCCTGAGAACCGTCCCACGGAGATCGATCTGACCTGCCCTAAATGCAAGAAGCACCACATGGCGGTGCAGTCGGGCAAGACCGGGATCTTTTTAAGCTGCTTAGGCTTTTACGACAAGACGGTTCCTGAGGAGGAGCGCTGCCGCAACACCATGTCGCTGCACATGGTCGAGCACAAGAAGCTCACGGACGAGCAGGAGGCCGAGCTCTTAAGGAGCCGCCCGCGCTGCCCGAAGTGCGGCGCGGCCATGGAGCCTTATTCCATAGACGATCGCCACCGCCTCTATCTGTGCGGCACGCCCAACTGCGGCGGCTACAAGCTTGAGGAAGGCGATTTTTCAGGCGACATCGATAAAGGCCCTGAGATCACCTGCGAGCGCTGCGGCAGCCCGATGATCTTAAAAGAGGGGCGCTTTGGCAAATACATGGCCTGCACGAACGCTGAGTGCGGCAACACCCGCAAGATCTTAAAGAACGGGCAGGTGGCCCCGCCGCGCGAGGATCCGGTGGATCTGCCGGAGCTTTTGTGCAAGGCCAAGGGATCGCACTATGTGCTGCGCGACGGCGCCGCCGGCATCTTCCTGGCAGCGCACAATTTCCCGAAAGTGCGCGAGACCCGCGCCCCGCTGGTCTCCGAACTCAAGCGCTTCCGCGATCGTCTAAGCCCGAAGTTTTACTACCTCGCCGACGCCCCGGAGGCGGATCCTGAGGGCAATCCCACCGAGGTGCGCTTCTCCCGCAAGTCGCGCAAGCAGTACATAATCTCGGTCAAGGATGACAAGCCCACGGGCTATGTCGCCTTCTATGACGAGGACAAAGGGCAGTGGGAGGCGCAAAAGCCTGAGGCCAAAGGAACAAAGCGCAGCTACACGCGCCGCGGCAAAAGCGCCCGCTGATTAAATTTTTGGCTCTGTCACTTTT
>DKSD01000027.1 GCA_002473165.1 Succinatimonas sp. UBA7265
TGTCTACTCATGAAAGGGCTGTAACCACTTGCTGTGACGGTAGGCATCAGAGCTGTCAACGTAGTCATTATTATATTTCCAGTCTTTTGCACCGGTGTTGTAAGGCGGGTCAATATAGATGCAGTCCACTTTTTCTGCATATAGGTACTCGAGTAGTTGAAGCGCATGGTAGTTATCTGCTTCGATCAGGGTATGCCAGAGATCGCTATCAGGTGCATTCTCAATTGAGTCAATTGGTTTAAGAGTCGGATAAATTGGTTCTCCGAACTCTGCCACTGCAACCAGTTCGTCCAAAGAAAATGTCTTTTGCTCATGATCATCTCGCAATGCTATGCATGAGACTTCTTTCCCGCTGATCTTCGTAACGGTGTATAGATCCCTGATGTATCCGGTTTTAACGGCCACTTTAGAGCCCACACGGATCGGCATGTCATACAGAGGTGTGCATTCAGGGAGATGTTCTTCAAAAACCAATCCGAACTTCTTATGTTTGAGCAACTTATTGGTTTCTTGCTGAATGCGCTCTTTTAGCACCGGATCGGTTATTTGTGCAATTAGATCTTGCAACAGTGACATTCAAATACCTCTAAATTGTTTGGCTCTGCTTATTTATTATTTCGTCTGAAAAACATTCAGAGTTATTTTACGAAACAGCATTCCATGCTTTGGAGCCAATATTTTTATAAACCTAACTTACTGGAGTTAATAAAATTCACCTCAATGGTCTACCAAAACCGTCCTTCTCGGAGCGATCTTTAGACCTTCTTGGCCTTCGCCTTAGCTTGTCACATCTCATCCATTGCATCAAAGGCATCCTTATAAGCGTCTTGAATCGGGCCGAGCGCCGCAACTATCTCTTCCTGCAACTTTGTGATGCCCTTGCTCATCACATACTTGCCATTACGCTTCCTAATGATCTCAATATCCTCAATCTCCGCGATCGCGTCACTCACCGACATGCGGCGCTTCGTAAGCAGATCGTCAAGCCGGCGGTTGAACAGGCGCCAGAGGATCAGCCCGACAAAGGCACAGAACATCTTCTCTTCAACTGAATCGTCACCTTCAAGACGCAGCCTGCCGTCGCTCAGATCGTTCTTCGTGACATCAAAGCGCTCCTCGAAGGCTTCTTTGGAGAGATAGAGCTTAAGCAGTTCTTTATCCGAGAGCTTAGAATTGGTGGTAAACAGCGTGATCTTGCCGCACAGCGTTGCGCTTTCCCTGAGGGCGTCCTCATTGTCTTTGATCGTGAAGCCTTTGGGATTGCTGTCATCACGGGTAATGACGAACTGATCCTCAAAGCTCTTGGCAAAGGCGTCAAAGTCATCCCCTGGCCAGTGAGCAAGCTTCTCAAGAAACTCGCGCCGCTCCTGGCGGCGATCTGCTAAGTGCGTTACCTGATCTACCCAGGCGCTGAGATCGCGATACATCACCAGTGTCCCGGTTATACCGCCTAAAGAAAAATTCTCTACTCTGGATGATACATAGCTGTGGCCGTGACCATCGATGCGCCAGCAGCGGCCGACGTCGTAATCTGAAAGCTTGTCAGCCCAAGTCAGGAACCGCTCCCGCACCGATCTGAGAGTATCGCAGGAGACGCCTGCCACAAAGCTTTGGCCTTTTAAGTGCGCCCAGCAAAAATTCCGCCTGGAAAAGCCGCCGTCGGTGACAAGCTCTGTGTTCCCCTGCTCTCCGGCAAGGCCGTTCTCCTTGGCAAGCTTGAGGACGCGCTCGAAGTTCCCCATGTCGTTTACCGAACCGTTGTAGGAGGTGACATAGAGCGGCAGGCCGGAGAGGCGATCGCAGAACAGGCCGAGGTTTTGCTGAAAAAGGTTCTCCTCATCAAGATTGTACCCAGCCCTGGCAACCTGCATGCCCTCTTCATAGGCGGAGAACGAGGCAATGTCATAGAACACCGCGCGCTGAGATTTGAAATGCCCATTCCACCGTGTGTAGAAGGCTGTCAGCTCCTCTTCGCTGAGGTTTAAGGTTAGGAACGGCTCACCGACGTTTGCGCTCGCGTCATCACTGCCGCGGTCCCCTGCGCCGCCGCCCTCAAAGATCGCCTCACACTCCTCTGGAAACTGCCGCTCGCAGAAAGCCTTAAAGCGGTACAGGCCGTGGTGATCGCCCTCGCACAGATACGCGGCGAGCGCTGTCACCTGCTTTGCCCGCCTCTCTCCTAAAGCCTGCTCCAGAGCCTTGGTGACCCCGGCCTCGGCAAAGAGCTGTTTCACCGCAAACCCGTAAGCTTTGGATACTTCTTTGCCTTCAGCTTTTGCGGGCTCCTGCAGCGTCTCTTTGGCTGCTTTGGCTGTGGCGGCTTTGCCGGGTTTGCGCCCGCTGCCCTCGAGCACGGCGTTTTGAGGAGCCTTTATGCCGTTTAACTCGTAGTAGTTCTCATTGGGCGAGAGCAGCTCTTTGCCATCGGTACCCTCGACAAGCCTGCCGATAAGCCTTGCAGGTCTCTTGCCTTTAAGACCGAACTTATGGGCTTGCTCACGGGTGAGGTATTGGTAAAGGTATCTGGTGGGTTCCCCGTGCTTGCTCCTCTGCATGGCAAAGCACCCGTGTTTTGGGACTTTTACGGTGACAAAGGAGTAGCGCATGCGGGAGCCTCTTTAAAATGCCTGTGATACAAATAGATCAATGTATAGGAAAAGAGCGCGGCAGGTGTCAAAATTTTGAAAATTTTCAAAAGTGAATGCGAGGGCCGGCGCAGATCTGAGACAATAGCCAAAAGCGCCTGAGGTTTTGCCCTGGCGCTTAAATTTACAAGCTCAGGGCTTAGCCCTCGTCCGTCACGGAATAAGGCAGCAGCCGGGCTCCCCTAAGACCTGGCGCCTTCCACAAAATCAGAGACACTCATGACCACAGCTACAGCAAACACCGCGCCGCAGGATCACAGCGCCGCGCTCTCTCATCTTCCTCACGCGACCGACACCTGCAACCTGCTCATCGAGGACAGCGCTGAGATCGTCAGGATCGTGCAGGAGGGCGTGCCGGCCGCGCACCAGCGCCCCGACTTCCCCGCGGACATCGCCGTCTGCGACATTCCTCAGGGCCAGCCGCTCAAGTTCACTGTCAGGCGGCGGCTGGATTTTATGGGGGCTGCCGAAAATTTCACCGTCACGCCCTCCTGCCCGGGACCTGTCAGCACCTTTAAATTACTGCGCGTTTATGAAAGGGAGGACGGCTTAGGCGAGATCACGGCCAAGGCCTCGGATTTAACCCTCACCTTCCTCGATCCCTATTACCTGAGAAACCGCCTGTGGTACCGCGCGGGCAAGAAATACCGTTTCGCGCTCTCCGCTGTGGCCGCGCTCTGCCGCACCGGGGATTTTGAAAAGGCGTCGCTTGACGGCATGCCGATCTTCTCATCCCTCACCGAAGCCTTAGTGCCGCAAAGCCCGCTTAAGGCTTTAGGCGCTGAGGGGCCTTCCTTAAAGCCTTTGGTCTTTGAGACCTGCTATGCCTTCAAAGGCAAGATCTTAAACGTCGCCACGGATGACTTTTACGGCCATCAGATCCGCCGCGTCCTCATTGAGAGCGAGAGCGCTCCCAGGCAGCCCCTGTATTTTATGGCCTGCGCATCCGACGCCGCGCTCGGCGGCTGTGAGCCCCAAAAAGACGACGAGGCGCGCGGCGTCGCGTTCTTCTTCGGGCAGCTCATGACCAGGCCGCTGCCTAAGGATGGAGACAAGGTAGAAGCTCCGTTCACGCGCGTTTTGCTGTGATCTCTGAAGAAAAATGATCAGGCGCCATCGCAGAATTTAAGGAAAAAGACATGAAAGAGAACACCCAAAACCGCTCCGGGACGCTTTATGAGGCCCTGCTGCGCACGCTCGCGGCAAAAGATTCCCTCGAGGCCGTCACGCAGCTTGCAGTTCTTTGCAATAAAAACGGGAACCAAGATGAAGCCCAAAGCCTGCTTAAGAGAGCCTTCAGTCACGGGGATCACTGGGCGGGGCTGGAGCTGTGCCGGCAAAAGCTCCGCAAAGCGCGCAAGGAACAGCGCCATACGGACATTGAGGACATAAAGTTCATCGCAGGCGAGTTTAACGATCTCTTTTATGACGCGATAAGCGAGGCCCGCCTGCCGCAGGGGCTCATCGCCGAGGCCTGGCATACCTTGCGGCTTTTTGAGCCGGATCTACATGAGAAAAGCCGCCAGCAGCTGCGCAGCGTGACCGCCGCCTGCTGCGCGCTGGATGAATATGATCTCTTTGACGCCGCAAAGATCATCTTAAAGTCGCTGGCCGCGGGAAACGCGAAACTGCCTGAGTATCTGGCGTTCTTAAAAGACACTGACGCGGACTTACTGAGCCCTGCCATGGCGGTGCACGATCTGGCCGCGGCCGTGGAACACGGCGACAGCGGCCTCAAAGGCCCCAGCCCCGAGGCCGCGCCCTGGCTTTATGCCACCGCGCTGCGCCTGTATGCCCTGGCCGAGCATGAGCAGCCTTTTGAAGAAGGAATAGAGCAGGATCAGGATTACCTCCGCGATGATCTCATCGAGCGCCTGGTGGTGTTAAACGATCTTGCGATGGTCGCGAAGAATCACCCTGAGATCGGGCTTGACGAGGACTGCGCCGACGCCTGCGCCCTCGAAGCGGCCGTCACCGCCTGCAAGATGATCATAATGCTGCGCGAGCATGAGCCTGACTCCCCTTTTATCAGGAGGCTCATTAAGCTATTGGAGTACATGTCAGAGCGCGGCAGCACCCGCGCCGCGGAGATGCTCTTCGCGCTTGCAAAAGAAGGGAAGAGCGTCAAAAAGAGCGAGGAGCAGGTAACGAAGTTCTTAAAGCGCCTTGCCGAGGAGGGCGATGTCTGCTGCCAGGTTTTGTACGCGCAGCGCCTGATCTCTGGCACCGGCACTCCCAAAAATCCGCGCAAAGCCCGCGAAATGTACAGCGAAGCCGCCAAATTCTGGAATAAGGACGCCATGGCGGTGTTTGCCCGCGATTACGCCGCGCAGGCCCAAAAGGGATCGCAGGCGGCGCTGTTGCGCCGCGGCCACTGCCTCGAGTTCGGCCTGGGCTTTCAAAAGAACCCGCAGCGGGCTTTTGAGTGCTACCAGAAGCTTGATGATCCCCTGCTGCGCAATGCCAGGATCGCCTGCCTCAAAGCCCGCTGCGGCGACAGGGAGCAGGCGCAAAAATACCTGAAGCGTGCCGCAGATCAGGCCTCAGGGATCTCTGATCCGTACCTGAGCTACGTGTGGAAGTCTTATCTTGAAGCATGCGACTGCGAATGCGGGATCACCAAAGATGCGGACAAAAACAGCGCCGGGCAGATCTTTACAGAGCTCACCGACTCTGAGTTAACTGATCGCGAAGACTGCGATCTCTTCTCGCACATCAATCTTAAGACAGCCTATGATCTGGCGGATCCTGAGCATCCGCAGGAACTGTGCGAGGACGATTTTAAGGGGTACTGCGACGAGTACAGTAAAACCTATGAGGATCACGGCGATCCGCTTGAGTGGGCGGACGCGATCGTAAGCGGGCTTACCCGTCTGCCCGCTTTCATCGAGCAGCCTGACGATGACGCGCCCTCCTCGGCCTCGCAGCGCGAGGCCGCCGCGGCGCTTGAAAGGCTGATGCCCGATCTGCATGAATACGTCTTTGACACCCCTCTTACCTTTATGCCAGGCTGCGACACACAGGAGAAGCAGGAGCAGGCGATCCGCAAAGCCATAAAAGAGGGCGCCAGGATCACTTTGGACACCTGCACGCTCGTGACCTCAGAGCAAGGCGGCTTAGGCTCAGATGCCGCGCTGCGCTATTGCGTGCTCTCCAAAGGCTTTGATGAGATCACGGATCCGAAGTACGCCGCGCTCAAAGCCGCGGCGATCCCCGCAGGCGAGAAGTTCCAGGTGCTTGGGGTGCACCATAAAGACGGCAAGTACCTGGTGATCCTGCTGCATGATCCTCAAGACGTGCTTTTAAACTTCAGAAGTGATGCCGGCGAGGAGAGCCGCGCCCTGATAAAGCCGCTGTGCGAACGCTTTGACACTCAGATAAAAGCGAAGATCTCCGTGGACTTCATAAAAGATCTCCTGCCCGCGGCAGGGCACATCAGCCTTGGCAAAGAGCACAGCGGCGATTTCACCAGCTACTTTGCAAGCTCCGACGGCTATTCAGGCTTTTACGCCGGCTAAGCTTGCGCTTTAAAGGCGCGGCTTCGTGCGAGGCCGCGGCGGTGTTTTCAACGCTTCAGCGCGCCGCCCCGGGAGCGCTGCAGCTCTTTAGAGGCGGCGCCGCTCTTTATGAGCGCCCAGGCCTAAAGAACTCGCCAAACCGGACTCTGGAACGCTTTATGTGACGATGCTGCGCACGCTCGCGCAGCAGGGATCTGCCGAGGCGTACACGCAGCTTTCGCGCCTGTACGCCCAAAACGGAAAAGCCGTAACCATGACACCTCAGCCTGCTTTGCCAAAGTCCCCTGTCCCTGAGGATCACAGCTGCGGTTCTTCAGCGTTGTCCTGCGCAGCCTCACCCTGTTCTTCAGCCCAAAAGTAGACTACATAGCCA
>DKSD01000042.1 GCA_002473165.1 Succinatimonas sp. UBA7265
TCCGTACTTGTTTTTAAAGAACTGTTATTCAGAAACTTTGTCCTGAATTTTGCGTCACAGCTTGGTGACAACGTTGAAGCATTATAGAGATTTTTAAGAACATGTCAAATAAATTTTTAATTTTTTTATCTAACTGTTTTTCAGAATATTTAATCCTGAAAAAACGCTGTTCCAAAATCGCTCACCATGTTTCGAGGTGCATTGTTCATAATACGCCACTCTTAGATTTTGGCAAGCGTTTGTTTAGGACTTACTTTAAATTTTGAGATTATATTTTGAATTTACTAAATATTTTCTTCAGATTTATTTTGTCTTTCCGTACTGTCGCAAGCGTTTTCGGATGTTCTGCTTGCTTGCGGCTGCAAAAAGCCCGCCCGGCAGGAACTGCAAGGCGGGCTTTCTGGCGCGTCAAAGCTCTGATCCGGCCTTGACGTTCTTCCACCACAGCGCGGCATGCGCGCCCGGGGTTCTCAGGATCTCAGGGGGCAGGTAGTTGGGGTGGTAATGCTTGATGATGTAATCAAGCTCAGGGCTGTCCACGCCCTGGATGAGATCGGCAAGATAGGTGCCCAGGATCGAGGCACGGCTGACACCTGAGCCGTCAGAGGTCGTGCCGGCATAGACGTTCTCGGCGATCTGCCCGAACAGCGGGTTCGTGTTCCCGGTAAAGGCGATGAGGCCGCCGTAGGTATACTCAAACGGCACATCTTTAAGCGTCGGGAAGCGCTTGACAAAAGCGTTGCGCAACAGCGGCTTGGCCTGTTCAAAGCGCTGCTCAGGAATGTTCAGCCGCTTTTCCGAGGCATAGGCGATGTCCGTGCGCACAAAGACCCGGCGCCTGGCTGTGTACCTGACCGTGGCTCCCGCAGGATGGGTTGCCGTGATCCCCCAGGGCTGCACGCCCTCGAAGATCTTCATCTCCTCATCGGTGAGCTCGCGCGTCATGGCGCCGAAACTCTGGATGGCGCTGACATCGCTGATCTCCTGGCCCTTGAAACCGAAGTTTTTGATAAAAGCGTTCACGGTGAGGATGATCTTCGAGGCCTTGATCTCGCGACCGCCCTTTAAGATCACGCTCGGGGTTTTGCCCTCTTTGACTTCGGTGATGACGCTGTGCTCGAACACCGAGACATTCTCAGGCAGCGCCCCTGCCAGTGCGCGGATGAGCTCAGCGGGGTTGTCGAGCACGCAGTCGGCGGTGTACAGGCCCTGGGTGTAGAAGTCCGTGCCCAGCCGTTTCGTCATCTCTTCGTGCCCGAACATCTCATACTTGACGCCCATGCGATCGAACTCGGAGGCCAGCGCGTTCAGCGCTTTGACATTGCGCGCCTCGCGCACCGCGTGGTACATGCCGTCCCAGCGGAAGTCGATCTCCGGGGCCTTGGCCTTCACGATCTCGTCGATGCGGCGGATCACGATCCCGTTTAATTTGCACAGCTCTTTTTGATCTTCAAGCGTGAACTTGTCAAAGCCCACCAGCGAAGCGCTCACCTGCGAGATGTGCAGAAACCCGGCGTTGCGCCCGGAGCTGAACGTGCCGACTTTCAGCGCGTCAAAGATGGCGATCCGCGCCTTGGGATCGTTTTTTGAGAGCTCATAGGCGGCCATCACGCCGCCAAAACCGGCGCCGACGATCACGTAGTCGTAGCTGTCCTGAAGCTCGCTCAAGTCCGTGTAAGTGCGATCCTTGTTGACCGCGGTTTCAAACCAGGGATTGACCCCGGTGTCTTTTGGGAAATTCGTAACCTTGCCCATCTTAAGTACCTTTGTCACAGCGCTGCGGCGCTGCCGCAGCGCTATTTGCCTTTTTAATATTTAAACGCCGGTGTCACCGCGCCGTTGTACGCTTTTACGATGTAGTCGGCCACCTCTTTGGTCTGGTAGGCTGTGACGACTTTTTGGAACAGCGGATTGTCCTTGTCAGCCTCGCGCGCGACGATGATGTTGATGTACGGGTTTTGCGGATCGATCTTTCCCATGCCGTCTGAGAAGATCGGATCTTTCTGCGGGTTGAGCCCGTTGTCGAGGGCGTAATTGGCGTTGATCACCGCAACCGCCACATCCGGCAGCACGCTCGGGATGTTGCCTGCATCCACCTCATAGAATTTTATGTGTTTAGGGTTCTCAGTGACATCGCGCACACCGGGCACATAGCCTTTTGAGGGATCGAGCTTTATGAGCCCTGCGAGTTCCAAAAGCTTGAGCGCCCTGCCGCCATTGGTCGGATCGTTGGGGATCGCCACGGTGTCGCCGTCTTTGAGTTCATCAAACGATTTGATCTTTTTGGAGTAGGCGCTCAAAGGCACGATCCTGGTGTTGCCGATGCGCGTGAGTTTAAAGCCCTTCTGCTCGTTTTCGGATTTTAAGAACGCCACATGCTGGAAAGCGTTGAGATCGATCTCGCCATCCTGCAGCGCCCGGTTGGGCAGCGTGTAGTCGGCAAATTTCACCAGCGTCAGTTTGATGCCCTGCGCTTGCAGGTTCTTCTTTACGATCTCCCACTCGCCGTTGTTTTCGCCGACGAGGCCGACTTTGATTTCGCATGCGGCATCCGTTTTGCCCTGCGGCTGCGCGCTGTCCGCTTTGTCACCACACGCGCCAAGGCAGAGCGCCATGGCCGCAAGGCACACTCCTGCAAGCGCGTTTTTTAAAAATTTTCCCGAATTCATCTTTTGTTATGCCCTTTTTAAACGCCAAAGCAGCGCCATACTGCAAACAGGCTCCCGGCGCCTGATGGCACCGGGAGCCTGTTTATTAGACGGCATTGCGGCGTTTTACGCCACCTGCGGCATTTTGCCCTGCTTTGAGGATCAAAACAGGGCAAAGAGAGCTTTTACAGCTCGGTGCCGGCCTTGACGTTCTTCCACCACAGCGCGGCGTTGGCGCCCGGAACTCTCAGGACCTCAGGCGGCAGGTAGCTGGGGTGGTAGTTTGCCAGGATGTAATCGAGATCCTCGCTCTTCTTCCCTAAGATCAGATCGGCCAGGAACGTTCCGAGGATCGAGGCGCGGTTCACGCCCGCGCCCTCTGACGTTGTCCCGGCGAAGATGTTCTCGGCGATCTCGCCAAACAGCGGCTCGGCGTTGGCGGTAAACGGGATCAGCCCGCCGTAGGTGTACTCAAACGGCACATCCTTAAGCGTCGGGAAGCGTTTGACAAAGGCGTTGCGCAGCAGCGGCTTTGACTGCTCAAAACGCTGCTGCGGGATGTTGAGGCGGTAGCCTGGCGCATAGGCGATGTCCGTGCGCACAAACACTCTTCTCTTGGGGGTGTACCTGACGGTCGCGCCCGCCGGATGGGTCGCCACAACGCCCCAGGGCTGCACGCCTTCAAAGATCTTCATCTCGTCATCGGTCAGCTCGCGGGTCATGGCGCCAAAGCTCTGGATGGCGCACACATCCTTGATCTCCTGGCCGCCGAAGCCGAAATGCTTGATGAAGGCGTTGACGGTAAGGATGATCTTCGCCGCCTCGATCTTGCGGCCGTCCTTGAGCGTGATGGCAGGATGCGCCCCGTCTTTGACGTCGGTGATCACCGTGTTCTCAAAGAGCGAGACATTCTTGGGCAGCGCCAGCGCCAGCGCGCGGATGAGCTCGGCCGGATTGTCGAGCACGCAGTCCGTGGAGTACAGCCCCTTGGTGTAGAAGTCCGTGCCCAGGCGCTTCGTCATTTCCTGGTGATCGAAGATCTCGTATTTGTGGCCCATCTTGTCGTACATCTTCGCCAGATCATCAAGCGCCTTGACATTGCGCTCCTCGCGCACGGCGTGGTAGAGGCCGTCCCAGCGGAAATCGGTGTCCGGGGCTTTCTCCTTGATGATGTTGTCGATGCGCGTGATCACCTTCTCGTTGAGTTTGCACAGTTTGAGCTGATCATCGATGGTGTAGTGATCAAAGCCGACGAGCGGGGCCGTGACCTGCGAGATCCACAAAAAGCCGGCGTTGCGCCCGGAGCTGAATGTGCCGACTTTCAGCGCGTCAAAAACGGCAATTTTGGAATCAGGGGCGTTCTCCGCCAGCTCAAAGGCCGCCATGACGCCGCCAAAGCCGGCGCCGACGATGATAAAGTCATAGCTGTCTTTGAGCTCGCTGATGTCGGTGTAAGTTGCATTCCTGTTTACGGCCGTCTCAAACCAGGGGTTGACGCCGGTGTCCTTAGGAAATGCTGTAACCTTGCCCATTTTTTAAACTCCTTTATTGCAAAAACCTTGCGCCGGGGCGAAACCCGCGCGATCTAAAATCTCTGTAAATTTTCAAAAACCCGCAGGAGGCTTTATGCTCATCCGCAAAACTCAGGAGAGCGATCTGCCCGCCATCACTGAGATCTACAACGCCGAAATCTTAAACGGCACTGCAACTTTTGACTGCGCCCCCAAAAGCCTTGATGACCGCCTCAAATGGCTGCATGAACACAACCGCGGCAACCATCCGCTTTTGACCGCGCTCTCAGATGACGGCTCCCAGGTTTTGGGCTACGCCTCGCTATCCCCTTACGGGACGAAGGACGCGTTCACCTCCACGGTGGAGCTTTCCGTTTACGTAAGCCCCAAGGCCCGCCGCAGCGGCACGGCCTTTGAGCTTATAAAGGCGCTCATCAGCAAGGTGCAGGGCGACGGCGTCACCCACCTCATCATCTCGGTCATCACCTCAGGCAATGAGGCGAGCGTGAAGCTTCATCAAAAGCTGGGCTTTGCCTTTTGCGGGACAATCCCCGAGATCGCCCGCAAGTTCGGCGTTTACCTCTCTGTGGATATTTACGTATTAAAAATCAATCAATAGCTAAAAGCCGGAACCGAAGCGCCTTTGTAGGTGTTTTTGATGTACTCGGCCACCTCTTTCGTCTGGAAAGCCTTGACGACTTTCTGGTACACCGGGTTGTCCTTATCCTCGGCGCGGGCGGCGATCACATTGATGTAAGGGTTGGACTTGTCGATCTTGCCGGTGGTGTCAGAGAAGATGGCATCCTTCATCGGATTGAGATGGTTGTCCAGGGCATAGTTGGAATTGATGATCGACACCGCCACATCCGGCAGCAGCGACGGAGTGTTGCCAGCGTCCACTTCATAGAACTTGATGTGCTTCGGGTTGTCGGTGACATCGCGCACCGTAGGGATATAGCCTTTTGAGGCGTCAAGCTTGATGACGCCGGCAAGCTCGAGGAGCTTTAACGCGCGGCCGCCGTTTGTCGGATCATTGGGCAGCGCCACAGTGTCGCCGTCTTTGAGCTCGTCTAGCGACTTGATCTTCTGGGAGTAGGCGCCCAGCGGGGCGATCAGGGTGTCGCCGATGCCGACGTTGTTAAAACCTTTCTGCTCGTTCTCGGCCTTGAGGAAGGCCACATGCTGGAAGGCGTTGAGATCGATCTCCTTGTCATGCAGCGCGCGGTTGGGCAGCGTGTAGTCGGCAAATTTCACGATCGTAAGCTTGATCCCCTGGCCCTCCAGGGTCTTTTTGGCGATCTCCCACTCGCCGTTGTTCTCGCCGACGACGCCGATCTTCACCTCAGGCGCGGCCGCGGCGCTTTCGCTCTTGGCCTCCTGCTTGTCCCCGCAGCCTGCAAGGCCGAACGCCAAAGCCGCAGCCGCGGCGGCCAGTACGGTGGATTTAAATAAATTTTTCATAATAACAATACCTTCTTTCTGAAATGTACTAAAAAGTTTTTAACTTCGCGCTCCTTAATGGGAGAGCTTCCTGATGAAATAGTTGCCCGCATACTGGATCACGCCGACCATGAGCAGGATCACCAGCACCGTCACATAGGTGACATCGGTCTGGCCGCGCTGATGGCCGTAGCGGATGGCGAAATCGCCGAGCCCGCCGCCGCCGATGGCGCCGGCCATGGCCGTCAGGCCTATCAGGCTGATGGCCGTGATCTGGGTGACGCGGATGATCGCGGGGATCGACTCCTTAAGGTAGACGCGGAAGATGATCCCGATATTCGATGAGCCCATGCTCTTGGCCGCTTCAACGAGCCCCGGATCTACGCCGGAGAGCGCGCTCTCCACCTGGCGGGCAAAGAAAGGCACGATGCCGACGACCAAAGGCGGCAGCGCGCCGGTCGTGCCGATGGCCGTGCCGACGACAAAACGCGAGAAGGGGATGAGCGCTGCCAGCAGGATCACGAAAGGGATCGAACGGAAGACGTTGATGGTGCCGCCTAAGGCGCTGAAGACTTTCTTGTTGTCCATGATGGCGCCAGGGGCCGTGACCGTGAGCACCGTGCCCAGGAACACGCCCAACACAAAGGCGATGACGCCTGAGACGGCCAGCATGTACAGCGTCTGGCAGGTCGAGAGCCACAGCTCGTCGGGCTTGTCCATCACATTGGGGATCACCGCGTTTAAGAAATCAAGCATGGGCCAGGACCTCCACTTTTACCTGTTTTGCCCTGAGGTATTCGATGGCGGCGTCGATGTTCTCAGGCTCGCCCGAGAACACGCCGACCGTGCCGCCTATAGGAGCGTCGTCCACAAGATCGACGTCCGCAAACAGGATGTTCATAGTGATAAAGAAACGGTTGGAGACCGTTGAGATCAGAGGCTCCGACACCCCGGGTCCCGTGTAGGTCAGGCGCACGAACTTTTCACCAGGCTGCAAGTGGAGCAGATCCGGGCGGTATTTAGCCAGCACGTCGGCTTTGGACAGCGAGGTGGCCGCCTTGAGGAAGTTGCGGGTGACCTCTTTTTGCGGATTGGCAAAGACCGAGAACACGTCGCCCTGCTCGACGAGTTTGCCGTGCTCCATGACCGCCACGCGCTTGCAGATATCCTTAACCACGCTTAGCTGGTGGGTGATGATGACGATGGTCAGGCCGAGCTTCTGGTTTAGTTTTTTCAGCAGCCTGAGGATTTCCAATGTTGTGGTCGGATCGAGCGCGGATGTCGCTTCATCGCACAGCAGCACCTGCGGATCCGAGGCCAGGGCGCGGGCGATGGCCACGCGCTGCTTCTGGCCGCCTGACAGCTCGCGCGGGTAGTTCTGCAGCCGGTCTGAAAGCTCGACGAGCTCCAGAAGCTTCAGCGCCTTGCGCCGCTGCTCGGCTTTGGGGATGCCGCGGTACTGCAGCGGATAGAGCACGTTCTCGAGCACCGTGCGCGAGGGCATGAGGTTGAAGTGCTGGAAGATCATGCCGATCTTCGAGCGCACTGCGCGCAGCTCGGATTCGGAAAAAGACGTGATCTCCTCGCCGCCGACCTCGACTTTTCCGCCCTCGTCAGGATGCTCAAGCATGTTGATGCAGCGGACCAGCGTTGATTTGCCGGCGCCGGAGAAGCCGATCACCCCGAAGATCTCGCCGTCGCGGATCTCCAAAGAGACGTCATCGACCGCCTTGATGGCTTTGCCTGCTTTGTAGTAGGTCTTGCTGATGTGGCTTAATTTAATCATTGTTTTTCTGAAAATAATAAAAAAGGGAACCTTTTATGGCTCCCTCGTTTAACAATTTTCGTGTTGTACCGGACTGGCTGTTAGCGAGCCGATCCGCCGGGAGCTGACAAAAAGACACACATGCACATGCGCATGGCCTCAGCAGCCATACAGCAGGTGTTCATCACGGTGCTTGCTCTCATCAGTTTTCCCTTGATATCCGTCTTGATTGTTTAAAGCATTTAAACAGGGCAAAAGCGCCCTGTCAATTTTTAAAACAAAAACTCACTAAAACGGTGCAAAATCCGGTATTCTGCCAAAAAAAATATTTATTTTTCAGCTATCAAGCCGCTGCGCCAAGGCGCTCTCACGGCTTACCGCCCGCAGGCAGGAGCCAAGCAAAATGTCCTTTGAGGCGTAAACCCGGACATGGTTTTTGGCCCTGGTGATCCCGGTGTAGACAAGCTCGCGGCTGAGCACGCTGTTGTCGCGCTCGCTCAAACACACGGACACACGCTCGTATTCAGAGCCCTGGGACTTATGCACGGTCATGGCAAAACCGGTCTCGCACTGCGTGAGAAACACCGGGCTGACCGCGCGCGCCTTGTCGCCGTCCGGAAACCACACTTTCCCCGTGTCCGGTTTTCCATCCTTCGCGTTTTTATCATGCGCGAAGATGCCGATGTCGCCGTTGGCCACGCCTATGCCCCGGTTGTTGGCGGTGACGAGCACCACCCTCCCGTCAAACCACTCCGAGCGATCCGGGGGATTGCCCAGCGCTTTCCGCACCCGGGCGCTCAGCACCCGGTTTAAGCCCTCGGAGCCCAAAGCGCCCTTGCGGTTTGAGCAGAGGATGCGATAGCGGTCAAGCAGCCTGAGCGCCTCTGCCGCGCTCTCCCCGTCAAGCTTGCACTCCTCCTTCTTTAAAAAATCAAGGTAAGGGCCGTAACCGCAATCTCCCAGCGAAAAATCCGCCAGCGCCGCGGCGCACGCGTGCGCCTGCCCCGGCGCAAAGAAGATCCCGCAGGCCTCGGCATCAGGATCATCTGACTCTTTGAGCAGCCCGAAGACCTGCTGCTGCAGCTGCGCGCGGCCCAAATGCGGGTTGTTCACGGCGGCTGCAAGGCGGCCGATGGCCGAGTCGGCTTTAAAGCGGTGGCTGACCTTAAGCAGCGCCGCATGCTCGGACAGTGCCTGCTCTGAGGCCAGCGTCTCTTCGGAAACAGCCGAGAGCGAGGCGACTTTCTTCAAGCGCCCGGCGCTGAGTTTTTTAGACGCGCACAGATCGGCGAGCACGGAACCTGCTTCCACGGAGCAGAGCTGATCTTTGTCGCCCAGCAGGATGATCTGGCAGTCAGGCGGGAGCGCGTCCAGCAGTTTCCCAAAAAGCGGCATGTCGATCATCGAGACTTCATCTGCCACCAGGATGTCACAGGAGAGCGGGCGCTCTCTGTTATTGCGGCTGGAATCCCGGTGCGGGTAGGTGCCGATAAGCGAGGCGACCGTCTGCGCCCGGCGCGGGATCAGCGAAGAGATCCGCTCGCCGCTGCCAAAGCGCTCCTCAAAGGCGGCAACCCAGCCGTTCTCCCCCTCATCAAGGGCGGCGCTTACCGACTCGCCCAGCCGCGCCGCCGCCTTGCCCGTAGGCGCGCACAGCAGCACCTGCGGCACTTTGCCCTGGGTGTCCGCAAGCGTGAGCATCGCCAGCAGCAGGCGCGTCACCGTGGTGGTTTTGCCGGTGCCAGGTCCCCCTGAGATCACGGTAAAGGGGCTCGTCAGCGCCAGCGCCGCCGCGCATTTTTGCAGATCAGGCCCGCTGCCGTTTGAACGGCCGTCAAAGAGCACGCTGAGCACTTCCCGCGCCCGTTCTTCTTTGTCAGAGGTGACGATGCCCTCACGCGCCCCGCGCTCGCGCACCGCCGCGGCGATGGCGCGCTCGCAGTCAAAGTAGCGCCGAAAATACAGGCGCCCGAGATCCCACACCAGCGGGGTGCCCGTTTCCTCAGGACCGCCCACCGCGGCTGACTGCAGCGCCGCGCGCAGCTCATGCTCCCCGAATTTTTCAACGCTCCCGCCCCACTCGGCGGCAAACCTCGCGCTTTGATCTTCCGGGGCGCTGTCAGAGCGCGGCGCACCGTTCTCATCCTCAAGTTCGGCCAGGCACTCTGCAAGCCTCGCAAGCGGGTGCGGCAGGGCTTTCCCGTCCTCCTCAAGGCGCAGGCACACATCGCCGTCTTTAATGCAGCAGCACAAAGCGAGCACACACAGCAGCAGTTCCGTGCCGGTGCGTTCATAACGCTCGCAAAGCTCCGCGCACAGCGCCGGCCCGATCGCGGGCAGGCAGGAGCTGCGGGAGGCCAGTTCAACCAGGGATGCGCAATTGCTCTCAGTCATGGGTGTTCTCCCTCTTAAACAGGCGGTCTAAGCGCTGCACGATTTCAAAAGACGGCCGCGTGAAGAATATTCCAGGGCTCAGCCCTTCATCCGTGCGCTTTAAGCCGCGCAGATAGAGATACAGCACGCCGCCAAAATCCCGCTCGTAGCTGTAATCGTGAATGCGGCTCTTTAAAAAGCGCTGCAGCGCCAGGGTGTAGATTAAGTACTGCACGTCATAGCGGTTGTGCGGATCGAAGACGCTCTGCCGCACCGCATCTTCCGAGTAAGCGGAAAAATCCGGCCCGAGGTAGGTGGACTTGTAATCTGCCACGTAGTACTTCATGCGCCCGTCTTCTCCCGGCGCCCTGAAGACCAGATCGAGCGATCCGGTGACAAAGCCGTGCAGCATCGAGGGCTTGAGCGTCAGCTCAGGCCTGCGGCCTAACACCTCCTGGGCGCTCTCAAGGCAGAGCGCGTTGACCGCCTCCGAGCTCACGGCGCCCGTGGGGATCAGATAATCCATCTCGGGGATCCAGCCGCCGCTCTCCAGCATGCCGAGGCTGAAACCTCCTTCCGGAGTGCTGAGGATCTTTGCGTTGATGATGTCTTCAAACCACTGTTGCAGCGGCTCAAGATAATCGAAATCCTGCAAACTCTTCTCAGGCTTGGGCATGCCGTCGCGCAGCGCCCGTTTACCCCAGGATGAGAACAGCGCTCCCGCAACCGGCGCGTAACTCTGCGTCCTCAGCAGATCGTGCAGGCTGTCGCGGCCTGAGCCCTCGACGCCTGCTTCATGGAAGTTACAGTGCTCAAGCAAGGTGTGCAAAAATGTACCCGCCTGGGTGCCGCGAGGGAAGCTGAAGCGGTCAGGCTCCGCTGCCGCGGTGCGCCGCTCCTGCCGCGCTGCGTTCTGAACCTCAATGCCTTCATCAAAATCATGATCGTGCAGCCCGGCGGTGAGCGCCGTGTAAGAGGATACTGAGAAATCGGCGCGCACCGTTCCTTTCTCAATTGCGGACGGCTTGAGATCTTTATTCTGAGGATTATTTACCAGGTCGCCCTCAGGATTTTTGGTCTTGCCCGCCAGCTGCGCTTGCAGCGTTTCACGGTAATTTACGCAATAGGTTTCAGGGCAGGAGTCGAACAGCTTTTTGGCCTGATCATAGGCAACAGCGCTGTCAGCGGCCCCGGGAACGGTCTCTTTGACCAGCGCGCTGGCGCCGCGGCTGAGATTGTCCCGGTTTACAAACAGGAATGTGGCGCCGCAGGCGCGGGTGAGCGCGACATAGAGCAGCCGGGCTTCTTCCTGCTCATCCTCAGTTTTTTTGAGCGCCGAGGGAGTCACGCTCTCCCCCGGGCCGTTATCTATGGGTGCGTTATCCAGGCTGACCACCCGGGTGCGCTGCCCTTGCGCGGCGTCATAAAAGATCACCGGCCCGTCCTGGTCTTGCAGATGCGTGCGCCCCCACATAAAAGGCAGCACCGTCACCGGGAATTCCAGGCCTTTGGACTTGTGGATGGTGATCACTTTCACCTGATCGTTTTCAGATTCAAGGCGTTTCCTGAGCGTTTCATTGTCTGATTCATCGACGGTCAGCTGATCGCGAAACCAGCGCAGCTGCGCTTCTGTCCCTGGAAATTCCTGGCGATGCGCCTGAATGATCTCCGCTGTCTGGTAGTAATCGGTAAGCGCTCTCTCACCGCCCTTAACCCCCAGCTGCCAGCTGATCAGCCCGCGCTCGCGGGCCCAGAGCGAGAAAGCGCTGAGAAAGCCGTAGCGACCCCAGGATAAAGCGCAACGGCGCAGCAGCGCGATCACCTCTTCGAGATCGCCCTCCCCGGATGCGTATTCAAAAAATTCATCAGGAGTCAGCCCTGACAGGCGCGTGCCTAAAAGCCGCAGCACCGCGGAGCGGTTTTCAAAGTCCTGCACAGCTTCCATCAGGCAGAGCATGTCGGAGGCGCACTGATTTGCTAAAACTTTTTTTTCTTCTTGGTTTTTATTCTGAAAACTCTCTTCCGGGTGATTTAGCACTGAACCGCGATCAGAGAAGTAAACACTGGGAACCGGGCGGTCCAGCGCTTGCAGCGCGTCAGCAATTTTGGCGTTTTCTGTGGCGCCGCGCACCAGCACAGCGATATCCGAGGGCCTGACACGCCGCCTTTGACCTTTATCCGGTACCAGATATCCGTAATCAAGCAGATCGCGCACGCACTGTGCCGCATCCCGCGCGCAGAATTTGTCGGTGTTGGTTTTTCCAGCGGAAGAAGGCATGTCTTCTACAAAGTTTACAAAACATCCTGCGGTGGAATTTTCAAGACCGTCAAAGTAAAAACGCAGTTTGCCGCAAAATCCTTTGCCGCTGGCGTGTGCGGTCACGCGCTCATAGCCGATGCGCTCATGAGGATCGCCGTTTTTTTCAAAAAACGGATCGGCATTTGCCACAACTTCTCCGCTTTCAGGATCTTTAAAACCGCCAAAGATGTCGTTGACGCTTTCAACCACCCCGCGGTCTGAACGGAAATTCGTGCCCAAAGTAAAGTAATCCTGCCCGTTTCGCGCATTCGGGTAGATCCTGCTGATCTCGGCGCCGGCCCTCAGGTAAGAATGGACGTCCGCGTTGCGGAAGGCATAGATGGACTGTTTGGGATCGCCGATGAGGAAGCAGACGGCGCGATCGTGTTTGGCCTCCTCGGTAAGGTACAGTTCCCGGAATACCGAAAACTGCACCGGATCCGTGTCCTGGAACTCATCGATCATGGCAACCGGATAGCGGGCACGCAGCTTTTGCGCAAGCTTGGGGCCGCTGCCTTTTTTATGCAGTGCCTTGTCAAGCGATGAGATCAGATCGTCAAAGGAGAGCACCCGGTCCTGCCGGCACAACGCCCGGGTACGCAGGATCACCAGCATCGCCGCCAGGGTCTTGAGCACCTGACTCATGCCCTCAAGCGCGCTGTGGCGCTGTGCTGCGGCTTTTTGCAGTTCGCGGCAGGAGGCCAAAAGCTGCCTTCCCCTGGGCGTTTCGGCAGCCGCCTGACCGTTTTTATTCTTAAAAATCTTGAGGGTGTTGTCTTTGCCGTTATCTATAAGCCGCCTCAGTTTTTCAGGATCCGTAAGGTGTTCGTTTGCGAGCACCAGGTCAAGGAATCTGCCGCTGTCAGCATAGAGAGTGACCGAACCGTTATCATTAAAGGAGTCTGCGAGATCGGCCTGGTTTTTACAGCCAGGCGCACTGGCGCGCACCTGCGCATATGCATCATTTAAACTGCCATCGAGTTCCTCAAGCTTTTGTGAGTACTCGTCTCCCAGCGCGCGGATTTTGTTGAACAGCCCGCGCTCGCCGCAGCCCTTGAGTTCCTTTCCTAAATTTTCAAAACCGTAACCGCGCACCGCCCATTCCATGACTTTGCCGGCATCACTGCCGCCGGTCACGCGGACTTTGCCCAGATCCAAAATCCGCCCCCGCAGCCCGGACGGGGACACCGTGCCCATAAGCTTAAGCAGCGCCTGGCCGCGCTCGCGATCGCTTTCATAAAAGAGCTCGCGCCAGATCTCGCGCGCCGCGCGCTGCTGCTGATCTGAAATATCTCCGGTAAGCTCCATTTCGAAAGCCTCGCCGGCTTCAAAGGAGTACACCTTGTTGAGCGCCTGATCGCAAAACGAGTGGATGGTGCAGATGGCTGCGTCATCGATGCCGCGCTCGGCCTCCAAAAGCCGCCTGGCGCACTCCCGGGGCGGCACCTTAAGCCTTTCCATCTCCGCGATCAGCTGTTTAAGGTGGTCATCCGTATCCTCAGGGATCTCGCCTGAACGCGCGAGTTCCTCCAAAACGATGCGGCCTTCACGGATCTTCTCCCTAACGCGGGCGCGCAGATCGGCCGCCGCCGCGTTGGTGAACGTGACGATGAGCAGGCTGCGGATGTCCAGCGGCCCGGCAGCGTAAGCATTTTCCCCTCCCGAACCCAAAAGCAGCCGCAGCACCAGATAGGTGATGGTATAGGTCTTGCCGGTGCCGGCGCTGGCCCGGATCATCGCCGGACGGTTTAAGGGGCAGGTATTGACGTCAAGTTTGATCCCTGTGCTTTTGGTGTCGCTCATTTCTTGCCCCCTTTGCGTCCAAACCTGGTTTCGCAGTACCGGCAGTAAAGATCTAAAAGCTCCCGGGCAGCCTGCCACGGCTCCCCGGCCTCCGCCTTTAATGTGGCCACTGTTGCGGGCTCTGAGAACAGATACTGCACCGCGCTGTCATACTTAAAATCCGCTTCTCCAACCGCCGTTCCGGCCTTTTCCTCATCATCGCCAAGCGCGGCCTTGGCTTTTTCAAGCAAGTTAAGCCACACCGGCACCGGCCGCGCCAAACCGCGCAAATACTGCCGGCACAGTTCATGGATAAACGCATGGGCCTCCTCAGGCGTAAACGGGGCCGCCAAAGTCGCATTGGCGTCGGCGTCGCAGACTGCCGCGAACGCTTTGCCGCCATTTCCCTTTTCATGGCACAGCGCCTGGCAGGCGGCCGCTACAGCGGCAAAGATCTTATGTTTGGGTTTTATTTTTTCGCTGTAGCTGTTGAAGATGATCGTTGGGAAAGCCACGCTGCCGCGCATCAGGATCCCTGTTTCGTCGGCACCAGCGGCTCCCTGAGGCAGGCAAGCGGAAGTAACCTTAATGATCCCGCTGTCGGTCTCACACTCCTGCGGAGCGTCCAGCAGCGCCGGATCCAGTCCTTCACGCCTGAGCAGATCCCTGACGGCAGTGCGCGCCTGCTCGCGCTTTGCCAGCAGATCCTCCGCGCTCTTTTCCCCGAAGATCCCGTACGGCAGCGCGCCGCCGCGCTCAAACGAGGAAATCCGATCCCGCGCGGCCTCCTCAGAGCAGGTCAGCAAATCGCTGCTCCACCCGCCTTTAGTCAGGAAATCCAGCTCAAAGCCTTCATAATCCGCGGGCACCTCCTCCTCAAAGCCCTGGCTCACTCCCAGGTTTTTTAGAAAAGCCTTGCACGGCGCGCACATGAAATCCGCGAGATCCTTGGGGCTTACGACCGTGAGCGCAGGCAGTTTTACCTGGAAGTTTTGCGCCTCGCCCAGCGCTGCGGCTCTTGGCACAGGAGCGCCTTCCTGTTTTGAACAGGTGAAACTGCCCCGGTCAAATGAAGGCATGCGCCGCACCTGCCCTTTGGCATCCATGGTGCCGGCATAGTTTTGCGGATCGTAGGAATTCAGGCGCGCCTTAAGCGTCAGGCGCGCACGCGCGCTGATGTTTTTGCCGGTCTTTTCGTCTTTGCTCTCACAGATGAAATGATCATCGAGGTAATCCATCAGCTCGGCTACCACAGGCGAGGGGTTTAAAGGACTCTTGTCGACAGGGCTTTCGCCGATGTAGGAGAGCGTAAGCGAGTCCGAGGCCGACATCAGGGCCTCCAAAAAGAGGAAACGGTCATCCACCGAGCGCGAGCGGTCGCCGCGCCTGAAGAAAGCCGGGCTTGAGAGCAGATTGAAGCCTGGGGCGCGCTCGCGGCGCGGGAAGGCGCCGTCATTGAGCCCCAGGATGAAGATATGCTTAAAGGGCACGGCGCGCATGGGCACGAGCGAGCAGAAGTTCACCTTGCCGCGCAGGTAGCTGCGCTCGTCCACCTTGTCAGAAAGCGAGGCGCCCAGCATGGCCTGCAGGATCGGCAGCGTGATCTCAGGCGGCTGCCTGAGCGCCCCGGGGTTGCGCGCCATTCCGCCTAAAGCTTTCAAAAAAGGCGAGCGCTCTTCAACGCCTTCATCCCCGCCTAAAAAGCGCGTTAAGAAACGATCGCGCAACTTTAAAAGCAGATTATTCTTCCCGCGCTCCGCGCCCGATGCAAAGAAATTACTCCCCGCATTTTCTTTAAAGAACTGCCTGAGCTCTTTTAAGGCGCGCACAAAGTTCCAGAACTTGCCGGCCGTTTCCGCGTCAGATCCCGCGAGATCGCCATAGCTGCCGTCAGCGGCGCCGCGGCCTTTCATATAACCCTCAAGCAGTCTTGAAAGCCCCGCGCTTAACGTCCAGGGCAGCCTGACATCCGCGGCGTTCCCGCCCAGCACATCCTGCACCTCCTCAGCGTCCAGGGCCCAGTGCACGCGGGCGCCGGTGCACCACGATGAAATAACGTCCACTTCGTCAGGCGTGATCGAGAAAGCATCGGCGATCGCCTTGACGCTCAAAAGCGAGAGCACAAAGGACACGGTGACCGGCACAGTGCCGATCCCCATGAGTCTTAGGATCGCGTCCGCCGCCGGGCTTTGGCGCGTGACGCTGCGATCGGCGATGGAATAAGGGATGTAATCGGGATTTGCCGGATCGACGCTGCCGAACACGGCCTCAATGATCGGGGCGTAGCTTTCGATGTTCGGGGTCATGACGAGGATGTCACGCGGGCGCAGGCTGCCCCCGGACTCCGCAAATTTTTGCAGCATGAGATCGCGCAACACTTCGATCTCGCGGCGCGGAGTGTGGCAGGAGCAGAACACCAGCGAGCTGTCGTCATCGGTGATCGTTATTTTTTCAGCCGCAGATTCGGCAAGGGAGAGCAGCTGCGCTTTGACACAGGAGAGCACGCTGTTTTTTTCAGGCTCGACAAAGCAATTGATGAAATCAGGCACCGGCTCCTGGGAGAGCAGCAGGCTCAGGGTGTCGCGCCCCTGGCGCCCCAGCCCGGTAAGCAGTGCATTGCCCTCCTGCAGCACGCCCTCGCTGTCATAGGCATCATCCGGGGCGGCGAGCCCGGTGCCGCCTTTGAGTGCTTTTGCGGAGATCAGGCCGGCCTGCCACAGGCGCCCGGCCATTTTTTTCGGATCGACGCGCGCGCCCTTGCCGCAGCTGAGATCGCCCCAGTAATCGCTGCAGGGGTTTAAAAACAGCAGGTATACCTGGCAGTGACGCCCGAGGCTTGAGAAGAACTGTATGACCTGCTCAGGCAGAGCCGACACGCCCACGATGAACACGCGCTCAGGCAGCACTCCCGCAGGCGCCTTAAAATCCGGCGCGTCGAGATCCTTACAGAAATCCTGAATGATCTGCGCGCGGTCGCGAAAGCGGAAATCCGTCTCTGACCTGGGATCCGCGCGATCATAGCCTGTGAGGTTGCCGCGCAGCCTGCTCCACAGCAGCAGCTGCCAGACATTGCCCGCAAGCTGCGGCGAGAGGCCGTTTGCGGATTTGAGCGATTGCGGCGTCATTTTTCTCAGGCATGCCGTTACTCTGCCGCCGCCGGTTTTTTGGTAATCGCGAAAATCCTCATCGGTCAGCTCATCCCAAAGCCTGACCCAGTCAGGGCGGTACATCTGGTACTGGTCAAAAGTGTCGGCGATGCGATCGCAGAGTTCGTAGGCCATGATCCCGCCTTGGCGATCATTTTCTATGTAATCGCGCAGCGGGCTTAAGAGCGAGGCAAATTCGTTTTTGGGATCGTTCCACCACGGCTGCATGCCCAAAAGCGACCAGGTGATGAACTCGCGCCCGAAGCGGTTGAGACTGTCGCTCTCATGGCGCAGCCTCTTGCAGAGATCCCAGATGAACTGCCACACCTGCAGGTAATCAACGCCGGCCTCGATACCGTTGCGCGAAGCTATAGCCTGGCTTAAGTAAGTGCGCATGCCGGAGTTCATCAGCAGCACGGTTTCGCGCCGCAGCGGATCGGCAAGCGGGTGTGCTTTGATGATCTCCGCACAGGCCGAAGCCAGCACGTCGAGATCGTTGGAATTGATGACGGTAAACTGCGGATCCCCTGGCATGTTTCTCTCCTGAAAAACAGCTTGTGTCTTAAGGTGATGCTAGCAGGGATGCGCCCTGCTGTCTGCGCCGCGCCCTGCAAAACGGCACAAGGCCCCACCACCGCCTTTAAGCATGCGGCAAGCTCGGTGCATCAGAAGGAAAATTCCAGAAATTTTTTGGAAAAGGGGAGAAAAGAGGGGATTTTTTATGAAATCGCGTTTTGCGGAGATGAAAAGACCCGCCGAAGCGGGTCCTTTCTGCTAGCTTATCGCTTTCAAGAAAGATTATTTCTTGTAACGACGGGCCAGGTTGTCGAGGCGCTCGTTGGCACGGGCAGCGTCGGACTTAACGAAAGCAACGTCGTTGGCGAGCTTGGACTGCTGAGCCTTTAAAGCGTCAACATCAGCGGCGATAGCATCGATCTTGGCCTCAAGAGCCTCGTTGGAAGTGCAGCCGACTAACACAGTAGCGCCAAGGGCGACAACGCCTAACATAGCCTGAAACTTGTTCATTTTTATCTCCAAAACTGTTTAAACAAACAGAGAATATTCATAAGGGGCTTAACCCTTACTGACAGTGACCATTCTATTATAAATTTCTACTTGCGGCACATTTTTTATCTAAAATAATTTCCTTATATTTTAGACAATTACTCTTAAGTCAATTCCGGATAAAAACCAAGTAAAGAATTTTATTATCAAAAAGTTAACTGGAGATTTTTTCTTTTTCGCGGCAATTTTGGTAATTTTTTTCAACAGCCGCCTGAAAGCCGATCCCGCTCTTTTTTTGCGATCTCAGGCGTGGCGCTCGCGTCTGCCGCCCCAGGCCAAAAAATGATGACGCCGCGCTGATGCGCGCTCTGAGGTTTTGGCAAACATCCCCGCCTGCCACACCCTGCCTGGCATAAAGGCGCGGAATTCCCGGCACACTTCAAGCCCCAGGTGCGCACACAGCCGCTCGGCCGCCAGGTTTGGCAGGAAAGCGCAGCTTAGGGAGGAGATCTGCAGCGGGATCTTCAGACAGCCTAAGGCATAGCAGGCCATGGCGAAAGTCTGCCAGTCGGCGGCGCGCGCCATGCTGACCTCCTCGGATTCGGCGAGCACCTGCACGCGCGCGCCGTCGCTGCTCTCGAGGATGTCAAAGGGCCGCATGACCGTACCGCGCCTTAAGGCGATCAGAGCCTCGCTGCCGTCAGACAGCGTCGTTTTCTGCCGCGCGATCTGCCGTTTCGCGTTAGACAGCACCGCAAAACGCATCTGCGTCTCGCGCTGCCCGCTGTTGCCGGAAATCATCACAAATTTAAGCATGCAATCCCCTTCGGGTGCCCCACATCGCATCCGACTTGTATCTCATCACGCGTACAAAAAACAAGCAAGGCTCGCACCCAAAGGGGACTGCGGCGCACCTGGGAGCGCCGCCGATGCACAACATCAGGGAGAAAAAGGCCAAAGGACTGGATCGAAGAAAAAATGCCGCTAAAGCGTCTTGGCAAAAGAGAGCAGATCGGGAAAAACGCACGCCTGCGGGGCTTTTTCCGCCTCACCAGGCTGCGCTCCGACTAGCGCCAGCGTGCGCACGCCGCATGCGGCCGCGCCTTCGAGATCGCGCGCGCGATCGCCTGCCGCCGCGCACTCCCGAGGATCAAGCGCAAAGCCGGCGATCGCCCGCTCAAACATCCCCGGGAGCGGTTTGCGGCAGCGGCAGCGGCAGCGGTAGGCCTCAACCTGCGCCTGCGGATGGTGGGGGCAGGCGTACACGGCGTCAAAAGCGGCGCCGTGCAGCGCCAGATCCTGCTGCATCCAGGCCGTAGTGCGCTCAAAATCCGACATCAGGTAGCGGCCGCGGGCGATCCCCGACTGGTTCGTGCAAAGGATCAGAAGATAGCCGCGCGCGCGCATGAGCGCGAGCGCCTCTTTAACCCCGGGCAGGAAAGTGAAATCGTCCAAAACCCCGACATAGCCGCGATCGGCGTTGATCACGCCGTCGCGGTCTAAGAACACGGCTTTGGACGGCATATTCAGGCAAGCTCGGCGAGTTTTTTGGGATCGAGAGCGATGTCGCTGCTGTCAGTGATGCCGATGCCGCCTGCGAGCACCTGGCGCGCGATCTCCTGGGCTTCGCTCAGGCTGTGCAGTTTGTACGAGCCGCACTGGTAAGGGTTGGCCGCGGGGATCTTAAAGCCCTCGGGCAGATCCGCGATGTCATGCATCGAGGCTTCAAAGGCGTCGCGCACCTTTTTCGGATCCGGCCTGCCGATGCAGCTCATGTAAAAGCCGGTCTTGCAGCCCATAGGGGAGATGTCTATGACCTCGACGACGCCTTTTACGTTTAAATGATCGCGCATGTAGCCTGCGAACAGGTGCTCGAAGGTGTGCAGTCCGCGCTCGGGCATCATGCCGGTGTTCGGCTTGAGAAAGCGCAGATCCCACACCTCGATCTCATCGCCCTTGGGGGTCTTCATCACCTTGGCAAGGCGCACCGCCGGGGCGGGCATGATCGTGTGGTCAACCAGGAAACTGTCAATGAGCGGCATTTTGTTTTTTCCTCAAAAAAGCGGCGCGATGTTCGCGCCGCGCTGTAAAAACGGATTGCGGGCGGATTTCAGTACAGATTGCAGTGCAAAAGCTGCCTGCGGTAAACCTTGGAGCGGTCCTCGACATTCCGGGCGGCTTTGACAAGCCAGTCCTGGCCTTTCCAGGAGCCGGCGGCGAAGCCTTTCCAGCCTTCATGATAGTTGAGGTACTGGTTGTAGGCGTCGCTGTAAGGGATGCCGTTGGCCTGGCGGGTTTTTGTCATGTACCAGCCGATAAAATCCAGCGCGTCCTCAAAATCGTCGCGGTCTGAAAACCACGATCCCGCCTCGTCGACATACTGATCCCAGGCGTCATCTGTGGCCTGGGCATAGCCGTAGGCGCTGGAAGCGCGCCCGATGGGGATAAAGAGGAACCAGCGCATGGGCGGCTTGGCGTCATCGCGGAAAGAGGATTCCTGGGCCATGATCGCCATGGCCACGTTCACCGGCACGCCGTATTTGGCGTGCACCCGGTGGGCGGCGGCATACCAGCTGTCCTTCTCCTGGAAGATCGAACAGACGTCCCCGGGGTTTGACGGGGGATCAGCGGTGCAGGAAGACAGCAGCAGCGCCGCGGCCAGCGCGGCCGGCGGCAGCAGTCGCGCGGATGTGACTTTCATGCCTCAGATGGCGTCCTCGCCTTCCTCGCCGGTGCGGATGCGGATCACGCGCTCTATATCCGACACAAAGATCTTGCCGTCGCCGATCTTGCCGGTGTGGGCGCCTTTGATGATAGCCTCGACGCAGACATCGACATCCTCGTCTTTGACGACCAGCTCCACCTTGGCCTTAGGCAGAAAATCGACGACGTATTCAGCGCCGCGGTACAGCTCGGTGTGGCCTTTCTGGCGGCCAAAGCCTTTAACCTCGGACACCGTCATGCCGGAGATCCCCTGGGCGCTTAAAGCCTCGCGGACATCATCGAGCTTAAAGGGTTTGATAATCGCTACGATCTTCTTCATTTACTCTGCTAAGGAAACCGCACGGCGCAGTTCCCTCTCCTTACCGTTTTGCAAAAACATCCGCCGCCCCGCGGCCGCGGCGCGGCCTGCTGTCATTTTAGCAAATTTAAAGGGCGCCACGTTTTGAGCCAAAATTCCGACGCTGTGGTGCAGTTCATCCGTCGCCAGAGCTTTTTTCTATTTTAACTGTTTGTCTGTCCACGCATTTGTATCAATGGCACACATAATGCTTACCCAAAGGCATGAGCTTTTAAGCCATAACAGCAGGGAGCAATTAACATGAACAGCACTGAAGAAAAAAACACCGGCATGCACGTTCTCAACATCGTAATGGTCTGGCTGTGCCTGGCCACGGTGGCGCTGCTTACTGTGCCCTGGGAGCAGTTCTCCCCGGAGCTGGCCGCGCGCGTGGAGCAAAGCCGCGGGTTCCTCTGCCTGGCTTTGATCTTTGAGCTCTCCAATTTCCTCGCCCAGGCTCTGATCGGCATGATCTCCTCAATGCGCCGCAAGCACGCGGCCGCCGCCACCGAGCAGCGCATGAGCTATCTCGTCTCCAACATGGATTTCTCAGAGCGTGCCCTGGTGCGCGAGTTCGTCCTCCAGCGCAAATCCGAGCTGAAAGTACCGCTCGAGCAGCCCACGGTGCGCAGCCTGCTTGACTCCGGGATCCTCATCCTGGTCGCAGGCGAGGACGAGAAGAACCGCGTCGGCGTGTCGATTTCCCGCCAGGCCCGCCCGTTCATCACCTACCGCGCCATCGGCATCAGCGCCGGCAAGCTCTCAGACGAGCAGATAAACCAGCTCATGGAAGAGCGCCCTGAATACGCAAGGCCGGAGCAGAAACCCCGCCACGTCTACCGCAGCGGCGCTTTCAAAGCGGCCTGACCAAGATTTAACATCCTGCGTTTTTTAAAGCCCTGCCCGCGCGCAGGGCCTTTTTTGCTCTCCAAAAACTAAACGCCGGGCACTGCGGCCCGGCGTTTAGTTTTGAGGATTATTAATACCTGATCGTGCTCATCTTCGAGAGCTTGGCTCTGTCATGGCAGGCCTGGATGAAACGGCGGGTGCCGGTGCGGCCGCGCGTCGTGAACGAATAGGTCATCGCGTAGCCCTTGCGGTAGGCAACGCCCGGCAGCAGCTCGCCCTTCGTGACGCCGGTGCAGGCGAAATAGCACTGGTTGCTCTTTACGAGATCGTCAAGCCCGCGCACGGCTTTGAGATCTATGCCGTCCTTTTCCACAGCCTTGCGCTCGGCGTCGCTCAGCGGGTTTAACCTCGTAAGCATCTGCCCGCCTGAGCCCTTGATGGCGCAGGCCGTCACGATCGCCTCGGGGCTGCCGCCTATCCCCATAAGCATGTCGATGTCGGAGAAAGGATCCGTGGCCATGATGGCGCCGGCGATATCCCCCTCAGGATGCAGCAGCACGCGCGCGCCTGCGGCGCGGATCTCGGAGGCGAGTTTCTCATGGCGCGGCTTGTCGAGCACGAACACGGTAAGCTCGTTCACGGTTTTGCCCAGGGCCTTGGCGACTTTTTGCACGTTGTCTTTTACCGGGGCGTCGATGTCGATGACGTCCGCGGCCTCGCGGCCGACGACCAGCTTGTTGCAGTAGTAGCTGTGCCCGGGGTTGAACATGCTGCCGCGCTCGGCGATGCCGGCGGCGGCGACCGCGTTGGGTCTGCCGAAAGCGACGCAGGACGTGCCGTCGACCGGATCGACGGCAACATCCATCTCCGGCCCGTCGCCAAAGCCCACGGTCTCGCCGTTAAACAGCATGGGGGCATGATCTTTTTCGCCCTCTCCGATCACGACGGTGCCGCGCATGTGCAGCCCCTGGAAGGCGATGCGCATGGCGTTGACCGCCGCCTGATCCACTGCCTCTTTGTCGCCGCGCCCGGTCATGGTGGCCGATGCCAGCGCCGCCGCTTCGGTTACCCGGACGAGGTCAAGCGCGATGTTTTTGTCCGCTAAATGCTGCTGCATGAGAAAATCCCCTGAGATTGCGATGCTTAAAACCAAAAAAGCCGCAGAATGCGGCTGTGGTGTAAATGTTAACTCAGTTTTCTCAATCGCCCTGCTTTGCGGCGTCAGACTTTTGAGGGAGATCTCTCTTCTTGAGCTTTTTTGGCATCGTTACGGTAAATTCAGATCCTTGGCCGCTCTCGCTCTTCACGCTGACAGTGCCGCCAAAAAACAGCGCGACGCGTTTTACTATGGAAAGCCCCAGACCCGTGCCCTCATAACGTTTGGAATGGCTCTTGTCGACGCGGAAGAAACGCTCGAAGATGCGGTCCTGCGCCTCTTTGGGTATGCCGATCCCGTTGTCGGAAACCTTTATGAAGCGGTTCTTTTTGTCCTCAGAGATGGCGATCTTCACAAAGCCGCCCTCGCGGCCGTATTTCACGGCGTTTTCAGCCAGGTTGAAGATCATCTCGTAAAAATATCGGTAGATCCCGCGGAAGGGCGAGCCTTCCCCCTCGAGGCTCAGCGTGATGTTTTTGGCCGCGGCCTTGTCGCACAGCCCCTTGACGACCTCGGCGCACACGGCGGCGGGATCTATGTTCTCCTCGGCGTCTTTGGCCGAGCGCTCATCCAGGCGCGAGAGGAAGATGATGTCGTTGATCATGCCCAAAAGCGCGTGGCCCTCGCGGCGGATGCGGGCGTAAAAGTCCTTTTCATCGCCGGATTTCACCAGGCCGGATTCCAAAAGCTCAGCGGCGCCGATGATCGACTGCAGCGGCGTTTTGAGTTCATGGGAGACGTTGGCGGTGAATTCCTGGCGCTGCTGTTCGGCGATCCGCTGCTGCGTCACGTCGATGTAGATAAGCGCGTAGCCGTGCACATCGTGCTTGGAGCCGACGCGGTTGAAAAAAACTTTGTAGATTTTGCCGTTCTTCTCAAACTCGGCGCTCGAGCTCTTTTTGGACGGCTGCTGCTCAAACAGGCGGTGCACGTACTCAGAGCGGTCTACCGCCAAAAACGTCCTGCCCACGCAGGAGGGATCGGTGTCCAAAAGATCGCAGGCGCTTTTGTTGATGCTCAGCACCTCGCCGCGGGCGTTTAAGATCACCAGGCCTTCTGTCATGCTCCCGGTGATCGCCACCAGTTCTTCTGACTGGCTTTTGATCTTTTTCATCTGTTCTGCAATATGTTCCTGCTGCTGGGCGATGCGGCCCACCAGCGGCGTCAGCTCGTCGTACACGTCGCTCTCAAGCGGGTGATCGAGATCTATGCGGTTCACCGGATCAGTGATGCGCCTGGCGATCCGGCCTGAAACATAAGCCGAGAACAGCGCCGCGCACAGCACCGCCAGCACGAAATAGCCAAAGAGCTGGCTGGAAATCCGAAACAGGGTCTTGGCGGTCACAGCGCAGCGCAGCACCTGGCCGTTATCGAGCTTTAACGCGTAGTAATGGGTGCGCTCTGACAGCGTGTCGGAAAGGCGCGAATCCGAGCCGGCGCCGCGCTTTAAGGCCTCGGAGACTTCCTTGCGGTTGAGGTGGTTCGGCATCGAACCTGAGTCGGCCTGGCTGTCGTAGGCGACAGAGCCGTCAGGATTTATGAGCGTGACGCGGTAGGAGTAACTTGCGATCTCGGAGAGCCACGCCCCGCCGCGCCTGCTGACGGCCGAGCCCAAATCCCGGGTGTAGGACTCCAGGGCTGACACCACATTGGAGCGCATCAGCCCCTGGGCGAGGATCATCACAGCGCCTGCGGAGATCAGCATCCCCAGCACGGACACCAGGAAGATGCCCCAGAAGATCCGGTACCTCACCTCAGGACTGTTCCTCAGCCTTGTAACCCAGGCCCCTTACGGTCTTGATGATGTCGCCGCAGTCGCCGAGCTTTTGCCTGAGGTTGCGCACATGGACGTCGACCGTGCGGTTTTCGCCGTCATACTCGAGGTTCCAAATCTTGCCCAAAAGCATCTCGCGCGAATACACCCGCCCGGGGTGGCGCATCAGCAGCGCCAAAAGCTCGAACTCTTTGAACGTCAGCTCGACCGTCCTGCCGTCGGCGCGCACCTCATGGCGCGAATCGTTAAGCTCGATCCGCCCCATTTGCAGCACCTCTTCGCGGGCGTCCCGGGTGCGGCGCAGCACCGCCCGGACGCGCGCGGCCATTTCCATCATGGAAAAAGGCTTCGTCAGGTAATCGTCGGCGCCGGCGTCCAGCGCGCCGACGCGCTCGTATTCGGCGCCTTTGGCCGTGGCCATGATCACCGGGATGCTGCGGGTGCGGGCGTTCTTGCGCAGCCGGCGCAGGATCTCCACGCCGTCCATGTCCGGAAGCATGACGTCCAGCAGCACCAGTTCCGGGATCTCGCGGTTTACCGCTTCAAAAAAGCTCTTGCCGTCAGGAAACCCTTCCGCCTGCAGGTTCAGGGAGCGCAGCGTGTAAGTCTCGATCTCCCTGATGTCTGTGTCATCCTCTACGCAGTAGATCATGCCTGCCCCTCATTTGACCCCGGGCTGCTTGCCGGTAATGATGTAAATCACCCATTCGGCGATATTGCAGCAGTGATCGCCGATGCGCTCAAGGTATTTTGCCATAAGCAGCACGTCGAGGCTGATCTTGGCCTCAGAGCTGTGAACGGCGCCCTGCACGATCGCTTCTTTGACCATGGAGAAGTACTGATCGACGGAATCGTCCATGCGGATCACCTGATCGGCTGTGGCCTGATCAAGCTTCACGTACGCGTCTATGGCCGCGTGCACGATCTTTTTGGTGGACTCGCCCATCTTGAGCAGCAGAGAGAAATCCTCGCCGCGGTGTTCGAAATCGTACTTCATGGCGATCTCGGCGATGTCGCCGGCCTGCACGCCGATCCGATCGAGATCCGTGACCATCTTGAGCACGCCTGAAACCAGGCGCAGATCCGAGGCCACCGGCTGCTGCCTTAAGATCAAAGACAGGCACAGGCGCTCGATGTCGCGGCTGCGGTTGTTGAGCTCATAGCCCTGGTTGAACACGGAGAGCGCCAGTTCGCGATCCCTGGTCTGCAGCGCCGTGCAGCATTTCTCGATGTTCTTTTCGCAGCTGGAGCCCAGCAGGATGAATTCCTTGTTCAGCTCGTCGAGCTGCTCGTCAAACTGTTCGCGCATTTTTAACCGAACCTCCCGGTAATGTAATCTTCGGTTCGCTTGTCCTCAGGGTTGGAGAAAATCTTTTCGGTAGGGCCGAACTCTATGAGATCGCCTAACAGGAAAAACGCCGTGTAATCGGAAATGCGCAATGCCTGCTGCATGTTGTGGGTGACGATCACAATCGTGTATTTCTCTTTAAGCTGCATGGCCAGCTCTTCGATCTTGCCCGTGGAGATCGGATCGAGCGCTGACGTCGGCTCGTCCATGAGCAGCACGTGGGGCTGCACGGCCAAAGCGCGCGCGATGCACAGACGCTGCTGCTGGCCGCCTGAAAGGCCCAGGGCCGATGAGTTCATGCGGTCTTTGACCTCTTCGTAAATGGCGGCGGCCTTGAGCGATCCGCTGACGAGCGCGTCGAGCTTGGCGTGATTGCGCACGCCGTGGGTCCTGGGGCCGTAGGCGATGTTGTCATAAACGCTCATGGGGAAGGGATTGGGCTTTTGGAACACCATGCCCACTTCCTTGCGCAGCTTCGAGACGTCGATGTCGCTGTTTACGAGCTCCTCATTGTTGTATTTGATGCTGCCCTCGAGCTTGACGCCCGGGATCAGATCGTTCATGCGGTTGAGGTTGCGGATAAACGTGGATTTGCCGCAGCCTGAAGGCCCGATGAGCGCGGTAATGGAATGCTCTTTGATATCCATGTTGATATTGTGCAGAGCGTGGTGATCACCGTACCACAGGTTAAATTTCCTGACGGTGAAAACATTGGCAGAGGTATCTGCCGCTGAAGCGTTTTCTGAAGTCGGCATTTAAGCTTCCTTTCTTCTCTGAATGCGGCGTGCAAGCACGGAGGCGGTAATGTTGATGGCAAGGCTCATGAACATGAGGATGGCGGCGATGACGAACGCGACCTCAAACTGGCCCTGCTCCTTGGCGTAAACGTACAGCGCGACGGTCAAAGTGGCGCCGGCGGAATTCATGGCGTCAAAGAAACCGTTGAGGTTGTGCGCGAAGCCTGCGGTGAACAGCAGCGCGGCCGACTCGCCCATCATGCGGCCGACAGCCAGAATGCATCCGGTGACGATGCCGTCTATGCAGCTGGGGAGCACGACAGTGCGGATGACGCGCCATTTGGCGGCGCCTAAGCCGAAAGCGCCTTCGCGGTAGCTTTGCGGCACGGTCTTGAGCGACTCCTGCGTCGTCCTGATGATCGTCGGCAGATTCATGATCATCAAGGTCAATGCGCCGGCGAGCAGCGAGGTCTGCAGCCCCATGAACTGGCAGAACACCAGCATGCCCACAAGGCCGTAGATGATAGACGGGATGCCGGCTAAGGTCTCGATGCAGTATTCGATAACCTTCTCCACACGCGGGCGGTTTGAATACTCGTTTAAGTAAATGGCCGTGCCCACCCCCATCGGCAGCACCATCAGCAGCGCCGCGAAGATGATGTAGATGGTGTTCATGATGTCAGGCAGCACGCCTATGGTGTCATTGAGATAGCTGGGCGAAGTCGACACCAGTTCCCAGGTGAAATACGGGATGGATTTCACAAAGATGTAGATGACGAGGAAGAACACCAGCGCCACGGTGATCGCCATGCAGACGTTGGACAGCGTCAGCATGGTGGTTTTGTAAATCTTTCTCTTGGTTGAGGAAATTGACATCAGCGTTTAATCCCCTTCTTTAAGAGCATGTTCAAAATGGCGTTGATGATCATGATGAAAGCAAAGAGCACCAAAGCTATGGAGAACAGGGCCTCGCGCTGCAGCCCTGAGGAATAGGACATCTCAGAGGCCACGGCGGTGGTCAGGAAACGCACGGACTCGAAGATCGAGTACGGCATGTTGGCGGCGTTGCCGGCGACCATCATGACGGCCATGGCTTCACCGATGGCGCGCCCGACGCCTAACACGACGGCGGCGGAAATGCCGCTGCGCGCAGCCGGGACAACGACGCGGAAGATCGTCTCCACCTTGTTGGCCCCCAGCGCCAGCGATCCTAAGGTGTACTCCTCAGGAACAGCCTCGATGGCGGTGACGGAAACTTTGATAATGGAGGGCAAAATCATGATCGCCAGCACGATGATGGCGGCCAAAAGGCCGGAGCCGTCAGGCAGCCCGAAGATCTCGCGGATGGCCGGCACAAGCACGAGCATGCCGATGAAGCCGTAAACCACCGAAGGGATGCCGGCGAGCAGATCGACCACCGGCTCAACGACCATGCGGACTTTTTTAGGGCACATCTTCGCCAGGTAAACGGCCGAGAAGAACCCCAGCGGAAGCCCGATGATGATGGCGCCAATCGTTCCGTAGACGGATGTGAGGATGAAAGGCAGAATGCCGAACTTAGGCTGCGCCGCGGTCGACGCCCACTGGGTGCCAAACAGGAAATCCAGAGGCCCGATCTTGACGATGGCAGGCGAACCTGCGAGGAGCAGGTACACGCAGATCATCAGCACAAAGCCGACATTCATCACACCCAGGACGAGGAACACCCAATAGGCGATCTTCTCGGTATTGATGAATTTTTTTTCAGCCTGAAACATATATGTCCACTTACCAAAAAGGCAGGCCGAAGCCTGCCGTATCAGACGATTTGCTTAGTTTGCGAAGACGACGCCGGCTTTGTCGTACAGCGGCTTGTTTTCCGCAGAGAGGGCATAGTCGAAGAACTTCTGGGCGTCAGCTGAAAGCTTCTGGCCTTTCTTGGTGGCGAACACGAACGGACGCTGCACCTTGTAAGAGCCGTCCTTGACGGTGTCCTCTGAAGGGGCGACGCCGCCGACGGTCACGACCTTGATCTTCTTGGAAACGGCGGAGAGCGAAGCGTAACCGATAGCGTTAGGAACTGTCCAAAAATAA
>DKSD01000061.1 GCA_002473165.1 Succinatimonas sp. UBA7265
CTGTACTTTTACGACTCCCGCGTGTGCGCGTTTGCCAAAAGCTTAAAGCCCTCGGCGCGCGGGGAGCTTGAGATCACGGATCTCAACAACCTCTACTTAAAAGACGGCTCGCTTAAAGTGCGCACCTTAGGCCGCGGCTTTGCCTGGCTTGACACCGGCACCCACCGCTCGCTCCTGCAGGCAGCCCAGTTCGTTGAGGCCGTCGAGGACAACCAGGGCTGCATGGTGGCCTGCCCTGAGGAGATCGCCCTCGACAAAGGCTGGATCACCAAAGCTTACCTTGCAGAGCAGATCGCCGGGCGCAAGCACAACGAGTACTTTGACTACCTGTTCAGGCTGTGCCGTTAGAACAGGCAGCGCGGATTTGAGGAGATTTAAATGAGCCTTGAAAAACTTCCGGCCTTTGACGGCAAAGTAACCGTTATAGGCGATGTGATGCTCGATCGCTACTGGCACGGGCAGTGCGGGCGCATCTCCCCTGAGGCGCCCGTCCCGGTGGTGCGCGTCACCTCCCGCGAAGACCGCGCCGGCGGCGCGGCCAATGTCGCGCTGAATATCAGATCGCTGGGCGCCCCCTGCGCGCTTTTAGGCATCGTGGGCGAGGACGAGAACGCGGTAAAGCTCGAAGGCCTGCTCAGGCAGGAGCGCATCGGCACCTCGTTTGCCGCAACGCGCGATCACCCCACGATCACGAAGCTGCGCGTGCTCGCGCGCAACCAGCAGCTGCTGCGCCTCGACTTTGAGGACTCGCTTGCCGATCTCCCGGGGGATCTGCTTAAAGAGCGCTTTGACCAGGCCTGCGAGAACAGCGAGGTGATCATCGCCTCGGACTACGGCAAAGGCACGCTCTCGCATGTGCAGGATCTCATCGCCGCTGCCAATGCGCGCGGCAAAAAGGTACTTGTGGATCCCAAAGGCACGGATTTTGAGAAATACCGCGGCGCGTTCTGCCTCACCCCGAACATGAAGGAATTTGAGGCGGTGGCCGGCACTGTGCAAGACGAGGCTGATCTCGAACGCCGCGCGCTCGCCCTCATAAAGCGCTGCGAGCTCAAGTGCCTGCTCGTGACGCGCTCGGAGGACGGCATGTCGCTCTTTGTGCCCGGCCGCAGCGCCGTGCACCTCCCCACGCGCGCCCGCGAGGTTTACGACGTCACCGGCGCCGGCGACACCGTGATCGCCACGCTGGCAGCATCCCTGGCCTGCGGCGTGGATCTCGTGGACGCCTGCGAGCTGGCCAACCGCGCCGCCGGCATCGTCGTCGGCAAGCTGGGCACCTCGACGGTCAGCCCGCAGGAGCTGGAGGCCGATCTGCGCGGCGATGACGCCTCGTTAAGCCCGGGCATCGTCGGCGAGCAGGAACTGCTGCGCGAGGTCAAAAGGCTGCACTCCCAGGGCCGCCGCGTCGTTATGACCAACGGCTGCTTTGACATCCTGCACGCCGGACACGTGAGCTATTTAAAGCGTGCCCGCGCTTTGGGCGACCGCCTCATAGTCGCCGTCAACACCGACCGCTCCGTGGCCGCGCTCAAGGGGCCGGACCGGCCGATCGTGCCGCTTGAGGCGCGCATGCAGCTGCTCGCCGCGCTCGACTGCGTGGACTATGTCGTGCCCTTTGACGAGGACACGCCGCAGCGCCTGATCTCCCGGGTGCTGCCTGACGTGCTCGTAAAAGGCGGCGATTATAAGGTCGAGCAGATCGCCGGGCACAAAGAGGTGCAGGCCGCGGGCGGCGAGGTGATCATACTGCCCTTTGTCGAGGGCTTTTCCACCACTAAGATCATCACGCGCATCGAGGACAGCTTAAAGCGCCGGGAAAAGTGAAATCTGAGCAGGCCTGAGGAGCAGAGCATGTTTCCGTCACTGTGGACTGACACCGAAAGCGGCGAGGGCGAGGAGTACCGCCCGCGCCCGGGCGTAAGCTCGATCTCCTGCCCTAAGGCGCAAAAGCTCATTGCCTCAGGAAAATGCGCGCTCATAGATGTGCGCGAGCCATCGGAGTATGCCCAAGGGTATATAGAGGGAGCGGTAAACTGGCCGCTTGACCGCATCAGCGCCGCAAGCGCCGCCCAAATGCTGCCTGAGCGCTCCAAACCGGTGGTGGTCTACTGCCTCACCGGCAAGCGCGCCCAGGAGGCGGCACTCAAGCTTCAGGCCTTGGGCTACCGCTATATCCTAAACTTAGGCGGGATCTCTAAGTGGCCCTACGCCACCGTCCATCCCTGAAGTGCGTTTACTGCCTTGCCTGCAATTCGAGCATCAGTTCATCGGCAAGATATCGATCGCTGAAATTGTGCAGGCCGTTTTCCCTAACCATCAGATCTTTGTAAGTCTGTGAACGGTAGAACACGTCCATGGCTGACGGTAAGTCGGTCTCGAGCGTAGTTGCCAACAGATTGATCACCCGGCTGAACTTCATCTGCAACAACGTCGGGTTTATAAAAGTTTTGGTGTCACTCATAGCAGTTCCTCGGAACTGATAAAACGCAGGTACCTGTCGGCAACTTCCTGGCTGATTATGCAAATTTGGTTATTTGGTTTTTCATATACCAGTCTCGAAAGAGTTTCTTCTTTTGAGATGATGCCTGCGGTATAGAGTTCGATGGTATTAAAGATCCTGTCGTCGGCAATACCGCCACGCACCGCGTCATAGGCTTGCCACACGTTGCCGCCCTGCCGGCATTCCATTACGAAATCCAGCCATTCCTCATCATAAGCTGGGAAAATTTTGACTTTGCAACACTGTTTTAAAGAGTCAACATCAAGATCGTAAACATTCAGCCACCGCTGTTTGCCTGCATTTGCAGGCCTGCAGGCCCAGGACATCGCCTGAGTACGGAGTGAAGTTACGTAGAAGCCTTTACCAAAATCAAGATTGGCCCTGCCAGCATGCACCAGCGGGACTTTAACAACCATGGTCGAACCGTAAAAAACTTCCATAGATTTCTTAAGGGATAATCACGCAGTTATGCGAGTTCAAATAGCTGATAACTTCATCTACGATATATTCCTTACCCTGGGTATGAAGTGCGGGAAAACTCGGGAAGAGGAAATTTCTGATACCGTCACTCTCACTTAAGGCTTTGTACACAACATCCCCTGAAACCTTCAGCCTGTCTGCCGTATTCTCGATGGCGAATACTGCAAATTCCGTCGCTTCAGGTAAGTACTTCTGTTTCATTGCATCACCGCCTGACAGCCGAAAATTAAACACCGGACAGCCCCTGGCAGGAGGAAAGTCCGTGTCAGTTCACGGTACGACCAAAACCTGCATTCACATAATAGCGCAGGCGTCCTGCATCAGCCTGTTAGTTATCAGCTTTTGCGCAATAGCTCACCACGAGCTCTGGAAAACATGGCGCAAAAAAGCCTGCCCCCTAACGGAGGCAGGCCTTGCACCGAAATTGTGCTGAATTAGGT
>DKSD01000067.1 GCA_002473165.1 Succinatimonas sp. UBA7265
CACGTAAAAAGTGACAGAGCCAATAATTCTGCCTGAACGTCGGGCGGTGCGACAGGCCAAGCCGGGCCATCAGCTCGACAGCAGACAGCGGTTCATCCCCTAAAGAGCGCAAAAGCCTCGCCACAGGAACAGGCAATTCCCTCTCGCCACCTGAGCGGACTTTCGGGATCGCTTTTAGCGCTTCCAAAACGCATTGGAGCAGCAGCTCCGCAAAAGCACTGCTGTCGGCGTCATAGTCGGATTTTCCAAGCGCATCATAATATTCCTGTTGGTGTTTTCTGATGAATTCCTCAACGGGCAGCCAGAAAAAAATCTTCTTCCATTTGCCAAGCAGCAGGCTGTGCCACATTCTCCCCATTCTGCCGTTGCCGTCGGCGAAAGGATGGATAAACTCAAATTCATAGTGGAAGATCGCGCTTTTGATAAGCGGGTGCATCGGGGAGTTTTGGTACCACTCAAAAAGATCCCGGATCTCTCCGGGTACCAGTCTGGCAGGCGGGGCCAGATGGATCAGGGCAGTACCCGAAAACACCCCGACCGCCCCTGAGCGGAATTTCCCGTTCTCGGAGATGAGCCCCTGCATCATCGCCTGGTGCGCCCTGAGCAGATCACTGACAGATCCCGGATCAAGCGCCGGCATCATTTCATACGCTGCTCCGGCGTTTTGCACTTCCCTGACCTTAACAGGCTCCCTCTGCACGCGCCTGCCGTTTAGCGCCGCCGTGACCTCATCAAGGCTCAGAGGATTCTGCTCTATGGCAAGCGAGGCATGGATGGCTCGGATGCGGCAGGCGCGGCGCAGATGTTCGCCGGGAGATCCGCAATGAGCCTCGAAACTTCCGAGAGCCTCGCAGACAGAAGCGAGGAGACAGGCGATCTCATCCGTGTAATGAAAAGGCGGGGCGTAAGTCATGGCGTGTCAAAGCAGGCAGGATCGACCGGTTATTTTTCAGCAGGCGTCACCGCCTCTGCGGGCTCTGGAGCGCCTTCTTCTTCGTGGTGGCGGCGCTTGATGCTGTACATGCGCTCATCGGCGGCGCTGATGAAATTGCGCGGGCTGCCCATGCTGTCGCTGTAGCGGATGAAGCCTGCGCTCATGCTCAGTTCATAGGGCGCATGGTGCTCGGCGCAGTCCCGGTCAAAGCGCTTTTGGATCTTCGCAATAAGATCGTTGACCTCATCATTTTTCGGGGCGCGCACGACGATGACAAACTCATCGCCGCCGTAGCGGCAGAAGAAGCAGTCGCGGCGCAGCGAGAGCACATCCATGAGCACTCTGGAAAAGCGCAGCAGCGCCATGTCGCCTTCGGCATGCCCGTAACGATCGTTAATGGCTTTGAAATGATCGAGATCCAAAAAGATGATGCAGTATTCCTGCATCGCCTCGCCGCCTTTGGCATACAGCCTTGTGAGGTGGCGCTGCAGCTCGTTGCGGTTGTTAAGCCCCGTCAGCGGATCAAGCGAGGAGCGGCGCTGCTGGAACGTGATGATGATAAAGAACAGCCCCATGGCGTACGCCGGTCCCACGGCAGGCAGGCGCAACAGCCCGCACAGCGGGATCATGAATATAGGCAGCCCGGCGCCGACAGCCAGCAAAGTCTGCTCCAAAGGCGAGAACATCTCGCGGTTGCCCGAGCGGGAACCTGAGAGCAGGATCGGCCCGAACACCAGCACGGCCTCATAAAATACGGCGATCGCCAGCGGCAGCCAGAACAGCGGCCCTTCTTCAAGGCCGCGGCCGTCAGCGGCGGCGCGCAACACCTGCCCGTTTACGAGGCTTAAGATGACGACGGCACTGCTAAGCCAAAAAGGCAGCGAGGCCAAAGCGTAAAACTTCCACGATCTCAGGCGCTCGGGCAGGAGCAGCTTTTGGCCTTCAATAAACGTCGCGTAAGGCACGTACATGCAGGTCCAGCTGTAGAAAACCGTCGCTACGAACAGCGGCACTACCGAGCCCACATGCCCACCCGAGGTCAGGACCTGCAGCGAATCGGCGGCCAGACCCGCCGCGCACAGCAGCATGGTCCTCAGGCAGGTGTGGGTGAAATAGCGCACCTCGTGGCCGCGGTGGGAGGCGAGGTTTAAGACAAAGCACAACAGCAGCAGCAGGCAGAAGGCGTGGATCTCGCAGGCCGTGAGGTTGTAGTAGAGAAACTTGTACGTAGCCATGCTCAGCCTTCCCGGTCCTGCGAGGTCTCAGCGCCCGCCTCCCCAGCGGCTTTGCCTGAGGTGCGCTCCGCGTCTTTGCGGTGGTGCCTGAGTTTGTCGCGGTACATGGAGCTGTCAGCGGATTTCACGAGAGCCTGCGCTCCGCCCTGCCCTTGACTGATGCGCACCGCGCCCACGGAGAGCGATACCGTAAACGGCAGGTTCTTTTCAAAGGACGAAAGCTCGGCGTGCGAGTTTAAGATCTCATCGCACCTCTCAATAAACCCGGGATCGGCGTGCGGCATCACCATCACGAACTCATCGCCGCCGTAGCGGGCGGCGAAAGCGCCGCTGTCGCCTGCCAGCAGGTGGAGCATCTCCCCTACCATGCTGATGGCGCGATCGCCTGCCAGATGGCCGTACCTGTCATTGATCTCCTTAAAGCGGTCTATGTCGACAAACAGCAGCCAGGCGTCGCCGCCGCGGCACAGCTGCTCATAGCGCTCGTTTAAGTAGCGCGAAAAGCGCGAGCGGTTGTTAAGCCCCGAGAGCACATCGCGCGAGACCAGATCCTCATGCATGGTCACGATGTAGAAGACGACGCAGACCGTGGAGCAGGAGATCACCCACTGCATGTTAGTCAGGTACTGCATGATCCCGCCGCTGATGGCGCCTAAGGTAAACACGCTGAGGATCAGGCTCGATCTGCGGTTTTCGAGCGAATCGGAGATCAGGTACTCATAAAACACGCACATCAGCGCCGTCATCAGGTAGCCAAAGCAGCAGACGGCGAGGATCCAGAACAGCGGGCCGCGCGAGAGGAAAAGCGCCGGGCCGTCGGCCATCAGCAGCCCGTGCCAGTAACTCGTGATGCAAAACAGCGCGAAGGCGATCGCGGGGGCGGTCACCGCCAGATTGCGCCAGCGCGGCGGTTTGCGGTGAAAAGACAGCTGGGAGGCGGTAAAGCGCATCCAGTAAGCGCAGGTAAGTCCGATGGCCCCGAACAGCAGCCCGAGCGAGAACGGATAGACATGCTCAAAAGCCTGAGAGGTGCTGACGATCCGCAACAGATCGCAGAGGACGGTAACAGTCAGCCACAGCACGCACAAAAGCAGGTTGCGGGAGATCAGATCCTTGCTCTGGCGCAGCGTCAGATAGGAGACCGTCAGCACCATCAGGCACATCAGATCGATCTGCAGTTCACTTAAAGCTAATGACATGGGCTCAGGCGGTCGTTCCCATATTGCAGGTTATTGTATGGCAGTGATAACTGTCCTAAATAAAATGCAATTATACAGTGGCTCAGTGAGATCCTGTTACATTCAACAGGCCTTTTTTGCATTTTTGCCTGCCTGCTGTTCAGGCGGTTCTTTGAAAAGGCGCGGCGCCTTGCCGCGGGTTTTTGCGGTTTTGCATATAAAAAACGGGATGCGCTCTTAGAGGGCATCCCGCAGCTGCGCTATTTACGCGCCGGCGCCGCGTTTTCAGGCGTCAGCGGTTTTGCTCTTTTTCGCGCCTTAGTTCCTCGCGCCGCTCGCGCTCGGCCTTACGGGTGTCCCGGGCCTGCTCTGTGGCGCTCTTCTCGCCTTTGGCCCATGCCTGCATGGCGTTCGTCATGGCGTTGGCGCCCTGGCGGCGGTTCTCGAGGCGCTGCTTTTCTTTGTCCGTCAGCGACTGATCCTTGGCCCACTGGCTGAGCTGCCTCATCTCCTCGGAGGCCTCGTTAGGATTGCCGTCGCCGCGGCCTGCCAGCACCTGGCGCCCGCGCCTGGCCACGCTGTCGCGATAGGCCTGCTGCAGGCGGTTATGCGTGTCAAGATCTATGCTTTCGGCAGTCTGGATCGAGCGGATGCGCACATCGTTGGCCTTGTCCTGCTTAAGCTCGGCGCGCAGGCGCGCGCGATCGGCATCGAGCGCTTCGCGCTTGCGCTTTTCCTCCTCGGCTTTGGCAAGTTCCGCGGCTTTGGCCGCCTCCTCGGCGGCTTTGTCAGGCTGGTTCTCACTCTGCGTTTGCGCCGGAGTGTCTGACAGATCGATCTCCTCGGCGCCAAAAACAGGAACGCCCGGCAGCGCCGCAAGCGCCGCCGCAACTGCCAGCAAGCTTAAGGTTTTCATCGTCGCGCTGTCCTCTGTGCCAAACAGTGCCCTTAACCTGATAACGTCACGCCCCGGTATTTTTTGAGCGCCTCAGGACTCAAAAGGCGCCGGATCGCCGGCCCCCACGCGGCGGACCAGCGGCCGGTCATCCTCGTCAAAACGGATGACCGTCGTCGGGCGGGGCTCCACGACGCCGCCGTCAACTATCACATCGACGAGCTTTCCCAGCTTCTCGTTGATGCTCACCGGATCCGACTCCGGGTCCTCGCAGCCTGGAAGGATCAGCGTGCAGCTCATCAAAGGCTCGTTGAGCGCGGCGATGATGGCGTCCACGATGGCGTTGTCAGGCACGCGCATGCCGATGGTGCGGCGCTTCTCGTTCATCAGGCGCCGCGGCACTTCTTTAGTCGCCGCCATGATGAAGGTGTAAGGCCCGGGGATGTTGTTCTTGATGAGCCGAAAAACACTGTTGTCTACATGAGCATAGGTCGAAAGTTCCGAAAGATCACGTGTCAGCAGCGTAAAATTGTGCTTTTTGCTGATCTCGCGGATCCTCACGATGCGCTCCATGGCGCTTTTCTGCTCAAGCATGCAGCACAGCGCGTAGGCCGAATCGGTGGGGATCACGCCCACGCCGCCGCGGCGCAGGATCTCGCACACCTCGCGCACATAGCGCGGCTGCGGGTTGTCAGGATGGATGTTTATGTATTCAGCCTGCATGGTCAAATTCCTGCCTCAGGCAGGATCCTCCTTGAAATTCTTAAAATAAGGCTCAGCCTCCGGACAGGTCCACACCGCGGAGCATTCAGGCGGCAGTAAAAGCGAGAGCCCGAGATCGCGCCAGGGCGAGGGCTGGTGCAGATCAGATCCCAGCGACGCTTTAAGCGCGTATTCAACTGACAGCTTTGCGAGGAACTCGCGATCGCAGGGGCGCTGCTGGCACGAGGCCACTTCCATGGCCCGCCCGCCGCAGGAGACGAAATAAGTTATAAGCCGTCTGAGTTTGGAGTTTGTAAAGTCATAGCGCCGCGGGTGCGCCAGCACGCTGACGCCCCCTGCCCGGGCGATCACGGCGCAGGCCTCGGCGATGTCCGGCCACAGCGTGCTTACGTAGGCGCTGCGCCCTTTTTTAAGATAGGTGTTGAAAGCGTCATCCGTGCTCTGCGCTCTGCCGGTGGAGGCGATATAACGCGCGTAGTTGCCGCGGGTGATCACGGCGCCCTCGCGCGCCATGGCCTTCGTGCGCTCATAGGCGTGCTCAAAGCCCTGGCGCTCCAGCCGTCTGCCGATCTCCTCGGCGCGCTCCTGGCGCCTTTCAAGCTGCCCTTTAAAAAACTGCTGCAAAGCGGGGGTGCTGAGATCCAAAAACAGCCCGACTATATGGATCTCGGCGTTGTTCCAGGTAGTTGAGATCTCAGCGCCGGGGATGAGCGTCACCCCCAGAGCGCCGGCGGCTTTTTGGGCCTGCGCCACGCCTGAGGCGTTGTCGTGATCCGTAAGCGCCAGGTGCGTAAGGCCGCGCGCGGCCGCGCGCGAGACGAGCTCCTCCGGCTTAAGCGCCCCGTCAGATGCCGTGGAATGGGAGTGCAGATCCGCTGTGCCGACATAAGGCTTCATGCCGCGCCTCCGGCTTTTTTGTCCTCAAGCTCTTCCCAGCGCGCGTAGAGGGCATCAAGCGCCTGCTGTTTTTGCGCGCGCTGCGCCGTAAGCTCCACGGCCTTGTCAGCGCCCTGGCTGTAGAGCGAGGGCGAGGAAAGCTGCGCATCAAGCTCTGCGATCTCAGCCTCCGCCGCCTCGACTTTAGCAGGCAGAAGCGTCAGCTCATGCTCCTCGCTGAAGGTGATCCCGGATTTTTTGGCCCGCTCGCGCTCGCGGATCGCGCGCTGCGCGCTTTCGCGGCGCTCGGCCTTGAGCGACTCGTGCTCCTCGGGATGCCCGCGCTTTATGCGCTCCCAGTAGGCTAGCACGTCGGCCCAGCCGCCCACGACATCCTCGATATGCCCTTTGCCGTCAAACACCCAGGTCTCAGTGGCCACCTTGTCGATAAAGCGGCGGTCATGGCTGATGACCAGCACGGTGCCGGGGTAGGAGGAGACGAGATCCTCTAAAAGATCGAGCGTTTCGAGATCGAGATCGTTCGTCGGCTCGTCCATGATGAGCACGTTTGAGGGTTTGGCAAAGAGCTTTGCCAGAAGCAGGCAGTTTTTCTCGCCGCCTGAGAGCACTGAAACCGGGCTGCGGGCGCGGCGGGCGGTGAACAGGAAGTTTGAGAGGTAGGAGATCACATGCTGCGTCTTGCCGTTGATGATCACCTCGGAGTGGCCGTCGGCGACGTTCTCGGCGACGTTTTTCTCAGGCTTTAGCTGCTCGTGGTACTGGTCAAAGTACTGCCACTGCACGTTCATGCCGGTGCGCACATAGCCGTGCGTTGGCTTGAGCTCGCCCATGATCGCGCGGATGAGCGTCGTCTTGCCCGCGCCGTTGGGGCCGACGATGCCGATGCGGTCATGGCGCATCACCGTGGCGTTAAACGGGGCGATCAGCTCCCGCTCCCCGAAGCTCACGCTCACATCCCGAAGCTCAAAGACGATATTGCCGGTGCGATCGGCCTCGTTGACCTTCATGATGGCGCGGCTCTGGCGGTCGCGGCGCTGCGCGCGCTGTTTGCGCATCTCCATGAGATCGCGCACCCGGCCTTCGTTGCGGGCCAGGCGGGCTTTCACGCCGCGGCGGATCCACGCCTCCTCCTCAGAGAGGATGCGGTCGAATTCCTTGTTGGCCAGATCCTCCATGCGGTAGCGCTCCTCGCGCAGCTTTAGGTATTTCTTAAACGAGCCCGGATAGGAATAGAGCCTGCCGCGGTCGAGTTCGACTATGCGCGTGGCGCAGTCGTCGGCGAACTGGCGGTCGTGGGTGATAAAGATCACCGTGCCCTCAAAGGAATTCACCCAGTTTTCAAACCAGGTGATCGTCTCGATGTCCAGGTGGTTCGTAGGCTCGTCAAGCAGCAGCACCTCAGGCTCGCAGGCAAGCGCCGCGGCCAGCGCGGCCTTGCGCCTCCACCCCCCTGAGAGCGAGATCAGGGGCGCCTCGGCGTCCATGCCGATGGTGTTTAAGATCTTGCGGACGACGCCGTCTTTTTTCCAGCCGTCATGCTGCTCGATGAAATCGGCCAGCTGCCCCTGGCGGCGTTCATCCTCGCACAGCGAGAACTCCGCGAGCGCCGATCCGACTTCCGGGACGCCGGAGGCGGCCATGGAATAGGCCGTGCCGGTCTGGTACTGCGGCGGATCCTGATCGAGCCTGGCAATCTTAAGTCCGGCCCTTTTGGTGATCCGGCCGTCATCGAGCTCGCGCTCCCCTGCGATGACCTTAAGCAGCGTCGACTTGCCGGCGCCGTTGCGGCCGACAAGGCAGATGCGCTCGTGCTCCTCCACCGAGAGATCGGCGTGTTCCAAAAGCTGATCGGCCCCGTAGGCAAGCGAGGCGTCCGCGACGGTGATGAGGCTCATAGATCCTTGACCCCGTCAGGCCCCCAGACGCGCCCTTGAGGGCGGCGCTCCCGCTCGTCGCGGCGCTCAAAACGCCCGTCTCTGCGCTCATAGCGCTCGCCGTCCCGCCCGTAAAAGCCGCGGCGCTCATCGCGCCTGAAATTTTTGCCGCCGCGGCTTTTGAGCGTCAGCTGACCCTCGGCGTTCGTCTGCGGCCCGCGGGGCTGCGGTTCGTCATCGCGGCGGCGGTAAACGCGGTCTTTGCGATCGCCGAATCCGTCTTTGTCCCGGCGCGCAAAGCCGCGCCTGCCCTCGCGGCCTGAATTCCCTGAGGTCTCGCGCTCAAACTGCTCCAGGGCGTCATCGCCCCTGCCTGAGCCCTTACCGATCTCCTTTTGCCAGCGCGGCGCGGCGCCTGAGAAGAAAGCCTCAGGCTCCTGCTCTCGCTTGGAGGCGGTATAGGAGAGCACATAACAATGATGGATGCGCTCGTTGCGCGAGAAATCGCGCGGCAGCGTCGGCTTGGAGATGTCCTCGCACGCAAAGCCAAAGGCCGCGAGCGCTTCTTCAGCCAGTGTAAAGCCGCGGCTGTTCGTGCAGAAGACCACGCTGCCGCCGTCTTTTAAAAGCCGCGTGAGGTTTGAGAGCAGCTGCACGTGATCGCGCCTGACATCAAAGCTCTGACTCATGCGCTTTGAATTGGAGAACGTCGGCGGATCGACGTAGATGAGATCGAATCTCTCCGCGTGCTCCTGGCAGATCCACGAGAGCACATCCGCCTGGATAAGGCGGTTTGTGCCGGCGCCGCAGCCGTTGAGCTCGAGGTTTTGCCGCCCCCACTCAAGGTAGGTGCGGCTCATGTCAACGCCGGTAGTTGAGGCCGCGCCGCCTAAAGCGGCGGCCACCGAGGCCGTGGCGGTGTAGCAAAAGAGGTTTAAAAAATCTTTGCCCGAGGCCGCCTTCATCAGGCGCGAGCGGATGATCCGCGCATCCAAAAACAGCCCGGTGTCGAGGTAGTCGCGGACATTGACACGAAAGCGCATATTGCCCTCGGTCACTTCAAAGAACTCGCCAGACATTTCGGCGGCTTTCTCATACTGGGAGGCGCCGCTTTTGACCTCGCGGGTCTTGAGCACGACCTGATCGCCGGGTGCCCCGGTGACGCTCACCACGGAAGAGATCATGTCGAGGGCGCGGCGCTTTTGCACGCGCTCGGAGACGTTTTTCTGGGCATAGGCCGAGATCACATAACGCCCGGCGTAGCAGTCGACGGCGCAGGCGTACTCCGGCACGTCGGCGTCATAGACGCGGTAGGCGTCCGTGCCGGCGGTCTTCGACCACTTGCGCATGAACGCGAGGTTCTTTGCAAGGCGGTTTGAGAAATCCTCCGCGGCGCGGTTTTTGCGCTCTTGCTTTTCGCTGTTTTCAGTTTCGGCTTCCCTGAGTTCGAACACGCGCAGCTGGCACTCCAGCTCGCCGTTGAAGAGATGATAGACGCGCTCGGCGTGCAGCCTCAGGCAGGATAAAAGCTCGCTTTCAGAGGAGATCACGGCGGCGCGGCAGCCTGAGAACTCGCGCCGCAGCCCCTCGCCAAGCATGGTGTAAAGCGAGATGAGCTCGTTGAAATTGCCCAGGCGCTTGCCGTAAGGGGGATTGGTCACCACGGTGGCGCGCGGGTGATCCTCAAAAGGATTCTTAAGCTCCTCGACGCTGCCCTCGCGCACGGAGGCGATCTCAGCAAACCCCGCCTTCTCAAGGTTGCCCGCGGCCTCCTGCACCATCCGGGGATCTCTGTCGCAGCCGATGATGCGCACCTTGTTTTCAAGGGCTTTTTGGATGCCCGCTTTGGAGCGCTCGGAAGCCTCGTTTAAGAGCGCGGACCACTGCTCAGCGTCAAAGAGCTTTAATTTGAAGAAACCGTAGGAGCGGCGCTTGAGCCCGGGGGCGGTGTCGGTGGCGACGGCCGCGGCCTCAATTAACAGCGTGCCCGAGCCGCACATCGGATCGAACATGCAGCCGCCGTCATAGCCTGAGCGGGCGATCATGGCCGCCGCGAGGTTTTCCTTTAAAGGGGCGGCGCCGGTGACGCGGCGGATCTCGCGGCGCAGCAGCGGCCTGCCTGAAAGATCGAGGGCGACCGTGGCCACACCGCGGCGCTCTAAGTGGCAGTAGATCCTGACATCCGGGTTTTCGCGATCGACGCTCGGGCGGGAGCCTGCCGTCTTTTGGAAGCGATCGCACACCGCGTCCTTGACCTTCTGCGCGCCGTACTGCGTGTTGCGGATGGCCTCGGTCTGCCCGTTGAATTCCACGGCCAGCGTTTCGTCCTGAGTGAAGTAATTCTCCCAGGCGATGCCCGTCGCGCCCATGTAGAGTTCGACATCGCTCTGCGCCTCAAACTCGGAGAGTTCCAGCAGGATCCTCGAGGCAAAGCGCGACCACAGGCACACCCGCAAGGCCGTCTCAAACGATCCCTTGAAGGAAGCGCCGGCCACGGTTTCATGGGCGTCGGAAACCCCCAGCGCGTTGAGTTCGTCAAATAGCAGGCGCTCAAGCCCCTTAGGGCAGGTCGCGAAAAAAGCAAGTGCGGACATCGGTACTCCAAAAATGACTGCGGTCATTATACAGAACGCGGCGCCCGCCCCCTTAGAAAATCCCCGCGGCCTGACGCAAAAAAGGCTGATGCTGTGCCACAATAGCGCACATGAACGCCGTTGAAATGAAACACCTTACCGATCCGGGCCTGAGCCATATCGCCCGCTCGCTCTACGCCCTGTATTTCAGGCCGCGGCTTGAGCGCGGCGTTAAAACCGTGAATTTGGGCGAGGTGGCAGGCTATCTTGGGACGAGCTCCAAGGCCTTCCCCACATCAACGGATCTGCGCGTGGCCGTGCTCGCGCTCACCGAGCTTGAGAGCGCGGGTTTTATCGCGCGCCAAAGCCCGGATGTCTCATGGGAGGGCTGCGAGCCTGAGTACCCTTATTTCGCCTCTGAGCTTGCCCTCATCCCCTCACGGCCTTTCCAGCTGACCTCAAAATGGCGCCCGGGCCCGGCCTTTGGCGACGCCTGCCTGGCCTGCGGCCTGGAAAATCCCGCTTACACGGACAAGGAACTGGCGGCCTTTATCGCCTACTGGTCCTCAAAGCCTGAGGCGCGGCCGCAGGCAGGCTGGGAGCGCGCCTTTGCCCAGCGCCTCATGAAAAGCCGCGAGGCGCGGGTGGCGCGGGTAAAACAGTCACCCGCCGCGCCCGGCAAGGACGCCAGGGGCGCCCCGCTGGCCAAAAAAAGCGCCCGCTCCCCTTTTACCGCCTCAGGCGGGGGCGAGGGCAAAGAGGAGATCGTCACCTCCTCCCCCGCGCGGCCCCGGCTTTTCTGATCAGGGCCTCATCTTTTTTTTCATCGTATCTAAGGAGTTTTATGGCTGTGTCTTACACGCTGTCCTTTAACGGGCGCACGCTCTCGCTGGCAACGCCCCGGATCATGGGGATTTTAAATGTCACGCCGGATTCTTTTTCCGACGGCGGGCTGTGGAACGATCCTGACCGGGCGTTCGCGCACGCCTTGAAGATGTTAGGCGAGGGCGCGGACATCATCGACATCGGCGGCGAGTCCACCAGGCCCGGCGCCCGGGAGGTCTCAGAGCAGGAAGAACTTGACCGCGTGATCCCCGCTGTCGAGAAAATCTGGCGGGAGACCGGCTGCTGGATCTCCGTTGACACCTCGCGCCCTGAAGTTATACGCGAGGCCGTAAAGGCCGGCGCGTCAGTCTGGAACGACATCCGCGCCCTGGGCCTTGAGGGCGCTGTCAGCGCGGCGGCCGCACTTGACGTCCCTGTTATATTGATGCATATGCAGGGCAAACCCCGCACCATGCAGCAGGCGCCTCACTATGACGATGTCGTAAGCGAGGTCAAGGAATTCCTGCTCTCGCGCGCCACATGCTGCCTTGACGCCGGGGTCAGGCGCGAGCGCATTATGCTCGATCCCGGCTTTGGCTTTGGCAAGAGCGCTGAGGACAACTACACGCTTTTGGGGCATCTTGAGGAGCTGTGCGCTTTGGGCTACCCGCTGCTCTCGGCGCTCTCGCGCAAGAGCATGTTAGGCGCGGCGACCGGGGTTAAGGATCCCAAAGAGCGCGTGAGCGCTTCGGTCGCAGGCCACCTCATCAGCGTCATGAAAGGAGCCTGCATGGTGCGCGCCCACGACGTGGCCGCGACAAAGCAGGCGCTTGACGTGTACGCGGCCATGCGTCAGGCCTGCAAGGATTAAGGCAAAGGAAGGATGTTTATGCTGGCGGCGGTGGTTTTATCCTGTCTTGTTTCAGCCTGCGCCTCCGCGCTCTTGTGCGCGCTTGCGGGCGAAAAACTGCTCGCAAAGCTGTCGCTGCCGCTCTCTTTGGCCGCCACGGGCTTTTTGCTCGCGCTCTCGCTAGGCCACATCCTCCCCGAGGCCTTTGAAGGCGCTGATCCGCCCCATCAGGTGGCGCTGGCGCTCTTAGGCGGCGTGATCTTCATGTGCGCTCTGGAGATGCTGCTCACCTCAGGCCACAGCCACACCTGCGAACGCTCGGCCAATGCCGACGCGCTCGCAGAAGGCGGCGCGGGCCTGCTCGCCGGCTCATTTATCCACACGTTCTGCGACGGCGCGATCATCGCCGCGGCCTATATTTCAAACTTTGAGGTAGGCCTGGCGGCGACGCTTGCCGTGCTCACCCATGAGATCGCCCACGAGCTTGGCGATTACGCCGTGATGCTCTCTTTGGGCATGTCCCGCCGCGCCGCCTACTGCGTAAACGTCACGGCAGGCGCAGGCTGCCTTACAGGCGGCCTCGCCGCTTACGGCGTCATCCGGAGCTTTGATTTCCTGCTCCAGTACGCCCTGGCGCTGTGCGCGGCGAGCTTTATCTATGTGGCGCTCTCGGATCTGCTCCCGCGGCTGCGCCACGGGGCGACGCGCAACCAGGCGCTCTCGCGCCTTTTGCTCATCATTTTGGGCGCCGCGCTCTGTCTGCTTTTGGCAGGGCACGAATAAGGCTATTGCACCGAGCCGCAATCCACGCTCACCGCGCTCCCCTGTCCGTCAAGGCGCTCCAGCGGCGCCTGGAAACTCAGCGTGCGCGGGCTTTTGAGCGCGGGGAAATCTATGACGTACTCGCCTGCGCTCTGCCGCACCTCTTTTACCGTGCCTGGCCCGAAGATCTCATGGAACACCCGATCGCCTGGTTTAAACTGCGCGGCGCCGCTGCCGCCTGAAACGAGGCCGCGGCGCGCGAAGCTGCCGCCCATTTCGGCTATCTGCGAGGGGTCCAGTTCTTCGATAAAGCGCGAGGGCTTGCGGGTGTTTTCCTGATCAGACTGCCCGAAGGCCATGCTCGTCGTAATAAACAGCTGCACGGCCGCGCGGGTCATGGCGACATACATGAGCCGCCGCTCCTCCTCAAGCTCGCCTTCGGTCTCGGATTTGGCCGAGGGGAAGAGCTTCTCGTTTACGCCCGCGACAAAGACGTAGTCAAACTCCAGGCCTTTGGAGTTGTGCACGGTCATGAGCCTTACGGCATCGCGCGGCGCGTTTAAGTCGGCGCTCTGGTAGAGCGCGAGATCGGTGACAAAGTCGGCAGCCGAGGTGCTCTCCCCGGCCGAGGTCTCAAAATCCTTGGCCAAAGAGCGCAGCGTTGCCAGGCTCTCCAGCCGCTCTTTTTGCCCGCTGTCTTTTAAATACTCCTCATAGCCAAACGCGTTTAAGACCTGCTCAAGCGCCGCCGTGGGCTTTAATTTGGCGATGTAAGCGTGAAGCGACTGCAAAGTCTCTGCAAAAAGCCTCACCGTAGTCCCGCGCAGCAGCGCCTGATCATCAAAGCTGTCCTTTAACGCCTCATACAAAGAGCAGCCTTTTTCACGGGCGCGCCTTGCGAGCTTCTCAAGGCGCCTTGCGCCAAAGCCGCGGCGCGGCTCGTTGATGACGCGGCGCAGCGCCCGATCGTCGGCGGGGTTTAAGCACAGCCTGACGTAGGCCATGACATCGCGCACCTCGGCGCGGCTGAAAAAGCCGGTGCCGCTCATGATGCGGTAAGGAATGCGCCGGCGCAGCAGCGCCCGCTCCACCTCGCGGGAGACATGGTGGGCGCGGTAGAGCACGGCCACGCTCGCGTGCCCCGCTTTCTGCCTGATAAGCCCGATCTCCCTTGCGATGTACTCGGCCTCGAGGATCTCCGAGCCCGAATGCACGACCGCAGGAAGCGGCGTAAGCAGCGCCCGCTCCCCGCTGTCGTCTTTTTGGGGCACCTCAAGCCCGAGTTTGCCCTGCTGCGCGATCACGCGCACGGCGTCGAGCACCTCGCTCTCCCTCGGGACTTTCTTCAGCGGCGGGAGGATCTGCGCGAAATTCTTCTCCGAGATATCCGTGCGTCTGGCCTTTAAGTGCACGCGCCCGGGATCGGGGTTGTTGGAGATGAGAGTGTAGGCGCAGTCGAGGATCGCCCCCTGCGAGCGGTAGTTCTCCTCGAAGGCTATCTGCGCGCACCCCTGATGCAGCTGAGGAAAATCCGTAAACAGCTTCACGTCGGCGCCGCGGAACGAGTAGATGGTCTGATCGGGATCGCCCACGATAAAGAGGTTATGGTGCCCGCCTGCGAGGATCTCAGTAAGCTCGTATTGCAGTTTGTCGATGTCCTGGAACTCGTCGACGAGGATGTACTCAAGGCGGCTTTGCCATTTGTCGCGCACCTCTTTGTTTGTGTGGAGGATTTCGAGCGTAAAGGCGATGAGATCGTCAAAATCCAGCGTCGCCGTTGAGCGCTGGGCGTAGAGATAGGCGTAAAAGATCCGGTCTTTGGGATCGTCCTGGGTCTGCGCCTCGCGCAGCAGATCGCCGCTGTCCTCTGACAAAAGCTCGTGCACGTAGGAAAGGCGCGTGCTCTTTACGAGATCTATGTAATTCCACTCGTCTTGCAGCGAGAGATCGCGGCCGTTGATGTTAAGCGTGCGGTAGATGGGCTTTAACATCTCCTTGACCTCTTCGACATCGGCCAGGGCGAAGTTTGCCGGGAAGCCCAGGTGTTTGGCCTCCTCGCGCAGAAACTGCGCGCAAAAGCCGTGGAACGTCGCCACGAAAGGCTCGACACGCCCGCCGCAGAGCGCCTGGATGCGCGAGCGCATCTCGGCCGCGGCCTTGTTCGTGAACGTCACGCAGAGCACGGAGCGCGGCGAGATCCCGAGCATGGTGATGAGGTAGGCGCAGCGGGCGGTAAGCGCCAGCGTCTTGCCCGTGCCCGGGCCTGCCAGCACGCGCACATAGCCCTCGGTGGTCTTCACCGCCCGGGCCTGCCCCGGGTTTAAGCCCTCAAGGATCCTGCTTCCCATGTGTTCTCCTGCGTATATCGTCCTAAATAATAGCGCGGGGCGGCTTTTTTAAAAGCGCGCCGCCTCGTAAAACAGCGGGGGCCCCTGCCTTTGGCAGGAGCCCCCGTCATGCTTAAGCTTTATTTAGCTCAGGCTTTTTTGCCCTGGATGCGGTGCCAGAAGTAGCACATGCCCGCGACAAAGAGCACAAGGCCCAAAATGGCGCCGGCGCTCTCCCAGTGCTCCAGGCCCAGTGACAGCGGAGAGTCGGATCCGCCCGAGGTCACGGAGAGCACGATGATGAGCGCCAGGATCACGCCTAAGATGGACTCGCCGACGATAAAGCCCGCGGCCAACAGCGTGCCGCGGTGGTTTGCCGCCTCGGCGGTTTTGCCCTCGTCATGGTGCTTTTTGGCGATGAGGTATGAAGAGAACCAGGAGATCAGGGCGCCCGCGATAAGCGGGGTGTTGATCTCGGCAGGCAGGTAGATGCCAAGGCCGACGGCCAGCGCCGGAATGGTGATGCGCCCGCCTGACATCTTCTTTAAGAGCAGATCGCAGATTATGACCGCGGCCCCGAAGATCAGGCCGATGACGATGTAGGTCCACTCCAGTTCCTGCGTGAAGATGCCCTGGACTATCTGGGTCATCATGGTCGCCTGCGGGGCGGCCAGGGCCAGCGTCTCGTCCATGCCCTCGCGCGGCATGGCGCCGGGCAGGCCGTAGGCCTGATAGAGCAGCCCCATGACCGGGGCTATCACGATGGCGCCCACGAAGCAGCCGATGATCAGCGCCACCTGCTGACGCCACGGCGTGGCGCCGACGAGGTAGCCGGTCTTGAGATCCTGCAGGTTGTCGTTGGAGATGCAGGCCACGGCGACGACGACTGAGGTGGTGAACACCGCCAGCGCCGTGAGGAACCTCGCGCCGCCCTCAGTGCCCATGATGCCCTCGCCGGAGCCTACCGCCAAAAAGATCAGCGACATGGCGATGATGGAGATGATGCCAATGCCGGAGATCGGGGAGGAGGACGAGCCGATCAGGCCTGCCATGTAGCCGCAGGCCGAGGCGACCATAAAGCCGATGAGCACGGCGGCGATGACGCCGATGAACACCAAAAGCCAGGCAAGGCCCGCGGACACCGGGGCGTCCTGGACGAAGTCCCAAAAAGCGCCGGCGATGATCACGACCATGAGCACGGTAATGACTACCATGCTCCTGGGGCTTAAGTCCTGGAAGATGCGCTCGCGGGACTGGCCGTTTTTGCCGGAGAAGGCGTTAAACGACATGCGGATGCCGTCCAGCATCGGCTTTGACAGCGAGATCAGCGTCCACACGGCGGCGATGGCGATGGTGCCGGCGCCGATGAAGCGGACTTTCTTAGCCCACAGCGTCATGGCCCAGTCCAGGGGATCAGTGCCGTCAGGGGCGGGGATCATCGAGGTCAAAAGCGGCACGGCGCCCGCCCAGGTGAACACGATGCCGATGAGGATGGCCATGCCGCCTGCGATGCCCATGATGTAGCCGGCGCCCAGCATGGCAAACGAGAAGCCAAACGGGAAGTGGAACACGGCCGAGCCTGACTTAAACGTCAGGGCAATCGAGGAGCCCGCGGCGCGCAGGCCGTTGACGATGAGCGCAAAAATGCCGGAGATAAAGGAACCTGCGACCAGGAGTTTGATGCCCTCGTGCGGATCAGCGCCGTCTTTGGAGGCTTTGCCGTCCTGCTCGCCGGTCTTGAGGATCTCGGCTGCGGCGATGCCCTCAGGGAAAGGCAGCGGGCGCTCGACGATCATCACGTGGCGCAGCGGCACCGTGAAGATCACGCCCAGCGTGCCGCCTGCGGCGCAGATTAAGAACGTCTGCCAGAAGTCGAAGTTCTGCCAGTAGCCTATCAAAAGCAGCGCCGGCATCACGAAGATCACGGCCGGCAGGCAGCCTGCCGAGGAGACCTGGGTCTGCACCATGTTGTTCTCAAGGATGTTCGAACCCTTGCAAAAACGCAGCACGGCCATGGAGATCACGGCAGCGGGGATGGAGGAGGCGAAAGTCATGCCGACCTTGAGCCTGAGGTAAACGTTGGATGCGGTAAAGATGATCGTGATGAACACGCCGAGGAGGATGCCCCGGATCGTCAGCTCCCGCAGATGCATCGGCTCCGCTGTGGGAGCTCCTGATTGATTGCTCATAATTGCTGTACTTTTTCCTTATTTTGCGCACACGCAATCTCTCAGAAAGGGTAGCTGTCCCCCTCCTGATAAACGGCGCGGCGCGCTTAAATGACCGCAGGCAAGTTTAGTACCCGACAGTGATCAGTAAATTTT
>DKSD01000037.1:0-416 GCA_002473165.1 Succinatimonas sp. UBA7265
GAGGTCGCCGCCTCCTGGGGCACCTGGGGCAATGGCTTCTACATCGGCGCAGGCTACAGCTACCAGAAGTATACCTACCTGGCAGATGAAGACGGCGACACTGACCCTGACATGAAGTTCAAAGGCTGGGAAGCTGTGGTGGGCTATGGCTTCGGCAACGGCGTGAATATCAGAACCGGCTATGCCTGGCATCAATGGGAAAACAACGATAAATATAACTTCGATAAAAACGATAAGAACCTCGGCAAGAAAGATGCCGGCGTTGTCCCTGTCATCGTAAGCTGGGATATCAACCCGAACTTCCGTGTCTGGGCTGAGGCCAACATTAAGGCCGGCGGTGACGATGTTGTTGCTTACAAGAAGGATACGAGCGGCGAGGCTGCCAACTGCTACCACATTGGCGTTCGCTACACGTT
>DKSD01000037.1:492-8104 GCA_002473165.1 Succinatimonas sp. UBA7265
TGCAGGCCGGCTCAAAAGCCGGCGGCTTTGCATGTCAGACAGGTTGCTGAAGATCAGAGCGAGTAGTCGCGATTTAAGATCTTGTCGAGGTATTCGGGATGATCCATCTTGGATCTGATCTCATCGTAGATCCCGCCTTGCAGGGCTCGGCTCTTCCAGTCTTCGCGATCCTGATCCGTAAGCTCTGTAACCTCGCAGCCGGCGCGCTTGAACTTGTCGGCTGCAAGGGCGTTGAGCTCTGCCGATCTCTTGCGCTGGGCGGCCTGATAGGCGGCGACCGCGTGATCAAAAGCGGTTTTGATCTGCGGATCGAAACTCTCGTAGATGCGCTTGTTGATAAGCAGCAGGTGCGGCGAGAACACGTGGTTGGTGATCGTGATGTAGTGCTGGATCTCATAGAGCTTGTTGGCATCGATGATCGCCAGCGGGTTTTCCTGGGCGTCCACCGTGCCCTGCTGCAGCGCCGTGATCACGTCGGTAAACGGCATGGGCACCGGCTCGGCGCCCCAGTTCTTCCACATGGAGATCTGCACGTCGTTCTCCATGACGCGCAGCCGCTGCCCCTGGATGTCTTTGGGCACGCGCACGGCCGTCTTGTTGTTCGTGTAGATGCGAAAGCCGTTTTCCACCGTCGCCAGGTATTTGATCCCTCTGCTTTCGACTTCGTTGTTGATGTAAAGACCCAGCGGGCTGTCCATGCACTTCCAGACTTCGTCAATGCTGTCAAAGAGGAAAGGCGCCTCCCACACATTGAGATCGGGAACGAGCGAGGCCAGCACCGTAGGCGTGGTCTGCACCATGGCGATGTCGCCTAACATCATGGATTCGGTGACGCTGCGGTCGTCGCCTAACATGTTGTTGGGGAAATGCTTGATCTCAAGCCGGCCGTTGGATTCTTTCTTGGCGACGTCAATAAGCACCTGCGCCGCCTCCACAGAGGCCTGCGCGGTTACATTGGCAAAACGGACGGTCACCTCCGCCGCATCAGCGCTCAGCGGTGACAGCAGCGCCAGACAGGCGGCGGCGTTTAACAGGAACATTCCAGGGCGCATAGCACATAACTCCGGGATTTTTGTAAGCCGCGGCGGGCGCGGCATGGCTCTGATTTCTATTTTATGTAAAAACCTTGTTAAGCGCTGAGCCGCAGGGCGAGCAAATTAAAACATTCCTGCCGGAGGCTGAAAGTGAGATCAGACAAACTGTGCGGGCCTTCACGGGCTTATGGTCTCAAATGTGAGATCTGCCGGCTTTTTGAGATTGCGTTATCGGGAAAAGCCGTAAATTCGGCAATAATTCATCTGATCTCTTGGCGCCGGTCAGACAACTTTTTTAAATCATGGCGCCGGGAGTGCGGATCTTCAAAAACATTTTTGCTTAAGGCACCGGGATGGAAAGCAGCGTTATCAGGCAGGGGAGCGGCAAATCGCTGTCAGAGCTCACCGCTGACAGGATCATCAGCCACATCGTCTCCCAAGGGTACAAGCAGGGCGACAAACTTGCCAACGAAAAAGCGCTGTGCGATGAGCTGCAGGTGGGGCGCAGCACGTTGCGCGAGGCCGTGCGCATGCTCGCCTCGCGCAACATCCTCACCGTAAGGCATGGCTCTGGCATCTATATCAGCGATCGCCTGGGGATCCCTGACGATCCGCTGGGTTTTACCTTTGTCAAAGACAAGAAAAAGCTCGTGCACGATCTGGTGGATTTCAGGCGCATCATCGAGCCGCCGATCGCCTCGCTGGCGGCGGTAAAGGCCACGGACGCGCAGATAGCCAATCTTGAGGAGATAGAAGGGCGCATCGAGTCGCGCTTAAGCTCCGGGGCGCCGCACCTTGCGGACGACGCCGCCTTCCACTCGGCCATCGGCGACATGAGCGGCAACATCGTCATGCCGAAGATCGGGCCTATCATCTACAACGCCATCGAGCTTTTTATCAAGCTCACGGATTCAGTGCTGCGTGAGGAGACGGTGCGCGATCACCATGAGATCATCGACGGGATCAAAGCGCACGATCCGATCAAAGCCGCCGACGCCATGGTCATGCACATCATCCACAACCGCGAGGTCATAGATTGCGTGCTCGACAACGCAGGTTCCAAAAAAGCGTAGGCAGATAACTGTTTGTAACAAGCCGCCCGGACCATTGGCCCGGGCGGTCTTGCATGAGCATGCGCAGCAACGGCGTTTTAAGGACGGCGCTACAGCGCCGGGCCGTCCTTTGAGGTGATCGGACGCCATCTCACATCGCCGTACGGCGGCATTTCGTTTGCCGAGTCGTCAAGCTCGGATTTGGGCAGCGTCTTTAAAAACTCGGCGGCAAGTTCCACACGGCGGCGGTGCATCTGATCGCGGATCTCAGGACCCTTAAATCCCTGCTCTAAGAACTCTTTGGCGTTTACCGTGCGCAACAGCGAGAACAGCGCCAGGAAGTAGTCAGCCCGCGGGAACGGGCGGCTGCCAAAGCCGAGCCTCCCTAAGAAATCGCATTTGCAGCAGATAACCCAGGGCTTTATGAGATCGGGCCGGCGCCAGGCGTCGAGCGTGTCCATAAGCGTCACCAGCCCCTCAGGGCCGCCGCGGTAGACGTGGTGCATCTCCGAGTGGTAGCGCACGACTTTAAAGGCAAAGCTCTCGTAATCTTTGGGGACTTTAAGGCGCAGGCATAGCTCGCGCAGCGGCGCGACGCCCAGCACATGGTGGTTGCGGTGGTGCGGCCACTGGGTGATCGGGGTGCGGGCTTTGCCCAGATCATGGCAGAGCATGGCAAAGCGCACGACGGGATCCTCGGTTTCGGCGCTGACGCGCGCCAGCGTCATGCAGGTGTGCACGCCTGAATCTATCTCTGGATGCCAGCGTTTGGGCCCGGGCACGCCGTAGAGCGCGTCGACCTCGGGGAGCACATCGTGCAGCGCCCCGCATTTTCGCAAAACCTCGATAAAGATCTCGGGGTTGCGGGTGCACAGCGCCTTGTAAAGCTCTGCCCACACCCGTTCCGGGGTAAGCGCGCACAGCTCGCCAGACTCTGAGATCTCGCGCATCAGCGCCAAAGTCTCAGGGGCGATGGAAAAGCCCAAATGGTAGAAGCGCGCGGCAAAGCGGGCCACCCGCAGCACCCGCAGGGGATCTTCGACAAAGGCCGGGGAGACGTGGCGCAGCACCCGGTTTTTCAGATCGGCCATGCCGCCCCAGGGATCGGAGATCTCGCAGGCATCCTCAGCAGGCATGGCAGAGCCGGTGTCGCGATAGAGTTTCTCGATTACGGGATCGCCTTTGAAGCAGGCCTCGCGGGCCATGGCGTTGACCGTGAGATCGCGGCGGCGCAGATCCTCGCTTAGGCTGATCTCAGGGGAGAAATCGCAGACAAAACCCAGATAGCCGTGCCCCTGCTTGCGCTCGGTGCGCGCCAGGGCGAATTCCTCGTGGGTCTTGGGGTGGAGGAACACCGGGAAATCGTGGCCGACCTGCTCAAAGCCGGCGTTAAGCAGCATCTTCGGGGTGGCCCCGGTCACGACATAGTCGTTGTCGGATCCCGGAAAGCCCAGAAGGCTGTCGCGCACCGCGCCGCCGACCCTGTAGATCTTCATCGTGCTGTCCTGTGCCTGTGTTCCTGCGGGCGGTCAAATTTTAGCGCCGCCGCATGAACTATAATAACAAATCTGATGCAGGCCTCGGTTCCATGCCACTGTCTGCGCTCATGATTTTGCCCCGTTAAATGTACGAGAACTTCTTCAGACTGTCCGAGGCGCCCTTTGACGGCCTTCCGGACGAACGCTTTTATTATGTCGGCAGCGCCCAGAAACAGGCGCTGACGCTGCTGTCTGATCAGCTCTCAAGGCAGGGGGCGCTGTGCGTGCTCCAGGGGCCTTCCGGCACCGGCAAGACCACGCTCGTGCGCATGCTCATCCGCACGCTGCCCCAGCGCATGCGCATCATCGCCATAGACGATCCGCGCTTAAATCCCCATTTGCTGTTGGCGACGATCCTGCGCGCCTCAGGCGTGCCGGCCACCTCGCTTGAATCCGTGTCCGAGCTGACGTTCAGGCTTCGGCAGTACCTTGAGGATCCCTCGCGCGCAGGCGAGATGGTCACCGTGATCATCGATGAGGCCCAAGGGCTCTCCGATGCCTGCTTAGAGCAGGTGCGCCTTGTCAGCAATATTGAGAGCAGCTCAGGAAGGCGCATCAACTTCCTGCTTGTGGGGCAGGAGGAACTGACCGCGCGCATCCAGCGCAGCGACATGCGCATGTTCTACTCGCGTGTGCGCGCCTTTGCCGCAGTGCCGCCTTTAAAGCGCGACGAGGTCCAGGCTTATATCTCTTTCAGACTGCAACAGGCAGGCTGCCATGAGCCGCTCTTCACCCAGAAAGCGGTGGGCGTGATCTTCAAAGAGTCAAAAGGCCTGCCGCGCCTTGTCAATTCCATAGCCGATGAGAGCCTGAACCTTGCCTGCGAGCACAAGACGCGCACCGTATCCTCGCGCCTGGTGCGCCGCGCCGTGCGCCTGGTGCGCCGGCACCACGCGGGCTTAGGCGAGAGGCTGCGCGGCTTTATCAAAGCGCTCTGCCGTGCGATCTTTGTGCGGCTCCCGCTTTTAGGCCTGGGCATTGCTATCTCCGCGCTGTGCTTTTGGCTGTGCTGGCGCTTTCTGCCCCATGCCATGGATTCGCAGAGCATCGAGGCTGCCGTCTCAGGCAGCGCCCAGGTGCAAAAGGCGCGGGATGACTATTTCAAAACCCGGGTGCGCAGCCTGACCGGCCGCGGCCGCGAGGAGGCGCTCTTTTACCGCGAGCGCGCCAACAGCCGCTTTAAGTCAGACGCCACGGCCGCGCTCATCTCGCTGTGGGGCTGGGCGCGCTCTGACGGCAGCCGCATTACCTGCGACGATCTCGAGGGCACCGGGCTGCGCTGCGCGGCCGGGCAGGGCAGTCTCGATGAGGCGCTGCGCAACAACCGCCCGCTCGTGCTCTCGATGCGCGATGAGGATCTCACGCCTTATTACGCGCTGCTCGTTAAAGCCGAGGACGGAGGATTCACGCTGCTTCTGGGACAGCACCTTTTCAGCGTGCGCGAGGAGTATTTAAGATCCCAGTTTGACGGCGAGTTCCTCGCCGTGCTGCCTGACGATCTTACGCCCGCCGATCCCGCCGACGGCTTTGACAAAAAGAAACAGTCGCAGGACGCGGCGCTGCTTGAATGCGTGCTCGGGCTGAGGGCAGGCTATATCCAGAACCTGAACTCCTACTCCCAGGCCTACCGGGCCTTCCAGTTCCGCCACCCTGACGAGGAGGAGCAGGAACTGCGGCTCGATCTCTGCTCAAAGCGCGGACCGTATCTGCGCGCCGCCGCGGATGACGCACAGTGAGGCGCGGGGATATGGCAGGGAGGATCGCGCGTGCGTCGCTTTTAAGCAGGATGTTCTCGGGGCTGTGGCGTTTTTTGCGCGGATCGCTGCGCGGCGGACTTTATCCTGTGCTCTTTGCCGCGGTTTTCGCTTCTTTGGGGATCGGCGCGTTCACGGTGTATGCCCAGCGCTGTTTTGCTGAGAATGTGCAACAGGCATCAGAGGCGGTCAGCGCTGAATTTGCCCGTAAGAGACAGTCAGAACAGCGGCGCAACGAGATCTTTGAGACGGCCGCAGCCGGGGTGGCGCTGGCAGGCGGAAGCGGGCGGATCTTTCCGCAGCGCGCAGAGCTTAAATTCACCGGCCCCAAAGATCTGGCGGTGCCAGGCAGGGTAAAGCTCACCCCTGTTAAAATGCAGCGGCGGCTTTTAAAAGAGGGGATCTGGCAGACGCGGATCGTTAAGGTTGAAGAGCCAAAGTCTGCCGAAGGGAGATGAGCCGCACACTCTCAGACCTCAGCTTGCCCGCCTCAGGAAAATTTCAGCAGACCCTGCCTAAACAAAACTTCCGTTTGGTATAATGTTGCGACCTGAGCGTGCCGCGCTCAGATTTTTATCATTATCTTTTTTATATAAAAAGGAAGGTGGTTTTCCACATGCCAGTCATTAGAGTACGTGAGAACGAGCCGTTTGACGCCGCCCTGCGCCGTTTCAAACGCTCCTGCGAGAAGGCCGGGATCCTGGCCGATGTCAGAGCCCGCGAGTTTTACGAGAAGCCTACTACTATCCGTAAGCGCGCCAAAGCCTCCGCAGCCAAGCGTCACGCCAAGAAAGTCGCACGTGAGAATTCACGTCACAGCAGACTTTACTGATGAGCTTGAGCCTCACCTGAGACTGTTGCATTTCGGCCTTAGCGCCGGGAACCTCAAAAAGGATCTGCCTTTTGGACAGATCCTTTTATTTTTGTCCTCTCTCAGGTGTGCTGACCGTGCTGAAATCTCAGCGATCCCGTCCTGCATTCCAGGATGAAAATGCCTGCCAAAAGGCTTTGCGCTAATCCTGGAGCGCGAAAACGGAATGATAAAATCCGGTCTTCGACAGTTGTTGTAATTTACATTTCGGCCATCCCTTGTCGGGCCGGCGTTTGAGAGGCTTCGGCCTCTTTTTTATTCTCTGTACATCTCAGGGCTGGTCTTAATCCTCTGCAAAATTTTTTTCATGGTGTCTTTCATGATCACCTGCCTGCTCAGATCGGTCAGATCAAAGATCCTCAGCAGATCGGAGATCAGCGGCGAATTGTCGTAGTCGGGTATGTAAGCGCGGCCGCCGTCGGCCAGAACGACATTTATGTCTCTGATCGCGTCCAGCAGCTTCTGCACGGTGTAACGGCCTTCAGGGTATCTGTCGCCCGGGCCGTATGAGGAGGAGATGCGGCGTTCGAGGCCGCGGATGAGCGTCAGGGCGAGGAAGCAGATCATCAGGTGCGCGCGGATGCGGCAGTCCTTGCTGTGGAACATGGGGCGGGTCTTCAGATCGGTCTTCATGATCCGAAAGCACTCCTCAATCTCACAGCGGCGGTGCGCAATGGCGGCGATCTGCGAGGTGCTGCACTCCTCCTTAAAGAGATTGGTGGCGTTGCAGTAGAAGCCGTCGAACCTGGAATCGTCTTTGACTTTCTTCTCGTTGATTTCGGCTTTGGTCTTGTTCGCCTTCTCGCCGTTTTTGGTGACATGTGTCTGTTTTATGAGGCTTTTGGGCGAGCGCTTGCTCTCATGTCCGTAGGTGCCCTTGTCAATCATTTTTTGGGCGCGCTTAAGCTTTTTGTCGCGCAGGCTGCGCATGTAGTCGCGGTACTTGAGGGAGAACGTGGCGATGAGTCTCTGGTCCAGGCCGCGCTCGGCCGTGGTGCGCTCCTTGTAGAAGACGGTGTTGTAAAGCTCGCGGGCGTCGTCTTCGTTTTTGTCCAGGTTCTCCAGGCTGTATCCCGTCACCTGCACGGGCTTTCCTGACCGGCGGTCGGTGAACGACCAGCCCTCGGGATCAAGCGCCCAGTCCTGCAGCTCCTTCTTCACGGTCTTAAGCGACTGCGTGAACACGTAGTGCCGCTGCCCCGAGAGCCCGAACTGCGCGGCCATGCTTTCGGCGGTCACGTTGTTGTACACGCGGTTGTCAAAGGTTGAAAGCCCCGCGGCGGCGCACACCACGATGTCGGCCTTTTTGAAGTTCTCAAGCAGCTTCGCCTCAAGCGGCTGCATGGTAGGCTTCTCGCTCTCG
>DKSD01000037.1:8163-18592 GCA_002473165.1 Succinatimonas sp. UBA7265
GCACATGCCCACGGGCAGGCCGCCGCCGTCGGTGAACATGCCGAGCTGCACTATGGGGCTGGGGCGGTTCTCCTTGGACTTGCCGTATTTCCTCAGCGTGTGTTCTTCGTGCCACTCTTTGCTCTTTCCGCCGACGTCGCAGTCCTCGCACTCGGTTTCGCAGAAAAAGTTCGTGCAGTCGTAGTAGAGCCTGTGGATGTCGCGCTCCTGACTCTGGTTCGAGTAGTAAAAGAGCCGGCTCTGAATGAGATCCCAGTGCTCCTCGATGAGATCCATGGCCCGGTAGACGTGCTGGATCTCAACTTCGGTGTTTTCCAGCAGGCGCCGCTGCACCCTGTCAGCAAGCCGCAGCTTCGAGGAAGGCTCGAGGATCCTGCAGAACAGCAGCGTCCTGAGCACGGTGTCCAGGTTGAATCCCCTTACATGCACATGCTTTGCGTGGATCTCCTCGCAGATGTTCGAGAGCCCGAACTCGTGGTAGACGCTGTCGAGCATCAGACATCCGGCGTTGCGCACCGCGCTTGTCTCGGCTTTGTCCTTTTTTTCGTTCAAGGTGACGGTGATCTTCCTGGAGCCGCTGAGTTTTTGCGCATCGCGCCCGGCCAGCGCCTCCGCCAGCTTCTCCTTTGCCCAGATCATGGGATCGACATCCCCGTGCTCGGCGCGGATTGACTCCTCGGTGCCCAGCTTTTGGACGATCTTTGTTTTTACCTTGCCGCTGAGATCGCGGAACGAGTCAACGATGTAGTAGCTGGCGGCGTTTTTTGACCTTGAGACTGAGATGCGCATTCCGTTTTCCCTTGTGGATTACAGTCTAAAGTATAACACATTTTACAAAAATACAACATAAAATTTAGGTTTTAAAAAAAATAAAAAAAATATGGCGGTTCAACGCCATAAATTCAAAATCCCGAGGTCAGCTTTTGGTCAACTGTCGAATGTCCGCCTGGAGCGCGAAAACGGAATGATAAAATAGGGAGTAAGCGCGAGGAATGATTTATGGGATTCAAAAAAATCGGTTTAGGTAGCGTTGCACTGGCTGCCTTTAACAAAAAGAATTTTGTATTCGCCGACAAAACGCGTTACATCAGCATGTTGGAGAATTTTGATTCCCAGACTATCGTTTTCCTGAGACCCAGACGCTTTGGCAAGACGCTCTTTACTAAAATCCTCTTTAATTACTATGACAAAAGCCTGGCGGCAAAATTCGAGCAGAATTTCAAAGGGACGTGGATTTATGATCACCGTACCGAATTGGCTAATTCCTACTACTGCCTGAAGTTCGACTTCTCAAAAGTTGACTCGTTCGGTGACGGGCTTATAAGCAGCTTCATCCAGGCTGTGGCCGCCGGGATCTCCAATTTCTCCAAACGCTACCCGGAAAAAGGTTTTTCCAGGGAAGAACTTAACCCTAAGCTTTACGCCACCCCCTCTGAGCTAATAACCAAATTCCTCACCGCCTTTGACCTGGATGCTGCCGACGGGGAGTTCCTATACATCATCATCGACGAGCATGATCACTTCGCCAATGATGTGCTCTCCAAAGATCGCGAAGCCTCCCGCGATCTTACTTCGACAGCGGAAGACCACCCCGGCCCCATCAAGATCTTCTACAACTGCCTTAAAAGCTATGCTGGCGGTGACGACAGTGACGGCTCCTGCATTGACAGGTTCTTTATAACCGGAGTGTCGGCAATTTCACTGGATTCAGTGACCTCTGGCTTCAATATCGGCAAGAACATCAGCGCAAACCCCAAATTCAATGCCATGGCAGGCTTTACTCATGACGAGCTCTCGCAGATCATCGACGATACCGTGGATTTCAGCAACCTTGGAAATATAACCAAGGAAAAGATCATGGACGTCATGGAACAGCGCTATGACGGCTATCTGTTCTCTGAGGAGGCAACGGAAAAGATTTTTTGCCCTAACATGTGCCTGACGTTCCTGAGCGATCTCATCTACAGCAAGAAAATCCCTAAGGCTTTGACGGACAGCAGTTCAGGCATGGATGCAGGCAAGCTTGGAGGCATGCTTGACCTTGCCGAACCCGGTGTCGCCGAGGAACTCACCGGCGCCATCTTCAGGCGCGAGAGCATCGCATCCGGTGAGCCCAAAGATCTGAACCTGAACAAGTCAAATAACTTCGGCAGGGAGCAGGCGGTTTCGATGCTGACATATCTGGGCTTTCTGACCCGCGATCCTCTGAAATCCGCTGACGCAAGCCTGGATGTCTGGTACCGCTGCCCCAACGAAGTCTGTTATCAGACCTTCCTCGACTGTGTGGCCGAACGTAGCGGCTTAGAGCGGCCGTACAACGTCGATCTCGAGGGACTCGCGGAGATCGGTGACATCACGCCGCTCTTAAACACAGTCAGCCGCCAGATTAAAAAAATACCTTCAAGGGGAGGCTTCTCAGGCTTTAACGAACGCTCGCTGCAGCTCATCTTTTACTTCACTTTGGAAAACGGCGGAGCGGGCAAACTTGAGACGAAACTTGAATGCGACGACGGAGAACACGGCGCAGCCGACATCTTCGCGCGCAGCCTGAAAAGCGGCGGGCGGAGCCTGCTTTTGGAGCTCAAATACCTGCCCAAAGCCAAGGGCACAGACGCCGCGGTCACCGCAAAACTTGAGGAGGCCAAAGAACAGCTTAGGCGCTACCGCAAAGCTCCTAACTTCAAAGACGTGCAGAACCTTGACTGCTGGGCGATTGTTTTTGTGAATTCCGAGCCTAAGGCTGTCGAAAAACTCCCTTGAAGCCGGTCTTCAGATAGGCTGTGCGGATAAGACCGTGTCAGGTTTCATGCCCGTGCTGGTATCGCAACCGCTTTGGCTGTGATGAGTTTAGGGCGATCGAAAATAAACAAGGCCGAAGCATTTGCTTCGGCCTTATCATCAGCAAGAGCTTTTATCAGAAGACAAAGCGGGCGCCGACGGTATATTTGGTATCGTCGTTAACGTCATCTGAAGAACCGGCGTCGAAGTTGCAATCAGCCCATACGAAGAAATTCTCGCTGGCGTTGTAACCGACAAAAACGGTGGATTTGCGAGAGATCGAAGAAACATCATCGTAACCGACATAATCTTTCCAGGTGTACTCAGCCTGCACGACAATGCCGTTGGCGAAGCCGTAAGAAACTGCGGTCTCTGAGGACTTGATCTTGTCGTCATCCTGACCCACAGTGTTGTAGGCGATCTTTGACTGTTCGTAGAAGCTGGCAAGATACAGGCCGTCGCCGTAATTACCCCAGGTTAGCGCAACGCCGAAAGTTTTGCTGTCATCGGCATTGTAGTAAATGGGTTTGTCATCCTCATCTTTATCGCCTTTGTCGAACGATTTGGTGTCCTGGAAATTTAAGTAATTGTAAGCAACCTGAATGCCGATCGGTCCAAAGAGCACATCAGGAGAGGTATAACCTAAGGCTGCGTTGTAGCCGTTGTTAACGTCTCCGGTGAAGTCGGCAGCGCTGTAGCTATCGACAGCTGCCTGATATTCAAGTGCGGCTGAGAAACCGGCATAGCTGATTTCGTAGCTGATCTTGCTGCTGTTGCGAGCAGCAAACTGCGCACCTTCTTCGCCCAAACGCTCAAAGACGTCGGTGACAGACTCAATCTTCTTATAGAAGCCATTGTCGTCGCGACCGGCTTCGAGAGTTCCGAACTTGCCGAAATCAACACCCACATAGGCATAACGCAGATCGGTACCCTGAGCTTCGGTGCTGTCACCGTTGTGCTGGCTCTGTGTCTGGTAAACGCCAAAGCCGTAGATGCCGTCAGAGAGTTTGGTGCGGCCGGAAAGACCAAAACGCATACGATCGGAGACGGACTGATCGCCGTCGCCGGCAAGATCATTGTGGCCAGACCAGTACACGGCATCGACGTAGCCGCCGATATCTAAGGTGGTGTCATCCTTGTTGTAAACTTGCGCGGCGGAAGCCGAGGAGATTGCGAAGGTCAAAGCGGAGGCAATGACCGAAAGCTTAATTGCGTTATTCATGTCGATATCCCTTAAAAATGCGTCCGGCCTTAAGGCCGTGTAATTATGAGAACCTGACAGCTTGCCGGTTCACAGGGCTCAATGTAGTCGCAAACAAGTTTGGGTGCAAGAGTTTGTGTTCTGAATACCAGAACGATAAAAACATCAAAAAATACGTTTTTGATTAATTTATTTTTATATCAATAAGTAAAATAAAAATTAAATTTTCAGATCAAGTTCGATAACTGTCACACATGCAAGCTGCTGGGGCAGAAAAGGGCGGCGGCGGTGCATTGCACCTTAAAAATGCAGGCATGAAAAAGGCGCAGGAGATGCTCCTGCGCCTTAGAGATCCTGAGAATCGGGATCAGTACTTGGGAGTTCTTCTGCGGCGCGGCTTGGGCAGCGCCACAAAGATGAGCCCGGCGATAAAGCCGCCTAAGGCGATGAGCGCGCCTTGCAGCCACCAGCGCATCTGCAGATCGAGATCGCGCGTGCTGCAGCCCTCGGAAGACACAGGCTCTTTTGCCGCTTCTTTGGCGGCGGCCAGTTCGGCGCGCAGATCTTCGTTCTCATGGCGCAGTTTTTCAAGCGCGGCGCCCAGTTCAGCGCCAGCTGCGCCGGCGTTTTCCTCGGCCGCGGCCGCGGCGTCATCTTTGGCTGTCTCCTCAGCAGGCGGTGCCGGCGGTTCAGCGGCGGGCTTTTTTTCCGCGTTGAGCGCGTTTACGGCATCGTCAAGCTGCTGCTTTAAGCGTTCGTTTTCTTCCTTAAGTTCTGAGAGCAGCGCGCGGGCGGCGGGCTTGGCCTGCAGATCGCCAAAGCGCATCCATACGGTCCTGCCGTCAGGGATCTTGACCTCGATGAACTTACCGTCGGAGCTGTAGCGCGAGAACAGCACTTCATCGCCCGGGTGCAGCACGCCCACGGTGCGGTAGCTCGAACCCGGCCCTGAGCGCAGCAGCGCGTTTACCTGATCGGAGACATAAATGCGCGCGCCCTTGTAATAGCCGTGCTCATCGGGCGCGGCCACCGGCTGCGCCGCATCGGCCTGAGTGTCCTCAGGGGCGGCCGCGGCAACAGGAGAGCCTGATAAAAAAAGCAGCGCCGCCAGCGCGGCGGCAGTTGCAGCTGAAATTTTCACTGTCGGATCCTTTTAAGAGCGGCGCGCGGAGTGCGCGGCCTGAAAGCGCACTGATCTTAGCACACCAAAAAACCGTCCCGCGGAGAGAGCAGGGTGCGGACTTAACCTCAGCTTTACGAAAAACCGCGGCGCAACAGCGGAAAATGGGATCGGCGTGCCCGGCGCGGCACGGCTGCGGTGCTATATTGAGGGAAAAAGCCGCGCAGGTCTTATCAGGGCGCGGTTTGGCGCGATCGCACAAGGAGCACAGACAGATCATGGTCACCAAAACACAGGCAGCTGCAAAAGGCGCAAAGAAAAGCGCCGGGAAAACTTCAAGGGCAAAGGTCAGGGCGCCTAAAGGCGCGCCTGAGGTGATCCCTCAGTCCAAAGGAACTCCTGCAGACAACGCGCCGGTAAACCGCGAGATCGAGATCAAGTTAGGGGTCATGGGCAACCCCGGCGATCTGCCTGAGATATTCGCGTCGTTTGGCAGGGTGTCCAATGTCAAAAGCGACGTGCTGGAGAACACCTACTTTGACACGATCGATCAGGATCTCTTCAAAAAAGGCATCGGGCTGCGCATCCGCCACGGCAAAAACGTCAGCGAGCAGACCATCAAACTGCGCGGAAAAAATTTAGGCGGCGTCCACAGCCGCGGCGAGTTCAACATCCCCATAGGCAGGAGCGTGAACAAGCCGCAGCTTGCCAAATTCCCTGCCGAGGCTTTGGCAGGCTGCGATCCGGCGAAGCTTGAGAAGGCCGTCGCCCCGGTGTGCAAGATCCGCTTTACCCGCGAGTCCTTTGACTTTGAGATCATGGACAGCATGTTCGAGGTCGCCTACGATCACGGCGCCATCGCGCTCGAAGGCGGAGTTCCCTACCCCATAAACGAGCTTGAGGTCGAGTTAAAGCACACGACGCGCTCGGCAGACAGCGTGCTGCTTATCTACAACGCTCTCGTGAGCACGTTTGCCGAAAAAGGCCTGCCTTTGGTCATGGAGCCTTTTTCCAAGATGCACCGCGCCTCGGTGCTCATCCTGGGCGAGCGCAACCTCGTGAAATTCAGCGACAGCGCCGGCAGCGCCGATCTGTGCTCCTACATCGAGAACCTGCTTTCCACCTTTGAAAACCTCTACGGGCTGTTCCTGTTAAAGCACGATCCTCTGGTGTTCAGTTTCCAGAATTCGGCGCTGCGCACGCTGGTGCGCTGCCTTAAGACCTTAAGGCGCGAGGCACCGGCGGCCTTCTACAAGGACGAGCGCGAGCCGGTGAACTACGATCAGGATCTCAAGGTGATCATCAGGACCATCAAGGATTACGAGCGCCGCTGCCGCAAATACGAGAAAAAGATCGCCCGCCGCGCCATCGATTTCGACGAGTTCAGTCTGAGCGTGTTGGTTGACCGGGTGCGCCGCATCGAAAACGAGTGCCGCATCTACGTGATCCCGCTGAAACTGCGGGTGCTGCTCTCCATGATCGTCAGGCAGGACTGATCTGATCACGCTCGCACATCGGGGGCGCGCCGCTGCCGCGGGGCGCCCCCGTGTTTTAAGATTAAGCATCAGCATTCAATCACTAAGGAGCCCCCATGCTCTTTGACATCATGCCCGATCCCGCAAAACCCCGCCCGCTGCCGCAGTGCCTTAAGGCCGACGCCGAGCGCGAGCTCCAGCGCCTCAAAGGCAGGCTTAGCCCTGAGGATCTCGCGCTTTTGGAAGCGCGAGAGGAGTTTCACAGCCTGCTGGGCGTTTCGGACTTTATCGCCCAGGTGATCTTCTCCTGCCCGCAGGAATTCATGAAGCTCGCAAAGGCAGGCGCGCTCGACACCCCGGCTAATGCTGACGGCAGCGGTGTCGGGGCAAAGATCGCCGATGAGGTGAACGCCTTTTTGCCTGAGACGCTGCCTGAGCCTGATTTAAAGAAAAGGCTGCGCGTTTTCAGGCGCACACGCCTGGCGGTGCTCGCCTGGCGCGATCTCACGGGCAGGGCGCCGCTTGAGGAGAGCTTTAAGACGCTCACGGCTACAGCCGAGGCTTTGGTGCTGCGCACGCTGGAGCTCTCGCGCCGCGCGCTGAAAATCGCTTTTGGCGACGCTTTGGACGATGACGGGCAGCCGCTGCCGCTTTTGACCTACGGCATGGGCAAGCTTGGGGGCGGGGAGCTTAATTTCTCCTCGGATCTCGATCTCATCTTCTGCTGCCCCCACGATGGCGAAACCTCGGGCGGGCGCAGCAGCATCTCGTTTCGCGAGTTCTTCCAAAGGATCGTGCAGCGCACGGCCAACCTGCTCTCCGATCTGACGTCCGACTCTTTCTGCTACCGCATCGATCTGCGCCTGCGCCCCTTCGGCGACGCCGGCCCTTTGGTAAGCACGTTTGACGCCATGTCCAATTACTATGAGACCCAGGGAAGGACCTGGGAGCGCTATGCGCTCGTAAAAGCCCGCCTGTTAGGCGGTCCTGAGGTCAGCGAAGGGCGCTACGGGGACGAGCTCATCTCCATGCTCAGGCCTTTTGTGTTCCGCCGCTACCTTGACTACGGCGCCGTCGAGTCGCTGCGCAAGTTAAAGCGCCTCATAGAATCCGAGGTGCGCCGCCGCGGCCTTATAAACAACTTCAAGTTGGGCGAGGGCGGGATCCGCGAGGTCGAGTTCATCGCCCAGACGTTCGAGCTCATGCGCGGCGGCCGCATCCCGCAGCTGCGCGAGCGCAGCTTAAGGAAAGTGCTCGCCGCGCTGCCCGGGCTCGGGCTCATGCCCGCCGAGGTCAGCCGCATGCTCGATGACTGCTACTGCATGCTGCGCCGCACGGAAAACTGCCTGCAGGAGCTCTCAGACCGCCAGACCCAGACTCTGCCTGACAGCCCGCGCGATCGCGCAAGGCTCTTGTGGGCCTTAAACCGCGACGCCGATGATCCCAAGGCCTGGGACGAGTTCTGCGCCGATCTTAAAAAAGTGACAACTGCGGTGCACGGCGAATTCGTGAAAGTCGTGGCCTCTGATGCCGGGGAGGATGAGGAGGCGCCTGAGGTCAAAGCCGATCCGCTTGCGGATCTGCTCTCAGGGCCGGCAGCTCTCGAGGATCTGCTGCCGCTTGTCACAGACGAGTTTAAAAAGGCCCGGCCGGATCTTGAGGATGAGCCTGATTTAAAGGCGCTGTGCGAGGAGATCTCAAAGCTAACGCGCTCGCTCTCGCGCATGCCGGTAGGGCCGGTGGGGCGCGAGGCGCTGTTGAGGCTGCTGCCTTTGGCGGTGCGCGCGCTCTGCCGCCTTGCGGATCCTGAGCGCCTTGACAAAATCTTCTCAAGGCTGGCTGCGCTCATTCAGACCGTGGCGCTGCGCACGCCGTATCTGCAGCTGATGCGCGACAACCGCAAGGTGCTCGAGCGCGTCATCGCGATCATCTCGGAAAACCCGTACGCCACCGATCTCATCACGGCGCACCCGATCCTGCTTGACGATCTCTTAACCCCGCAGTACCTGCAAAAGCCGCCGCGTCCTGAGGAGTTCCTCGCCATGATCCAGGAGCGCATGCTCAGGGTGGACCCTGACGATCTTGAGCAGCAGATGGAAGAGCTGCGGCTGTTCAAAAAACTCATGGTGTTCCGTGTGTCGCTCTCTGATAAGGCCGGCACGCTGCCTTTGATGAAGGTTTCAGACTGCCTGACTTTCCTGGCCGAGGCCCTGGTGCGCGAGCTGCTGCTGCTCTCCTGGCGCTACACGGTGAAAAATCTCGGCATGCCCGAGGGGACATCCGCAGCCGATCCCGGCCTTGCGGTGATCGGCTACGGCAAACTGGGCGGCATCGAACTTGGGTACAAGTCCGATCTCGACATGGTGTTCATCCGCGCGGTCAACGACGGCGAAACGATCGGGGAGCGCCAGGTGCCTTGCCTGACGTTCTACCAGCGCCTGGTGCAGAAGTTCATCCATTTCTCTGCCACGCGGACCTCAGGCGGGGTGCTCTATGATCTCGACATGCGCCTGCGCCCTGACGGGGATTCGGGCATGCTGATCTCCGATATCGCGGGCTTTGAGGAGTACCAGCTAAAGCGCGCGTGGACCTGGGAGCACCAGGCGCTGGTGCGCGCCCGGCCGATCGCCGGATCGCCTGAGATTATGAAGCGCTTTGCCCAAATCCGCGAAAAAGTGCTGAGGACGCCGCGCGATCGGCAAAAACTGCGCGAGGACGTGCTATCCATGCGCGATAAGATGCGCGCGCATTTAGACCGCGGCAAGAACGGGCTTTTTGATTTAAAGCAGAGCCCCGGCGGCATGATCGACATCGAGTTCATCGCCCAGTACCTGCTGCTGCGCGAGGCGCCTGCACATCCTGACATGATGCTGTGGTCTGACAACGTGCGAATCCTCGATGAATGCGCGCGCCTGGGGATCCTAAGCGCTGAGGACGCCGAAGCGCTTAAGAACGCTTATATAGCGATTCGCAGCTGGTATCACCGCCTGTCGCTTGCTGATCTCAAGCGCATCCTTCCGGTATCGGAGATGCCCAAAGAATGCGAGGACGTAAAACGGATCTGGGATCAGATCTTTGCTGTCTGAGCAAAAGAGAAAAGGGACATAAAGCGACAGCCGTTTTGGTATGGCCTGTTCAAATGCAAGTGCGCCCGGCAGATGCTGCCGGGCGCTTTGGGGCAGGATCACTGCTTTACCGGAAGATTGTGTTTCCGGGCAAAAGCCAAGGTTTGATCAACTGACCAGCCGGCTGCTGTGGATATTTGGTTAATGTCAGTGCCTAGTTTTAGCAAATTCAACACCATACGGTTTTCAGTTTCTTGAATGCCTTCAGCCTTGCCTTCTTCTCTGCCCTTTTTCAGGGCGGCGTTCATGTTGGATGTGTGATCGGAAAGCTCAAGTTCGCGGCTGATGCAGGCCATGCGCTGCGACTCGTTGCGCAGGAACTCGTCCGTGACGGCGAACGCTTGGGCGGTGCCGGGCTCGGCGTCTGCCAGTTCTTCTTTTTCTGAGTCACTGTGGCTGCTCATCAATCGCTCCTTTGCAGGATGCAGACAGAACAGGAGGCTTGCGCCTCCTGTTTAAGCCCGCTTTACTGCTTTACCGGAAGACTGTGTTCCCGGGCAAAGGCCAGAATTTGTTCGGCAGTCCAGCCAGCTGCTTTGGATATTGAACTGATGTCGAATCCCATATTGAGCAGATTGGTTACGACTTCGCCTTTGCCTTCAGCTCTGCCTTCTTTTCTACCCTCAGCCCTGCCTTCAGCTCTGCCTTTTGCTTCACCCTTTCTTAGGGCGGCGTTCATGTTGGATGTGTAATCGGAAAGCTCAAGTTCGCGGCTGATGTAGGCCATGCG
>DKSD01000029.1 GCA_002473165.1 Succinatimonas sp. UBA7265
GCCGAGGTTACGCGTCCGCCCCGAGCAGACGATTACGCTCACAAAAGCGATGCAAAAGATCAGCACTGTATAATTGTCCGCTGGTTGTTTCATCAAGGTTGACGAATAGCATAGTGAAACCTTGGTTCGAATAAGGCGCTAAAAGCGACTCAGTCAGTTCTTCATTCCATACCAAGTCGACACTCTCAAAAGTACATCCGTGCGCCTTTAAAAGTTCACACCACCGCTTACCAAACCCGCCTCCGTTTATGACTAAGACTTTGTCTTCTTTTGCAACACAATTTTCAATGGAAGACTCCATCGCGCCAGTCCCAGAACAAGACATAGGAAACATGGATAAATGAGAAGAATTCCCTAGAAGTTTTGAAAGTCTTTGTAAAACTTCTAACACAAAACTTCCATACTCATGCGAACGAAAATAAAGTATATTTTTTTCACGAACACGTTCAACAGATGGGAAGAGATTAACAGGTCCACATGTAAACAATTTCATTTTAGACTATATTATACTGATTCTAGAGGTAAAATAATTTTATAAGATAATAAGGAATTGCAAAAAAAACGTTTAATTGAGTGCATGATTTCTAATTGATCATGAGTAACTGAAACTATAATTGTAATATGGCGTAATTTAAGTAAATCTTGAGGCAAACAAATTTTATATAATGATGAATTACAAGAATTAACTGCATTATTTGAATTGTCAATCACACCCAAACACTTATTAAAAATCTGAGGACGCTTACATAAGAATTCCTTAAGAAAAGTCGAATTGCCCCAGAAATAAAAAGAATCAGGGCAATTCGTTATTGCCGACTCATATGCGCAAATAACCCAATCAAAACTATTTCTTAAAGAAAGAGCAGTCGATTTTCGCGCAAGTAAAAAACGTCCCAAAACTGGGGATTTTTCTAAAATAGAATTATATAATAATATACTATTCTCATATGAGCGTAACTCATTTTTTATTCTAAGTGCATTAACATATAAAAAAGAAAAAGATTTATTTATACTTATAAAATGATTGAAACGATTTGATAAAATTCTTGTAATTTCTAAATTGCAATAATCTTCAAATTCATGAGAGGGATATAATTTTTTTATAAAAGAAATAAGGCGAGTTACTTTAAAAACAGGTATTAAATTATGAAGACCTAAATACGCTTTCTTAGTTGGCGATTTCGAATTAATTGAATAATTATAGAAGTAAGACGCTCCAGGAGCATAACATGTTTTCGAGGATTTAATTGAAGCCCTTAAAGCAAAAATCGAATCTTCCGAACAAAAGTAGCGAGGAAAACTAATATGATTTTCTAAAAGGAAAGATCTCTTATATAAAGCAGAACAGTATGAACGATAAAAGAATTTTGGGTATTTCTTTGATATTGTTATGTGATTATTTATTTCATTTTGATATTTAGTGGAGTTAGTAGTAGAGATAACTTTAAAATCAACAAAAACTATATCTACATTATATTCATATGCATAATTCAATAACTTGTCAAAAAAAATCCATTTATCTCATCATCTGAATCAATGAATGATAAATAGTCACCCTTTGATACAGATATACCTAAATTTCTAGCGCATCCTGGCCCAGAGTGTTTTTCTTTTATAAGCTTAATCCTATTATCTTTTTTTGCTAGTTGAGATATTATCTTATTAGTATTATCTGTTGAACCATCATCAACGCATATTATTTCAAATTTTTTATACGTATTACTTAATATAGATTCTATCGTACGAACAATAGAATTCTCAGTATTAAAACATGGAACTATTACTGATATTTTAACTTTCATATAGATAATAATTATATGAACTTTTGAATAATTCAAAAAACTACTGAATTATAGCATTTTTCTGCCAAATTCTGAATTTCTTGACAGTGCTTATTTACTTTACAAAAAGCATATCTTATCTTTGCCCCATAGAATAATTGGGTTTCATCTTCACTTAGTTTTTTTGTTTTACAGGTTACTCCGAAAGCATTAGAAAATATACTTTCTGTATTAAAATAATCTTTTTCTGCTTTACTTACTTTAATCTGAGTAATCCGTATTAGGTCATTTAAACTTATTGGATTGCAAAGCGCTTGTGTTAGGCAAACTATCTTTAAGCCACCTGTAATTATAAAAATATCACCTTTTTTACTTCCCTGCGGAATCTTTCACCGTAGTGGCAAGCTTTCTTTTCCCTTTTTAAAATTCTCACAAAAATTACATTGTTATTTATAAAAATAGATAATAGACTATTCCTTGGATCTCCATTTTCATCCCGCCTAGATCCAATTTTCCAAATTTTAACACAAAACTTGGTCGTTAATATCACTCCTATTTGAGTTCGCTTAACATCTTAATAAAATTTTGTTCATGATTGCAGTAATGGATTTTTATTTTTAGCCTAAGAAAAACATTATATTAAAGCACGTATAATACGACAATCTCAATATCACCATTAGACTTTAATACAATTTCGATTTTTCATTAAAAATATTTACCACATGAAAGTTTCTTTAAAAAGTGAACTCAAATCATTTTTTTTAGTTCCAGGTAAAGAAAGGCTGTTTTTTAGAAAAATTAATGAGAAATTCTTACAAGAATTTATAATTACATCAAATTTTCCATAATCAATATTATTTTTCTCTTCAATATCATTCTGAAGGTCATCAAAAGTAATATACCTATCTATTCCTATTAATTTTGAAAGTTGAGCAAATCTACAGTCGTTATTTGAAGAATTAAGAATAAAAAATTGACGATGAAAAATTAAACTAAAAATAACACCGTGATAAGAGTCAGTTATTACATACTTGGCATTTTGAATAATTTTTAGCCAATCTCCTACAGTCCGATATTTTCCGTTCTCGTCATAAAAAGCGTTAATCAGTCTGTATTTTCCTGATAAAATTTTAGTAATACTCTCAGAATATGAGAGCAGATAAAAAGCAATATAATCCTCTGTAGTATTTATTTCAGAAGTTTGATCAATAATGCTTTGATAGTCAGCAGGCTTTAAAAGTAAAGTAGGATCACAAACGACCGGCACATCCATCCCAAAATAAGTTTGAAGAATGTTAGCGCCAGCTGATTCACGAACGGAAAAAGCATCAAATCTTTCAAGACATTTTTTTGCATATGATAATTCCCTTGAATTCATGTCCAATCTGGACTTACCGAAGCTAGGCGCGTAGGCTATAAGTGTCTTATCTCCTTGAATCCAATCGAGGAAATATATGAAGTTATTATGCCATGGATGTCTTATGACTTGATCCGAGCCTAAGATAAATTTGCAAAAACTAGTATTTATATATTTTTTCAAACTTTCTCGATTCTTACAAATACCAGTTAAGTTAAGGAAACGATGTCTAAAGTCCAAAAAAAACATTATGTTCGGTTAATTCATAAATCCGTGCTTCAGGTATAAAATTAACCGTAGAAGCATCAAACCCCATTAGATTAACTGCCTTTTCGAGAGCAAAACCAACTAGAAGCGCACCATAATTTCCGTTTGTATTGGATGAAAAATTTAAAATTGCGACCTTATTATTTTTATTAAATTCTTCATTTTCCATATAGTTTCTAGCAATACACTTTTGTATTAGTTGTTTAATACTAGATTGAGAGTGTAGTTCTTGAAAAAATAATTTTCTTTTTGGATTACCGTTTGATGGTTGAATTAGATTAGAATTATGTAATATAATTTTTTTTAATTCTGTTTTCTCACATAATTTAAGTTGAGGCTTTACTTTATTAAGATAACCTACACCTTTTTTTGTATTTACTAAAACAGCGGAAACGCCAATATTTTCACAATTTGTTTCATATCCCCAAAAATCTCCCATTGTAAAATCGGCATGTCGCGGAAAACCTACAAATTTGCAAAAGTAGCAGCACTCTCTAAAAAATAAATTTTTATTAAAACCTAGAAAATAAATGTTTTTTGTTTGGGTTTCTGTAAAACTGTTTTTTGATTTAAATTTTATTTTTATACCCGAATCTTTCCATGTTAATGTTTCCTTATCTCTGAAGTTTATTTCTTCTATTTGGTTTTTCCCTAATTCTTGTATATATCTCTCCCAAACTTTTGGAGATGGGACACCATGACATATTACTTCAGCCGTCAGCAGATTTTTATAATCTTTTCCCAAGTACGCGTATAGACCGCTCACCTGGCATGGAGTACCGCTAAAAAGAATTTTTTTATTTGCTGACAATATTTCTTTTATTTTTGAATATATATACTTCAAGTCGGACTGCACATATTTGCTTCTCCTAATTTTATCTAACTCTCTTATATTAGAAGTTACAATGTGTTCTACATTCCACTCAGCATCGAAGACTGCTCCACATACATAGCCATTTTCCTTTAAAATTTCTTCTGCAATTACTGAAAAAAACCCCCACTTGAACTTTTTCTTTCAATTTCTTTTTTGGCTTGGACTGCATAACATGCTGGAATATTCCCATTATTTTTATAAGATAATGTTCTAACTGGACATGTTTTTACGCATTTTCCGCATTCAATACACTTATTTTTGTCAACCTTGGGATATAAAAATCCTTCATCATTCTCTTCGAAAGAAATTGCATTTTTATTACATGTTTGGAGACAAGATTTACACCCACAACACATTTTTCCAATATCTGAGATATTTTTCATATTTTTTTGTTCATTTTTATGCTGATATTTAATAGATAATACATATCGAGTTCTTTCCACTAAGTTCTCTTATCCCGTCAATCAGCTGATCGCTGGCCAGAAACAGGTAATTTCCTGAGATACCGGCAAGCCGGTTGCCCAGCACGATCTCAAGCTGGCATCCTGAAGCCACGCTCTGCGGATCTTCAGCAGTGCTCTTTCGCTGCCTGATCTCCTCAGCGCTCACTCTGCTGCTGCCAAGCAGGTTCATCAGTTCCCCTGAGCATTCTTCAAACAACTCAGAACTAAGCCTCAGGCGCAGTTTCTTGGCGTCGCGCTCCCGAAGTTCTTCAAGCGAGGAAAGCCCCTGCACCCGCATGCGCATCAGCCCGTCATCGCCCATTGAGAGGCCGCCCTCGACGACCAGGATGAGCGGAGAAGGCTGTCCTTCGGCTTCCTGTTTGATGCCGCGCCCGTGCCTTGCCGTATTGCGCTTCTCTCGCTCCTCCAAGATCTGCGCATACTTCTCGGCATTCTTGCCAAAAAGCGCCAGTTCAAAGGTTCCGGTGCTGTCATCCAAGGTCACGATGTAGAACTTGGAGCCGTCGTTTTTCTTGGAGAGTTTGCAGACGCTGTTTACGACCACACCGCCCAAGGTGACCTGCCGGGGACGGTCTTTGGTGCCAGGCTGCATATTCTCAAAGGTGAGGCCGCCGACAAAGCGCGAGAGTTCGAGGCGGTAGGCATCGATGGGATGTCCTGAGAGATACAGCCCCAGCAGGCTCTTTTCGTAATAGAGGCGGGTTTTCTCAGACCACTCGCGGCACTGAACGTACGAAGGCCGTATATCCTCGCCTGCCGCCGCAAAGAGATCCAAAGAACCCGATGAAGAGTTTTCCTGTTTTTGTTCTGCATAGCGCAGGGCAGTCGGAATGCTCGCAACCATCTGCGCGCGCCCCGGGCCGATGCTGTCAAAGGCTCCTGCCTTGATCAGAGCCTCGAGCGTCGCCTTGGTCATAAACGAAGTGCTGATGCGCGAGACGAAGTCATAGAGATCTTTATACGGGCCGTGAGCCTCGCGTTCCTCGGCCATTCTGTCCACCAGCCTTTCGCCTATGCCTTTGATGGCCGAGAAGCCGTAGACGATGTTACCCTCAGGATCCACGCCGAAAGCGAACTTTCCGAGGTTGACGTCAGGCGGATTGACCTTTACCCCGAGCCTTCTGGCCTCTGAGATGTAGGAGATAAGCTTTTCGGTGTTCAGGCAGTCCGAGGTCATCATCGAGGCCAGGAACTCCGCAGGATAATGCACCTTAAGCCACAGCGTCCACCAGGCCACAAGGGCGTAGGCCGCCGAGTGCGACTTGTTAAAGCCGTATTCGGCGAACTGCTGCACCTGCTCGAAGATCTTCATGGCGATGCCGACGTCTTTGCCCTTTTTGGCGGCGCCGCGCTTGAACACGTCCTTCTGCGCGTCCATCTCGGCCTTGATCTTCTTGCCCATGGCGCGGCGCAATATATCGGCGCCGCCTAAAGTGTAGCCTGCGAGCACCTGGGCTATCTGCATCACCTGCTCCTGATAGACGATCACGCCGTAGGTCGAGTCGAGTATGGGCTTTAAATCGAGATCCTGAAAGTCAGGCTGCGGGTAGCAGACCTTCTCGCGGCCGTGCTTGCGCTCGACGAAGTGATCGACCATGCCGCTCTTTAAAGGACCGGGGCGGTAGAGCGCCACCAGAGCGATGAGATCGTCGATGCGATCAGGCTGCATCTTGCCGATGAGCTGGCGCATGCCTGTCGATTCGAGCTGGAACACCGCGGTAGTCTCGCACTGCTGGAGCATCTTATAGGAGGCCGGATCGTCATAGGGGATGGCCGCGATGTTTAAAGGCGGTTTGCCTTGGCGTTTGCGCCTTGCATCGATCATCACCTTGGCCTCGTCGATGATGGTGAGCGTCGTGAGGCCTAAAAAGTCGAATTTCACCAGCCCTGCGTGCTCGACATCCTTCTTGTCATACTGGGTGATGGGGTTGCCGTCCGAGTCGAGCATCTCCGGGGCGAACTCGGCGATGCGCGTGGGCGAGATCACCACGCCCGCGGCATGTTTGCCGATGGAGCGGATCACGCCCTCAAGTCTTCGCGACACCTCGATAAGCTCCACCATCTCCTTGTCGTCAGACGCCTTGGCTCCGTTGTAAAGATTTAAAAAATCAGGCGAGAGCGGCTCGCAGGGGTTGCCCTTTTTGTCGATGCCCAAAGCGTCGTTGAACGTGACGCCGGGCTTGTCGGGGATCATCTTGGTGATGCGGCGCACGGCCCCTAAAGGGGTGCCCAGGGCGCGGCCCGCGCCCTGGATGGCCGCCTTGGGCGCCAGGGTGCCGAAGGCGGCAATCTGTGAGACCGAGTCGCGGCCGTAGTGCTCGACGACGTGCTTTAAGGTCAGCGCGCGTTTTTTCTGGCAGAAGTCGACGTCAAAGTCCGGCATGGAGACGCGTTCGGGGTTTAAGAAACGCTCAAAGAGCAGATCAAAGCGCAGCGGATCAAAATCGGTGATCCTAAGGGCATAGGCCACCAGAGAGCCGCCGCCGGAGCCGCGCCCCGGGCCCACGGGCACGCCGTGATCTTTGGACCACTGGATAAATTCCATAACGATGAGGAAGTAACCCGGGAAGTCCATCTTGATGATCACGTCAAGCTCGGTCTCCAGGCGCTCCTCATAGCGCGGCCGCTGTTTTTCGCGCTCGGTCTTATCCGGATAGAGGAATTCAAGGCGTTTTTCGAGGCCTGAGTGCGCCTCGCGCCGCAAATACTCGGCAGGCGTCAGCTTGCCGGTGTCAAAGTGCGGCAGGCGCGGCACGTCGAGCTGGATCTCGGTGTTGCAGCGCTCGGCGATGATCCTGGTGTTGTAAAGGGCCTCAGGCAGATCGGAGAAGAGCTCTTTCATCTCCTCGGGAGTGCGCAGGTACTGCTGATCGGAGTATTCGCGGCGCACGGAATCGTCGCCTATCTGCACGCCCTTCTGAATGCAGACGCGCACCTCGTGGATGTAGGCGTCGGTAAGCCCGTCGGCGGGCACGTCTTTGGGTCCCAGGAGGTAGCGGGTATCGTTGGTGGCGACCGGGGCGATGCCGCGCTTTAAGCACAGATCCAGCGCGGCGCACTCAAACTCGCTCTCGCCTGAGCGCCCCGTCCTGGTGATCTCAAAGCAGAAGCGATCGCCGTAGTATTTTTGGTAAAAATCCAGGCGCTGTGTGACTTTTTTCTGATCCCCGGCCTGCAAAAACGCGGCGATGTCGCCGCGAAAGCCGTCAAGCAGGATCAGGCCTTCGGCGTATTCGCGCAGATCAGCTACGCTTGCGGCCGTATCGGCGATGTCCGGGCTGCCGGTGTCAAGCCAGGCCCTGGAGAGGATGTCATATAGATTCTGCTTGCCCTGGCGGTCCATCGCGAGCAGCGTCACCCAAAAGGTTTTGGGTTCCTCACCGGGCGCGGCCTCTTCCCTGACGCGCAGATCCGCTCCCATGATCGGTTTGATGCCGGCTTTTTTACAGGCGCTGTAAAAGCGCACGAAGCCTGCCATATTGCAGCAGTCGGTAACGGCAATGGCCGGGATATGGAGTTTGGCCGCGCGGCTGACGATCGGGCCGACGTTCTCAAGCCCGTCGTTTATGGAATAGCACGAGTGCACGTGCAGCGGGATGTAATCGAGGGAGTGATCTTGCTCAGCCATGGCCGGTTCTCTTAAAGCTTTAAGGCATCGCTTTGTCTGCGGCGCAGTGCCTCATGCCTCAATGTAGCATGTTGCGGGACGGTTTTTCTGCGGCCTGCGCCGCGATCCCAAAAGCGGGCGCGGCGTTGAAGCCGCGCCATATCTTCTTTTCGGCACGCTCAGCGCCGATCTTCGGGGTTTAAACCCGAGAACAGCGCCCGCCGCGCCTGCTCCCGATCCGCAGTCTCCGGATCTGCCTGGTATTTTGGCAGATGCTGCGCATCAGGCAGCACGGCAGGCGCAGGTTCAGGCTCATCTGCAAGCTCATCGGCAGGCACCGCTGACACCGCCTGCGCGGCCAGATGTTCAGCGCTGCGCTGTTCCTCCGCGCGCGCCCTGACGCGGTTAAAGAGGTTTGGATCCGCGCTGGCGCTCGGCGCCGCGCTCTTTGCAGAGCCCGTACCCTGTGCTTTGGCAGTCTCAGGAGATAGCTTTTTCCTGCCGTAAACCTTCACAAGGTGCGGCACCATCAGCATAAGCCAAAGGAGCGAAGCAAACGCGATACCGGCTGCGCGATAAGAGATTACCCCGAAGGCCTGCTCCTGCACAAAGAATCGCAGAGCCTCAAAGCTCCTGGGGAACACGATCCCCGTAAAAAGCAGCGCGTCGCCCAGGATCATGATGATGACCGAGCGCTTAAAGCAGCGCGGCACCAGGCAGCCTGCAAGCCCCAGGGCGCAGAGCGCCCAGCCGGCGCTGCTGAAAAACGCATCCACCGCAGTCATCATTGCCGTTTCCGCCTTTGAATCACGTTAAAGCCCGATCTTCGACACTTGTGGTAATTTCAGGTTTCCTGCCCTCTGCCGAGGCTGCATGTGCAAGCCTCAGAGCTCTTTATCCGCATTATCCGCTGCGTTGGTGCTCCGGCCTTAAAGCGCTAATTTTCCCGTACAGCCTGCCTTTAAAGCACCGCTGCACTCAGCGACGCATCCGGCCTGTGCTTAAGATTATCGCAACAAAAACGCCATGTAGACAGGAATATACAGGATCCCGTCTTCCTCTTTGAGGTTTTTAGGATGGATAACCACGGAGCCTGAGATCCTTTTTTTAAATCGCTTCCGAAACTCTGCCAAGGAAGCGGTTTTGTAGTTCTTCGATGACTTCACTTCTACAGGCAAAATACGAAAATCTGTCTTCCTGCCGTTTGAGAGCAGAAAATCTATTTCAATGTCATTACGATGCTTTTCAGGGCTGTAGTGAGTGTAAAAATACAGTTCATGGCCGTTGGCGCGCAGCATCTGCCCCACGAGGTTTTCAAAGAACATGCCTTGGTTTATGGCGAGAGTGCCGTTTAGCAGTTTTTTGTACAGCTCGGCATCCTGAATTTCTTTGGGAGAGAACGTATGGCTAAGCAGCAGCCCGCTGTCCCCCAGATAGCATTTGAGCTGAGTGCTGTCTTCATTGAGAGCCAGACCGACATTGGGATCACGGCAGAGCAGGCAGAGATTGGCGATCATCGCATCCTGCAGCCAGAAAAAAGCATCAGCAAGCCCTGAATAGCGCGCGTTCTTTTCAATCTCATTGAGAACGACGGTCTTCTCGTGCTTTGATAAAAAACCAGGGATCTGCTCGAAGATAGCCGCGACCTTGGTGCGATAGCGGCGTTCGGCTTTCATGATGTCTTTGCCGTAGAGATCGAGGATGCTGCGCTTTGCCTGATCGGCGGCGTAAAAATCCAGGCCGTTATCCAAATAAGCGGCGACGCTCTGCGGCATGCCGCCAACAATCATATATTGCTCGATAAGCAGCATGGCCTTGCGGTGCAGGCTGTCCTCAAGCGGGATTTTCCTGTTAAAGCAGTCCTTGATGTACTCAAGCAGCACTTCCTCGCCGCAGGCGGTCAGGAACTCCTCAAAGTCCATGGGATACATGCAAAGGGATTGCTCTTCAGAGGGGATCACGATATTACTGACATGCTCGCGGATGCTGATGAGCGAGCCGGTTTCCAAAACGCTGTACCGTCCGTCAGCGACGATCGCTTTTACCGCCTCCCTGGCTCTGGGGAAACACTGCACTTCATCAAAAATGAGCAGGGATTTGCCCCTTTCAAGGCGCACCCCGGTCTGTACCTGAAGGAGCTGGTAGAAGACATCCAGATTGTCGAGATGGTTGCGGAAGATGTTCTTTACCTGAACTCCGGCCTTGCTGAAATCAAGCAGCAGGTAAGAGCGGTATTCATTTTTGGCAAACTCTGCTGCCACCGTCGATTTCCCGACCCGTCTGGCGCCCTCGATGAGCAGCGCGGTTTTGCCATGTGAGGTGTTCTTCCACTGCACCAGCTTTTCATAAATTTTGCGTTTAAACAGCATGTTTCTAACCCTCAGCTCTTATGAAGCATAAGGCGACCATACGCTAAGCGCAAGGTAAATTTGTGGGAATTATTACGCTATGCGCAAAGTAACGAATACGTGGTTTTGACGCTATGCGCAAAGTAATATTTCATAACTATTTGAGATTCAACGTATGTCAAAAAGAGTTCGTTCTCTTCCCCATGAGGGGTTTAACTGACTGCGGGGGAAGGCTCAGTGCAAGCTGCGGCGGCACAGCTTAAACGGCAGCGGATCGGATTCCGGCAACCTCAGATTTTGCCTTAAAGCACCCGGCACAACCCTCACTCGGAAGCATCGCTGAAAAACGCCTGCCGCCGCGGCTGCCATCACCGTCTGAACCTGGGAATTACGTTAAAATACCAGTCCGAATTTTATCGATCATCTGTTCCCTGGCTATGTTCATTTCAAGCATCGATCCGATCGCCTTTACCTTAGGTCCGCTCACCGTCAGGTGGTACGGGCTGCTGTTCTCCGGCGGTTTTGTCATCGGCTATTTCATCATGCAGCTGATGTTCAGGCGCAAAGGCTATAAAACCGAAGATCTCGACCGCATGCTCGTCTATTTGTTTTTAGGCTCGATCCTGGGCGCACGCCTCGGGCACTGCCTCATCTACGAGCCGGATTTTTACCTCGCGCACCCCCTGGAGATCCTCAAGGTATGGAAAGGCGGCCTGGCCTCGCACGGCGGCTCTGCGGGCGTGCTGCTCATCATGGCGTATTACTGCCATAAATACCGCTACCGTTTCCTTGACTTAGGCGACATGCTCTGCATCCCGACGGCGCTGGTGTGCGCGCTGATCCGCCTGGGCAACTTCATGAACTCCGAGATCGTGGGCGTTCCCACGCACGCAGACTACGGCGTCGTGTTCACCGCTTTGGGCGAGGACTTCCCGCGCCACCCGGCACAGCTTTATGAGTGTCTCTGCTACGCAGTGATTTTCTTAGGGCTGCTGCTCATGTGGATAAAAACATACAGATCACAAAAGAAGCCTGAGGGGCTGATCTTCGGGCTCTTCATCACCCTGGTGTTCCTCTCAAGGTTCTTCATAGAATTTGTCAAAGTTGAGCAGGCTGACTACTCAACAGGCTCGGCGCTCACCGTCGGGCAGTACCTGAGCATTCCCTTTATCTTAGGCGGGCTGGCAGTCTGCGCTTACGCGCTGAAGCGCCGCCCTGCATCCCGTGGAGAGTGAAATGAAACTTGAAATCGTGATCCTCGCAGCCGGCAAAGGCACGCGCATGCGCTCTGATCTGCCCAAAGTGCTCCATCCCGTAGGCGGCAGGCCCATGCTCTCCTGGGTCATAGAGACGGCACAGTCTCTAAAGCCTGCGGCTGTGCACGTGGTAACCGGCCATCGCGCCGAACTGGTCGAGAAGCTCGTTGCGGATCTCCCTGAAAAGCTCAAGGCAGGCGTCAGCTGCGTCAGGCAGGCGCGGCAGCAGGGCACGGCTGACGCCGTGGCCGCCGCGCTGCCTGAGGTCTCAGATAATGCCGACGTGCTGGTACTTTATGGCGACACCCCGCTGGTGCGATCAGAGCTTTTAAAGACCTTCATCAAAGAAACCGCAGATGCCCCGCTGGGGGTGCTCTCGGCGCACACCGACACCCCCAAAGGCTACGGGCGCATCATCCGCGACGCCCGGGGAGGCTTTGACTGCATCATCGAGGAGAAGGACGCCAGCGATGCGCAGCGCCTGGTAAAAGAGATCAACACCGGGATCATCCGCGCCCGCGCCGCCGTGCTCAAAGAATGGCTTCCCAAGATCGGCAATCACAACGCCCAGGGCGAGTACTACCTGACCGATCTTGCCGGCCTGCTGCGCCGCAGCGGCCTGCAGGTTGCCATCTGCAAGGCCCCGGAGTTTGAAACGCTCGCAGGCGTCAACTCGAAATTCCAGCTGGCGCGGGCCGAGCGCTGTTGCCAGCGCACTCAGTCCCGCCGCCTTATGGACGAGTACGGGGTCACGCTTGCCGATCCCGAGCGCCTTGAAGTGCGCGGCAGCCTCGAGTGCGGCCGCGACTGCTTTATCGACATCAACTGCGTCTTCGAAGGGCAGGTTAAGCTCGGCGATCGCGTAACGATTTGCGCCGGCTGCGTCATCAAGGACTGCACCATCGGCGATGACAGCGTGATCTCCCCTTACACCGTCATGGAAGGCTCCGAGCTTCACAAAGAGAACACCATCGGCCCCTTTGCCAGGCTCAGAGCGGGCAACGTGCTTGAGGATCGCGTCCATATCGGCGATTTCGTCGAAGTAAAAAAATCCCGCATCGGCGCGGGCACGAAGGCAGGCCATCTCTCTTATCTGGGCGATGCGAAGTTTGGCAAGGACATCAATGTCGGGGCGGGCACGATCACCTGCAACTACGACGGCGCCAACAAACACCGGACCGTGGTGGGCGATGACGTGTTTATCGGCTCTGACACCCAGCTCGTGGCTCCGGTCGAGGTCCCGGCGCACGTGACGATCGGCGCCGGCACCACCTACACGCACAGGATCGAGGCAAAGGAGGGCGATCTCGTGATCACCCGCCCGCGCGAGGCCGTGGTGCCGGGCTTTGCCAGGCCGCAGAAGCAGGCCAAATAAGCGGAGCGGAAATAAATCTGCCAGCCTTAAGGCAGCCTTACGGCTGCCTTAAGGTTATCTGAATGCTGCTTTGCAGGTTTGTTTTTCCCTTGCTGCGTGAGTCTGCCTGCCACATTAAGCGGTAATCTTCCCGTCGCCTGCCCTGCATGTCTGCAGGCCTTAAACTGCGAAAAAATTCCGCGGGTGCAGACAGCGCGGCTTTCGCGCATTATGATCGGATGATTTAAGGCAAAGATCAGCAGATCTCGAGCCGGACAATTACCACGACCCTGAATCAGAGGAGCGAAAACCATGTGCGGCATTGTCGGTGCGATCGCCCAGCGCGACGTCTCTCCCATCCTGCTTGAAGGCTTAAGGCGCCTTGAGTACCGCGGCTATGACAGCTGCGGCGTGTGCACGGTCTCAGACGGCGGCTTTAACTGCGTCAAGACCGTCGAAAAAGTGCAGGCCCTGACAGCCAAAGTGCAGCAGCACCCCTGCCCCGGCCGCCTTGGCATCGCCCACACCCGCTGGGCCACGCACGGCGGGCCCTCCGAGACCAACGCCCACCCCCATATCGTGGGGAACCTCGCCATGGTGCACAACGGCATCATCGAGAACTTCGCGCAGATGAAAGAGGAACTCTTAAAAGCGGGCTACGCGTTCAAATCGCAGACCGACACCGAAGCGCTGCTCGCCAGGATCCACTTTCTGCACGCAAAACAGGGACTGCCGCTTATAAACGCCTTTGCCAAAGCGCTCTCCGAGGTCAAGGGCTCCTACGCGCTGGCGCTCATCGACCGCGATCACCCGGAGACGCTCTATGTCGCCCGCCAGGGATCGCCGCTGGTCATCGGCCTGGGCATTGGCGAGAACTTCGCCGCCTCGGACGTACTGGCGCTGCTGCCGGTGACCCGCCGCTTCATCTATATGAAAGAGGGCGAGATCGCCGCGCTCACCACTTCGGAGGTCAAGCTTTACGATCTCAGCCTCAATCCGCTTCACGCCGAGATCGCCGAATCGGATCTCGATGCCGAGAGCATCTCCAAGGGCAAATACCGCCACTTCATGCAAAAGGAGATCTTCGAGCAGCCCGAGGCCCTGGCCAGCACCATGATGGGCAGGCTTTCAGGCGATCGCGTCGATTTAAGCTCCGTTGCCGGTTTCTCCAAAGCAGCGCTCTCTGATATAGATTCCATCAAGATCGTCGCCTGCGGCACTTCCTACCACGCAGGCCTCGTGGGCAAATACTGGCTTGAGGAATTAGCCGGGATCTCCACTTCCGTGGAGATCGCCTCGGAGTACCGCTACCGCAAGGCAGTGGTAAAACCTCACAGCCTCTTTGTCACCATCTCGCAGTCAGGCGAGACCGCCGACACCCTGGCCTCGCTGCGCCTTGCCAAAAAGCAGGGCTATGCGGCCACGCTGTGCGTGTGCAACGTCAGCGCCTCCTCGCTGATGCGCGAGAGCGATTTCTCGCTCATGACCCGCGCCGGCGCCGAGATCGGCGTGGCCTCCACCAAAGCCTTCACCACCCAGCTGTTGTGCCTGCTGCTGCTCACCGTTTATTTGGGAGCGCTGCGCGGGGCGCTCAGTCCTGAACGAGAGAAGGAGATCACCTCCGCGATCCGCGCGCTGCCTGAGGCCGCGCGCGCCGTGCTCTCAGGCGATGAGCGCGTCAGCCGCCTTGCCGAGGAGTTTGCCGGCAAGCACCACTGCCTGTTCTTAGGCCGCGGGATCATGTACCCCATAGCCTTGGAAGGCGCGCTCAAGCTCAAGGAGATCTCCTACATCCATGCCGAAGGCTACGCCGCAGGCGAGCTCAAGCACGGGCCGATCGCCCTGATAGACGACAAGATGCCGGTCGTGGTGGTCGCCCCGGACAACGCCCTGCTCTCCAAGCTTGAATCGAATATCGAGGAAGTGCGCGCCCGCGGCGGCAGGCTGTGCGTGTTCTCCCAGGGCGCGGGCTCGCTGCGCGAGGATCCCCAGACGGAGATCCTCACGCTGCCGCCGGCCCCGGCGATCCTCCAGCCGATCCTCTTTACGCTGCCGCTGCAGCTTTTGGCCTACCATTGCGCCGTCATCAACGGCACGGACGTCGATCAGCCGCGCAACCTCGCCAAATCGGTGACCGTGGAATGAACGCCCGGGAGTTCGTGTGAGCGATCAGCGCACTCTGCGCGCCGATCTTCCCTGGTGCGCCGCCGCTTGCGGCCGCTACACCGCCTGGATGGGGGCGGCGGCCGTTTACATCTGGTATCTGGTGTTTCGCTGCGAGGTGCCGCCCTCCGAGGTGCGCGCGCTGTTCTGCGCCTGCGCGCTGCTTGCCTTTTTCGCTGCGCTCGCGGCCTCGGCGCTTGACGCCTGCGCCCCCTCAAGGGTGCGCCGGGTGCTGTTAAACGTCCCCGCGCTCACGCTCATCGCCGCCTTAAGCCTCATCACCATGTACTTAGCCCCGCTCTCCCCGCTTTTGGGGATGCGCCCGGCCTGTGCAGCATCGATGCTGTTTGCCGTGTCCTTTGCCGCCTCGGACGCGCTCTTTTGGGCTGAGACCTCCTCAAAAAACGGAGAGCGCCTCACCCGCCCCGCGCGCGCCCGCGCCTGCGGGCTTGGCTGCGCCTCGGTATTCACGCTTGTCTGCATGCTCGCCGTGCAGCGCGGCCTGCCGCAGCATCTGCCGCAAAGCTGGTTCTGGCCGGGCGCCGTGACCGCATCGGCGCTGCTGCTGGTGCTCACGCTCACCCCGCCAACGAAAGCGGCTTTTTCAGAACGTCTGCGCTTTAAGGCCTGGCTTGGCGAGTTTTTGCGCAACGATCAGCTGCTCGCGCTTTTGGGGATCGCCTTTTGCAGGCAGCTCTCGCTGCTTTTGGCGGTGATCTCCGTGATCCTCTTTGCGCTGTGGTTTGGCTCGATCACCTGGCTTTTGGCCTTGTTTGCCGTGCCAGGCTTTGCCGCGCTGTGCGCAGGGCTGGCGCTGTGCCCGCAGCTGTGCCGGATCTTTTCAGAGCGCGTCGTGTTCCTCTGCTCCTGCGTGCTCATGGCCGCAGGTTTTTCTTTAATCCTGCTCACGGATTTCGGCGCCGGGGTGTTTTCCGCAGGCATCGCCGGAACTTTCGCCTTAGGCTGCTTTGGCGCAGGTCTTGCGAACTCCCTTATCTGTGCCATGGCCTCTGACTGCGCCGATTACGGCGAGTTCCGCTCGGCAAGGCGCCTGCCGCAGCTCATGTTCTCGGTGCAGACTGCGGCCTCGGTGCTCGGAGGCCTGGCAGCGCTGGCTGTCACTCAGGGCTGCCTGACGCTGGGATCGTCTTTCTTCAGGCCCGCGCGCGCCGAGGCCGCGCTTTACGCTTTCAGAAGCACGGTTACCGCAGCCGTGATCGCCGCCGCCGTGACGGCGGCGCTCTATGTCGTCTTCTGGAAGCTCCACGGACGGATCTTCTCGGGCATCCTGCAAACGCTCGAGCGCACCCGCGTGATCCGCCCCTCAGACAAATATCCGGCCAAAGCCCATCCGCTGCGCTATGCCTTAAACCGCGAGTCTGTGCTCTGCCGGCTTAAGGCAGCTGATCCAGGCGAGGCGCTGTGCGCCCTGTGCGGGGCACTGGGCAAATCACAGGCGCTCAAAGATCCGGCGGCCTATTTCCGGGCGCTCAACGCCAAGCTTAAAATCACGCCTGCGGGGATCGCCGAGGGTATCGCCCTGCCGCATGTCAGCGGCGAATTTGTCGCCCGCCCGGCGCTGGCGGTGGCCACGCTTGCGCGGCCGTTGGATTTTAAGGCAGGCGACGGGCGGGGCTGCGATGTGATCTTTATGATCGCCACCCCTGATGACGGGCACTCCTACATCACGCTCTTGGGCCAGCTGTCGCTGCTTTTGGGAGATGAGGATTTCAGCCTCAGGCTGCGCCGCGCCCAGGGCGCCGATGAGATTGCGGACAGGATTTTGCAATGCGAAAAGAACTTAAAACTTTAAAAACCGCCGCCGCAGCGCTGCTGGCGCTTTTAAGCGCAAAGACTGCTTTGGCCGATGAGCCGGTGGTCTGCGCCGCCGTACAGACCTATGCGGCGCTCGAGGCCGTGCGCGATCTCGGGGATCACTCCTTTAAAGCGGTTTACGCCCCGGACGAAGATCTGGCCTCAGAGATCGGTAACGGCGAGCGCCGCTGCTCGCTGGTGGTAAGCTCCGGCGAAAAACTCCCGGTGCTGCTCATCCGCTCGCAGCAGGCTGCGGTCACCTACCTCACACCGCTCGTGCGCGCCCCGCTGGTGCTTTGGTCTGCCGATCCGGCGCTTTTGGACTCTCAGGCGACGGCCGTCGGGCAAAAGCGCCTGCGCTCGCTGGCGCTGCCGCAGGCGGCGCTTACGCCTGCAGGCTATGCCGCAGCGCAGATCGTCTCCCGCAAAAACTTCCCGACCGGTTACCTTAAAGGGCGCATCTACCGGCCCGAGCAGGAGTACCAGGTGCTGGCTATGGTGGACAGCGGCAATGTGCAGGCAGGCTTCCTCACCCTGCCGCTCATCCTGGGCAAGGACGGCAAGCCTCGGGGTTCATGGTGGCAGGTGCCGCGAGATCTTTACGATGAGCTTGATTACTACCTGATCCCCACGCTCTCAGGAGAAAAAGACCGCGAGGCCATGGCTCTCTACAAATACCTCAAGAGCGATCCCAAAGTGCTCAAAGCCTTTGAAAACGCCGGTTTTGCCAAAACCGAGCACCCCTGAAAGGCTGATCTCAGGAAAGCTTTAAGCTGTCAAATGGCTGCCTTTAGGCAGCTTTTGCATTAGAAAAGATCTTGCAGGACAAGATCGCCACGATTGTCGTGCTGCTGCAGTCCCTGATCTGCAGATACGGCAGCGAAAACATCTGCATCAGATTGGCCGAAATTTTCAGGTTTTGCAAATATGCAGACATTAAGTCCAATCCACTGGTTGTTTCGTCCAAAAGTTGCCATAATTGGACGAAAACCAGTCAGGCTGGATGAAAGCAAGACCTATGCGATCATTTGACTACAGTAAACTCGCCGAGAAAAAATGGGATACGGATATTTTGAACCTGGTTGCAAAGATCCACGAATGTAAGGGACATCAGGATCTGTTTATCAGACAGAAGCCCGTGGAACTTACCCGCCTTGTCGAGATTGCAAAAATCCAGAGTACCGAAGCGTCCAACAAAATTGAAGGCATAGTCACCACAAGCACCCGGATGAAGCAGCTTTTTGAAGAAAAAACGACTCCGAGGAACCGTGATGAAAATGAGATCATGGGCTACAGAGATGTGCTCAATACCATCCATGAGAGCAGCGAGTATATCCCGATCCGTCCTTCCTATATTCTCCGGCTTCATCGGGATCTCCTGAAAAGAGCCGGCTTTTCATATGGAGGTCACTTTAAGAATGTACAGAACTATATCGCTGAGACCAGGCCGGACGGAACAGTCGTTACCAGATTTACTCCGACTGCACCCTGTGAAACGCCGGAAGCAGTTGAAAACCTCTGCAATGCATATGAGCAGGCAATAGCGAAAGAAGCAACAGACTCCCTGATCCTGATACCGGTATTCATATGTGACTTTCTCTGCATACACCCTTTTAATGACGGAAACGGCCGGATGAGCCGATTGCTCACACTGCTGCTCCTGTATAAGAACGGATACAGTGTCGGGAAATACATCAGTATTGAAAAGCAGATTGAAAAAACAAAGGATCGTTATTATGAAGCACTTGAAGAAGCCGATGCCGGATGGCATGAGGAAAAGAACGATCCGACACCTTTTATTCGTTATATGCTGCAGGCAATCCTTTCATGCTATACAGATTTTGAAGAACGAACAGGACTCATGAAAGCAAGCGGTAAAAAAAGCACCGCATATGATATTGTAAAGAAATATACCGAAGAAAAAATCGGAAAGTTTACCGGAGCCGAGGTCGTTTCACACTGTCCCGGCGTTGGCCGATCATCCGTCCTTGCAGCGCTGAAGAAACTTACAGAGGAAGGCCATATCCTCAGAGAGGGTTCCGGCAGAGACACCTTCTATATCCGTTCTGACAGTAAATGAGCCGGCATCTTGGCTGGGGAGCGAGCGATGGAAGGGGCAATCAGAGCACTTTCCAGTAACCCGATTTATTCGATCCGACTCTTTCAATGCAGCCATTCTTCTTTAGGAAAGATATTCCAGATTGGATCGTAGATTTGCTTAAATTCATTTTTACAGCCAGCCGATCCTGTGTCACATTTGGATTATTTCTAATTTCCTGCAAAATATTTTCTTTGGTGCCCCTTAGACCTGGCACTGCCATTATTTTATCTGCCGATTTATCTTCAGTTTTATCTGCCGTTTTCCCGGAAATATAATTGAACGGGATGGTAACAACAATCGAATTTTCCCGTAAGTCAAAGGCTTGTTTTCCATATACTTCAACTATCTTTGGTACACCGCGTCCTGAGCGTTCACTGATATGGAGCTGAAGGAAAATATCCGACAGTTTCTGATTAACAGGTATCGACTCTCCCAGGAAAAAGCCGGTAACGGTCTGATTCGGCGCAAGATGACCTCTTGACAGAATTTCCATTCTGTCACTATATATCGTAATCATCGGAGCATTGCCATCCTGCCAGCGATTATGGACAAAGGCATTGATCATAGCTTCGCGGAACGCTTCGAAATCAAATAACGGGACATCCTCTCGCTCCATAATCCGATTGCTTTCATCCGCTTGGATTAGATTAACATACCGCCGATCTTTATT
>DKSD01000045.1:0-4445 GCA_002473165.1 Succinatimonas sp. UBA7265
CTGGCCAAATCTGGCATCAGCGCCGTAAAAGATCTGACGTTCATCAACACCGAAAGGCTTCCCGGCGATTCTGACGGCAAGCTCGCTCGCTTTGACGTTGCCTGCACTTTGGACTCAGGCGAGAGGATCGACATCGAAGTTCAGATGGTCAATGAAGCCAACATGCAGCAGCGCACGCTCTATTACTGGGCTCTGCTGTACACTCAAAGCCTCGGATCCGGCGAGAATTACCGTTCGCTCAAGCCGGCAGTCACCGTCAACATTCTGAATTTCAATCTCCTGCCCCATGAAGCGCCGCACAGCGTTTACCGCATATATAATCAGGATGACAGAGAGGAAGTGTTCTCCGATGATCTCAGGCTGCAGGCTGCACTTCATCGAGATCCCCAAGTACCGCAGACAGCCCGGAAAACCTGTTGCCAAGCAAAGCAGGATGGAGCGATGGATGTCATATCTGGCAGGAAAACTGAACGATCAGGAAAGAAAGGATCTGGCAGCGGAGGATCCGGCCTTTGCCAAGGCGTTTGCCGCCGCTGACGAGTTCTTACTGGATCGGTCTCAACGGATGCGCTATGTCAACCGTCAGATGGAGATCCTCGATTACAACACCAACATCGCGGCCGCCAAGGAAGAAGGAAAAGCGGAAGGCATTCAAGAAACTGAAAGCCGAATGGTATCAGAGATGCTAAATATGAATTCCGACATTGACTATGTCTCCAAGGTAACCAAGTGGACCAAGGAACGAATCCTGGCTTTTGCCCGGGAGCATAATCTTCCGGTTAAGCAGTAAAGCTAACTGAAACAGGAGGCGCAGGCGCCTCCTGTTTTGCCTGCATCCTGTGAAGGAGCGATTGATGAGCAGCCACAGTGACCCGGAAAGAGAAGATCCGGCAGCTGCTGATCCCGGCATCGCCAAAGCGTTCGCCGCCACTGACGAGTTTCTGCGCGACCAGTCGCAGCGCATGGCCTGCATCAGCCGCGAGCTTGAGCTTTCCGATTACACATCCAACATGAACGCCGCCCTGAAAAAGGGTGAAGCAAAAGGCATTCAAAAAATGGTGTTGAATTTGCTAAAGCTCGGCACTGACATTAAGCAGATATCCACAGCAGCCGGCTGGTCAGTTGAACAAACCATGGCATACGCCCGGGAGCACAACATTCCGGTCAAGCAGTAAAACGAACTGAAGCTGAATGCGCAGAGAGTTTGTTTTTGCTGAGATTTTAAAAAATCTTGCAAACTTAAAAAGCCTGTGTATAATGACAGCCATTCTGTTGCGGGAATAGCTCAGTTGGTAGAGCATAACCTTGCCATGGTTAGGGTCGCGGATTCGAGTTCCGTTTCCCGCTCCAGAAAAAAGGCTGGCCGAGGGGCCGGCTTTTTTTGTCTTTGCGCGTGAAAACGCTGCTCCCTGGGCGGCGGTGCGCTTGAAAATCCCCCTTTTGCCACTATCTCTTAATTAAGTTGGACGGTGCCAATCAGAGCCTTGTGAAAAATAGGCTATGATAGAGCATCGTTTTAGCGCCTGCGCGCCGCTTTCGCCTTGGAAAGCGCTCTTTTCAATAGCAGGCCTGGCAGTTCATGAAATCCGGGATAGCGCCGGATCGCAGACTACATAAGAATTTAATAATGTTACTTACTAAAATCGTCACCGCGGTGATCGGCAGCAGCAACGAGCGCACCGTCAAAAAACTCCGCAAAATCGTCAAGACCATCAACGCCCTGGAGCCTAAATACCAGGCATTAAAAGATGAGGAATTCATAAAACTTACTGACGGTTTCCGCGAGCAGCTCAAATCCGGAAAAACGCTTGAGGAGATCCTCCCTGAGGTTTTCGCCTGCTGCCGCGAAGCGGCGCGCAGGACGCTGGGGCTGCGTCCCTTTGACGTGCAGCTCATGGGCGGCATGGTGCTCAACGCCAACCAGATCGCTGAGATGAAGACCGGCGAAGGCAAAACCCTGACTGCGCTGCTTCCCTGCTATCTCAACGCTCTGACCGGCGAAGGCGTGCACGTCGTTACCGTGAATGATTACCTGGCTCGCCGCGACTGCAACTGGTCACGTCCCTTCTATACCTTTTTAGGCATGACCGTGGGCGTGAACGTCCCGGGCATGAGCCCCGAGGAAAAGCGGGCGGCTTACGCCTGCGATGTCACCTATGGCACGAACAACGAGTTCGGCTTTGACTATCTGCGCGACAACATGGCCTACACTGCCGAGCAGCGCGTGCAGCGCAAGCTCCACTACGCGCTTGTCGACGAAGTCGACTCCGTGCTCATCGACGAAGCCCGCACCCCGCTCATCATTTCAGGCGCCGCCGACAACGACTCCTCGCTCTATTACGCTGTTGACAAGCTGATCCCGAGCCTGGTGTTCCAGGAAAAAGAGGATACCGAAGAGTACACCGGCAAAGGCGATTACACCCTGGATCTCAAGATCCGCCAGGCCTACCTCACAGAGCGCGGCCAGGAGAAGATCGAGAACATGCTGGTAAAGAACGGCCTCATGCCTGAGGGCGACAAGCTGTTCTCCACGCAGCACATCGTGCTGCTGCACCACGTTATGGCCGCGCTGCGCGCCCACACGCTGTTCAAGCGCGACGTCGACTACGTCGTCGACAACGGCGAGGTCGTGATCATCGACGAGCACACCGGCCGCAAGATGCAGGGGCGCCGCTGGTCGGACGGCCTGCACCAGGCCATCGAGGCCAAGGAAGGCGTGGAGGTGCACGCCGAGAACCAGACTTTGGCCTCCATCACGTTCCAGAACTACTTCCGCATGTACAAGAAGCTCGCCGGCATGACGGGCACGGCCGACACCGAGGCCTATGAGTTCCAGCAGATCTACGGCCTGCGCACCGTGGTGCTGCCGACGAACCGCCCGATGATCAGAAAAGATCTGCCTGATCTCATCTACCTTACCGAAGAGCAGAAGTACAAGGCGATCATCGAGGATGTGAAGAACACCATTAAGACCGGGCGTCCTGTGCTCGTGGGCACGATCTCCATCGAAAACTCCGAGAAGCTCTCGCGCATGCTCGACGAACTCAAGATCCCCCACCAGGTGCTCAACGCCAAGTTCCATGAAAAAGAGGCGCAGATCGTCGCCCAGGCAGGCCGTCCGGGCACCGTGACCATCGCCACGAACATGGCAGGCCGCGGCACCGACATCGTCTTAGGCGGCAATTTGCAGGCTGATCTGGCATCTTTAGGCGACAATCCTGCCCCTGAGGCTGTGGAAAAGTGCAAGGCGGAGTGGCAGCAGCGCCATGACGCCGTCGTCAAGGCAGGCGGCCTGCACATCATCGGCTCCGAGCGCCACGAGTCCCGCCGCATCGACAACCAGCTGCGCGGCCGTTCCGGCCGTCAGGGCGATCCGGGCTCCTCGCGCTTCTACCTCTCCATGGACGACAACCTCATGAAGCTCTTTGGCTCCGAGAAGCTCAAAAACTTCATGCGGCGCATGGGCATGGAGGACGGCCAGCCGCTGGAGCACCGCTTCATCACCCGCGCCATCGAGTCGGCGCAGCGCAAGGTTGAGACCCGCAACTTCGACATCCGCAAGAACCTGCTCGAGTTTGACGATGTCGCCAACCAGCAGCGCAAGGTCATCTACGAGGAGCGCAACGCGCTGCTTGACGGCGAGGACATCCACGAGACCGTCGAGACCATCTTCGGCGACGTGTTAAACGAATTCGTCGACAAATTCATCGAGCCGAACTCGCTGCCTGAGACCTGGAAGTGCGAGCCTTTGGAGAAAGCGCTCTTAGGCACGTTCCTCATCCAGTGCCCGGTGCGCGAGTGGCTTAAAGAGAACGACAAGCTCGTCGAGCAGGACGTGCGCGATCGCGTGATCGCCGCGGCCAAGGACGCTTACAAGAAGAAGTGCGATCTCATCGGCGAGGAGAACCGCAAGAGCCTGGAGAAGAGCGTGATGCTCCAGTGCATCGACAATCTGTGGAAAGAGCACCTGGCGGCCATGGATTACATGCGCCAGGGCATCGGGCTGCAGGGCTATGCCCAGAAGAACCCGAAGAGCGAGTACAAGATCGCCTCGTTCAAGCTCTTTGAGAAGATGCTCAGGACTTTGAAGTTCCAGGTCGTGTCGCTGCTGTGCCGCGTGCAGGTGCGCCTGCGCGATCCTGAAGAGGAGGCCAAAGCGCAGCAGGAACAGCAGGCCGAGAAGCAGCAGGAGGCCGAGGAGGCCAGGATGCGCGAGGAGGCCAAACAGTACGCCGGCATGCATATCGGGCGCAACGATCCCTGCCCCTGCGGCTCCGGCAAAAAGTTCAAAAACTGCCACGGCCGCTATGTCGACTAAGCGTTAACCCTTTGAAAAAGCCCCGCCCGCGGGGCTTTTTCATGGCCTTAATTTCGTGAAAAAATATTTGACATCAAGTTAAAGGAATGATTTAATAAGCGCCGTTGCCCAGATAGCTCAGTCGGTA
>DKSD01000045.1:4554-35582 GCA_002473165.1 Succinatimonas sp. UBA7265
ATTCCGTCTCTGGGCACCAGCTTCTCTTCCGTGTTTGCATCGGCGTTTTTGCGCATAAGCCTTTTGCCGCGCCCTTCGCGCATTCGTTTGCCGCTTTTAGGGCTCGCAAAATACGCAAAAAAAGCCGGAACACCCTCAGACATTGCACTTTAGTGACAAAATTTCCGGGATTGCCGAACGAAGAAATTACAGATATTTTGAAGTATATATTTGTAATTTAAATAAAATAACCGCATCAGCCTTGGCGGCAATTATGCATTTTATTTACTTTGCAAAACAAAAGGGACAATAAATGCTAATGTATACATGATCTTGGCTTTGTCTTTATGAAAAGCTGCAGTGTGTCATGGCAGGTTTTGCTAAGGGACTTTGCGGCGCAAGTTTTAGCCTGTTAGACTGAACTTATTGAAATTACAGAAACAAAGCCTTATCATGGTCGCACAGGAAAATAACAAAAATAAGAAAAAATGAGAGGAAACCATGGCGGACTTTCATAAGGACCGGAATGGCGATCGCGGCGCTGCGTCAGGCAACAACAAGAATTTTGCCTTGTCCTTTATGCAAGGGGGCGGCCAGAACTCAGCGCTCAAATGGCTTACTTCCAATGCGGTTCCTGTCTGCATATTCCTGATCACCGGGGTCAAGTTTGAAGGAGTCATAACCTCGTTTGATCAGTACACCATCTGCATCACCGACATCAAAGGCCATCAGCAGCTTATCTACAAAGACAAGATCTCCACGCTGACGCTGCGCAAACACCCGGGCGCCAAAGCCCAGGCTGCGGAAAACTGAATCCTGCGGCCGTCACCTCCTGGCAGGTTCAAAGGCGGCCACGGTCACGCCAATTACCTTATAGCAGTCAAAACCGCCGGCCGCGGCTGCGGCAAAGCCGGGGGCGCCGTCTTCAAAGACGGCGCACTCTGAGGGCTTAAGCCCCAAAAGCTCCGCGGCCTTTAAGAATGAATCCGGGGCGGGCTTGTGCCGTGTAACGCTCTCGGCGCTGACTAAAGCATCCGTGTATTGGGCAAGGCCGTGCAGGCGCAGCGCGTCCTCGGCGTTGATGCGCTGCGTGCCGGTGGCCACGGCGGTCTTGATGCCCAGGCCGTGAGCCTCCTTTAGGATCCTGCAGGTCTGTGCGATCCCGGGCACCTCCTCTATATGCGCGCGGTATAAGGCGACCTTTTGCCTGACAAACTCCTGCGGATCTCCGGTGTCATAACCCATTTTTTGCAGATTGAGCGCCACGTCGAGCGAGGAGAAGCCGCCCCAGCGGGAGATGAGCTCAGGATCAAAGGCAAAGCCGTGCGCCCTGGCCGTCGCGAGCCACGCGCGGGTGTGGAAGGGCATGGAATCGATGAGCGTGCCGTCTAAATCAAAGATCAGCCCTTTGTAAGCGCGATAATCCGGAAGATTGCTGGCCATGCTGCCTCCTTGTGCTTTAAGAGAATTTTGCGATCCGCCGCGGGGTATACGTTATTATTAGCGCATATGACCGTTCGTTCAATCTCCTGCGACACCGTGATCGTCGGCGCCGGCACCGCCGGGCTGGAAGCCTTTCGCGCCGCCTCGGAAGCCGGCGCCGACTGCGTGCTTGCCGACGCCGGCAGGCTCGGCACGACGGCGCAGCGCTCAGGCGAGCTTCCGGCCTCCTGCCTCATGACCGCGGGCATGTCCGTGCGCGCGCTCTCGGCGCTTTCGAAAATGGGCGTTGCGGTGCCCGATGCCGATCTCGATCCCTCGGGGGTGCTGGGGATGGTGAGGGCGCAGCGCGCCCGCGCCACGACCTCCGTGCTCTCGTTCCTCTACCGCATCCCCGAGGAGAAAAGGCTGCGCGGCCTGGTGCGCTTTAGCGATCCGCACACGCTCATGGTCGGCGATGACACAAAGGTCACGTTCAAAAGCGCCGTCGTGGCCACGGGAACCCAGCCTCTGGTCACCTACGAGCAGTCGCAGATCCGCAACATCATCACCACGAACGAGTTTTACGAGCAGGAGCGCCTGCCTGGCTCGGCGGCGGTGTTCGGCAGCACCGCGGTGGGGCTGCAGCTGGGGCAGGCGCTGGCCTACCTGGGCTCCGACGTCACGGTGTTCGGGCAGCGGCAGCTGTGGAATCTTACGGACGAGGAGGTGCTGTCGACGGCGCTTGACATGTTCTCCTCGCGTTTTTCGCTGGCGGTCGATTCGTTTATCACCTCCATAGATCCCGAACAGGACGGCTATTCCATCTACTACATCGACGGCGGCCGCTATGAGAACTATCTGCACACGACGCAGGTGATCGCCGCGACGGCGCGCATCCCCAACGTAGGCGGCCTTAATTTGGCGCATCTGGGGGTGAGGCTGACGCGCGAGGGCTACCTCACCACCGATCCGCGCACCATGCAGACAAGCCTGCCCAATATCTATGCCGCAGGCTCCGTGCGCGGCACGGAGTCTACGGCCATGGCCGAGATCGAAGGGCGCTACGCCGGGCTTAACGCCGCGCGTCCTGAGCGCCAGGTTAAGATCCCCGAGACCGTGAACATCGAGGTGTGCCACACCGATCCGGTGCTCGCCATCGCCGGGCTGAGCTTTGAGGCCATGAAAAAGCGCGCCGTGGAAGAGCACCGCCCCTTTGTGGCCTCGCACGCGCTCTTTGGCGACACCATCTCCGGCAGCCGCCAGCAGCACGGCGGCGTGATCGGGCTTTACACAGACAGGCAGTCGCACCTCGTCATGGGCGCTGAGATCTGCGCTGACTGCGCCGATCACCTGGCGCAGCTCGTGGCCTTCGCGATCCGCAAGAAAACGCGCGTGGAGGAGCTGCTCGAGTTTGACTTCGTGCACTTAAGCGCCGAGGAGATCCTCTCGCAGGCAGCCTCCGAGGCGGTTCAGAAATTATCCGGGGGCAGCCGCTACATGCCGCTGCTCCAGCCGCAGGGCTGAACATGCAAGAGAAAAACATCGAAAAGCTGGTGCTCGCAACCGGCAACGCGGGCAAGGCCCGCGAGTTTGAAGCCATGCTCGAAAAGGCAGGCTGCAGCATCGTCATGCAAAAAGAGCTCGGAGTAAAAGAGCCTGAGGAGAACGGCAAAAGCTTTTTGGAGAACGCGCTGATAAAGGCGCGCGCGGCCTGCGAGCAGACGGGCCTGCCCGCGCTTGCCGACGATTCGGGGCTGTGCGTTGACGCCTTAAACGGCGCTCCGGGGATCTTCTCGGCGCGCTTTGCAGGCGTCCATGGAGATGACGCGGGCAACAATAAAAAACTTTTGGAGCTCCTGCAAAACGTGCCGCCTGAAAAGCGCGCTTGCCGCTACTGGTGCGCCCTCGCGCTGGTGCGCTTCCCTGAGGATCCCGTGCCTTTGTGCGTCACGGCCTCCTGGGAGGGCAGCGTGGCCAAAGCACCCCGCGGCAGCGGCGGCTTTGGCTACGATCCGCTCTTTGAGGTGACCGGGCGCGGCATGACGGCCGCCCAGCTGCCCCCGCAGCTTAAAAACCTGATCTCCCACCGCGGCCGGGCGCTCAAGCAGCTGCTCTGCGCCCTTACCTATAAGGCATGAGCGATACGCCGCTGCCGCTTGCGCTTTACGTGCATTACCCCTGGTGCGTGCGCAAGTGCCCCTACTGTGATTTCTTCTCCAAAGCCTGCGGGCGTGACCGATCCCGCGATGAGAGGTATTTCCGCGCGCTTTTGGAGGATTATGAAGCGCAGCGTCGGTATCTGTGCGGCCGGAAGATCCTCAGCGTGTATTTTGGCGGCGGCACGCCCTCGCTGTGCCCTCCGGATCTCATCGGGGATTTCCTCTCAAAAATCCGGCCGGATCTGACAGCAGACTGCGAGATCTCCATGGAGGCCAACCCCGGCACCGTCGATAAAAAAAGCCTTGAGCTTTTTAAACAGGCCGGAGTAAACCGCCTGAGCCTCGGGGTGCAGAGCTTTGATGATGAGAGTCTAAAGGCCTTAGGCAGGATCCATGACGGGGCGCAGGCGCGTCAGGCCCTCGAGGCGGCTTTCGCGGCGGGGTTTTTAAACGTGAACTGCGACATCATGCACGGCCTGCCCGGGCAGGATGTCAGGCGGGCGCTTGATGATTTAAAAATTGCCTGCTCTTATCCCCTGACCCACCTCTCCTGGTATGAGCTCACGCTTGAGGAGGGCACGCCTTTTGGCTTCCGCCCTCCGGTGCTTCCTGATGAAGATACCCTTGCAGACATCGAGGAGCTGGGGTTTTTGGTCATGTCCGATCACGGATTTGCGCACTACGAGGTTTCAGCCTTTGCCCGCAATGGCTTAAAATGCGCACATAACCTCAATTACTGGCGCTTTGGGGATTACCTCGGACTGGGCGCGGGCGCCAGCGGCAAAGTGTTTTTTAAAGGCAGGACGCTGCGCCGCGCCTGCCCTGAAGATCCGGAAGCCTATATCCAAGGCTCCCGCGGCGCATACCATGAGACGGCTAAGCACTCTCTGCCTTTTGAGTTCATGCTAAACCGCCTCAGGCTCTTTGAGGATTTTAAAAAGAGCGATTTTGAAAAGGCCGCCGCGCTCCCGTTTTTTGCGGTGGAAGGCACGCTCAGGCAGTGCGAGGAAGAGGGGCTTATAACGCTTCATGAAGACAGCGTTGCCGTCACCGCGTTCGGCCGCCGCATGCTAAACGATGTATTGGAAAAATTCCTGTGAAAAAACAGATTGTAAAATTTATTGAGAAATTAAACCCCTTAAAACACCACAGCGCGAAGGCGCAGGAGGCCCAAAAGGAAGAGCCGTTCACCCCGGACCCGCAGACCGCCTCCGAGCTTAAGGCCGAAAAGGAGCAGAGCGCGGAGCGCTCGCGCAAAGAGCGCGAGGCGCTTGAGGCCGCGCTAAAGCTGCCAGACGCGCCTAAAGGATCGCCTGAGACGGATTTTAAGACGGCGCTTTATGCCGTGTGCGTGCTCTGGCATCCTGAGATGCGCGGGATCTCAAGTCTGGGCGTCGTCGCGGGGCTGCTCGGGCGCGCCGGCTTTAAAGGCGGGCTTGAGGGGATCTCCGAGGAGCGCTGCCGCAGCGTTTTAGGCGAGCTTGAAAGCGCGGGGGCGCTCGTGCGCCTGCCCGGGTTTGAGGTTTACGCCGCGCCTTCGCAGATCGTCTCCGGCGAGGCCAAAGTCACGGCGCGCGAGCAGGCGGATTTCTTTTCTGAGGAGCGCGCCAAGCGCTATGTCTACGGGATCACCGACGAGAGCGGCCAGGAGTGCCTGCTTAAGAGTTCCATCGTGATCCTCCCTGGCGATGTCGTCGCCTACGAGTCCGTGCGCGGCAGCGGCAAGGCCTTTGCCGTGAAGCTTACGAAAAAACGCGTGTGCGTGTTAGGCCGTGTCATGCTCTTAGGGCAGGGCGGGCGGCGCACCGCCACGGTCATGCCCGATGAGCCCAACCTCGGGCGCCAGGTCTTTGAGTTCGAGCGCCCCGAAGATCTCGGGGAGGCCAAGGCCGGCGATGTCGTGATCGCCGAGATCCTCTCGAGGACTTCGTCAAAATGCCTGGTGAAGACGCGCGAGATCGTAAAAGATCTCGGCAACCTCAACAACATCATCGTCATGGCGGTGCTGCACAACGACATCCCCTCAAGCTGGCCTGAGGGCATGAACCGCGCCTTAAGCCGCATCCCCGACGAGGTGCGACCCGAGGACACAAAAGGCCGCCGCGACATCACCAAGGTGCCGCTGGTGACTATAGACGGCGAGGATTCGCGCGATTTTGACGACGCCGTCTACTGCCAGAAAGAAGGCTCGGGCTGGAGGCTTTATGTGGCCATAGCCGATGTCTCCTATTACGTGCGCCCGGGGACAGTGCTTGACAAGGAAGCCGTGAACCGCTGCAACAGCTGCTATTTCCCCAATTACGTGATCCCGATGCTGCCTGAGAAGCTCTCAAACGGGATTTGCTCTTTAAATCCGGATGTCGACCGCCTGTGCATGTGCTGCGAGATGGTCATAGGCAAAGACGGCCTGACGAAGAAATACGATTTCTATCCGGCGGTGATGCGCAGCCACGCCCGCCTTACCTACACCGAGGCCTGGCAGATGATCACCGAGGGCACGGCCAAATACCCCGAGCACGCCCCGCGCATCCCCGAGGTAAAAGAGCTCTACAACCTCTACCACGCCTTTGAGGCCGCCCGCAAACGCCGCGGCGGCATCAGCATCGAGACGACGGAGCAGCACTTCGTGTTCAACGAGGACATGGAGATCACCGGAGTTGAGGCCTACGAGCGCAACGACGCCCACCGCATCATCGAGGAGTGCATGATCGCCGCCAACGTGGCGGCCGCCACCTTTGTGGCCGAGCACAAATCCCAGACGCTCTACCGCGTGCACGCCAAGCCCACGCAGAAAAAGCTCGATCAGCTGATCCCGCAGCTGGCGCGTTTCGGACTCTCGCTCACAGGCGCCGACGATCCGCAGCCTGCCGATTACGCGAAGCTTGCTGACGCTATAGCCAAGCGCCCCAAGGACGGCAAGCTTTTAGGCGAGCTCTTGCTGCGCAGCATGTCCAAGGCCGAGTACAGCCCTGACAATATCGGGCACTTCGGTCTGGCGCTGCAAAACTACGCCCATTTCACCTCGCCTATTCGCCGCTACGCCGACTTGCAGCTGCACCGTGTGGTAAAGCACCTGCTTGAAAAAGATCACAAGGGCGACTGGGGCAAGATCGGCTCGCGCTCCTACACCAAGGCTGAGCTTACCGTACTGGGCGCCCGCGCCACCGATCGCGAGGTCGCAGCCGACATGGCAGAGCGCGAAGTCGATTTCGCGCTGGCGTGCGTGTATCTTGAGAAATTCATCGGCGAGACCGTGCAGGGCACGATCTCAGGCTGCACGCGCTTTGGCATCTTTGTGCATCTGGATGACTTCCTCGTCGACGGGCTCATCTTTATCGGAAACTTCCCGGGCTACCTCAACTTCGATCAGCGCACCGAGTCTTTGATCTCGGACAAAGGCAAGGTCTTCCGCATCGGCGATCCCATCAAGGTCGTCGTCGCGGCCGTCAACGCCCAGGAGCACAAGATCGATCTCATCCCCGCAGGCTTAGGCTCGACTGCCAAATACAAGAAGCAGCGCGATCGCATCTTAAAGGAGCGTGAGAAACAGAAGGCCGCGGGGAGCGGTGCCGACAAGGAGCAGCTCTTTGGCAGGCTCTCTGACATCTCCCGCGCCCGCGAGGCCACGGATGAGGACAGCGTAAAGCGCGAGAGCGTGCCGGCAGGCTGGGGCAGCGAGCTTACGCCTTCGGTGCACTACGCCAACCCCTTCTCCATGCCCGGGCGCCGCAGCGGCGGCGATGAGGGCGAAAGAAGCCGCGGCGCCCGCGGCAGATCGCGCAAGGGCAGAAACAGAAAACGCAAGTGAGAACCGCTAAATTTAAGGAACAGCCATGAGCAAAAAATCCTCCAGCCGCGAGATCGTCTACGGCGTCAACCCGGTGTTTTCGGCCCTTGAGACTTCACCTGAGAAGATCACGGCAGCCTGGGTGGCCAAAGGCCGCGAGGGCGATCGCCGCGTGGCGCAAATAATCAAAGAGCTTGAGGCCAACGGGATCCGGGTGCAGGGCGCGCTGTCGCATTTTTTAGATGAGAAGACCGACGGCGGCGTGCACCAGGGCGTCGTCATCGAGATGCTCGCCACGCCCGCCCGCGACGAGCACTATTTGCAGGATCTTGTGGAAAGCCTCGAGGGGCAGGAACAGCTTTACCTGGTGCTCGACGGCATTACCGATCCGCGCAATTTAGGGGCCTGCATGCGCTCTGCCTGGGCCGCAGGCTGCAAGGCGGTCATCGTGCCGCGCGACAAGTCCGCGCCGCTCTCGCCCGTGGCGCGCAAAGCCGCCGACGGCGCGGCCGAGGCCGTGCCTTTTGTAGCCGTGACCAATCTGGCGCGCGCGCTCGATTTCATGCGCGATCACGGCATCGAGGTCGTGGGGCTGGCAGGCGAGGGCGCCGTGAACATTTTCAGCTACGGCTTCCAAAAGGCCAGCGCCCTGGTGCTGGGCTCCGAGGAGAGCGGCATGCGCCGCCTGACGCGCGAGAAGTGCGACGCCATCGTGCGCATCCCCATGGCAGAAGGCGTTGAATCGCTCAATGTCTCGGTGGCCTCGGGCGTTGCCCTGTTTGAGGCCGTCCGCAGCACCGGCGCCTTGCAAAACTGATCCTCTAAAAAAGCGCCGGATACCCTTACCCGGCGCTTGAATTCTTTTATTCCTGTCTTTATAATATTGCCCGCTCAGTCACGCGGCAGCGCCGCGTTCGCTTCCTTGTCTGGCCTCAGACTGAAAAAGCCAGATTTTTACCGTAAGGGGCATTTTAAATGCGTAACTACGAAATCGTATTCCTGGTTCACCCTGATCAGAGCGATCAGGTCCCGGGCATGATCGACCGCTACAAGGCCGAGATCGAGAAAGACGGCGGCAAAGTCACCCGTCTCGAGAACTGGGGCCGCCGCCAGCTGGCTTACCCCATTCAGAAGCTGCACAAAGCTCACTACGTGCTCATCAACTGCGAGGCCTCCGAGGAGACCATCTCCAGCATCGAGAACAACTTCCGTTTCAATGATGCCGTGATCCGCAATCTGATCATCCGCACCAAGGGCCCGGTCACCGAGGAGTCCCCGATGATGAAGACCCGCGAAGAGCGCCGCCCTCATGACGACGCCGGTTCTTCCGCTCCCAGAAGCAAGTCGGACATTTCGCCGGAGATCCGTGCGGCCGCCGACGAAGCCGAAGCTGAAGAAGCTGCTGAATAAGGGAGGTTATCATGGCTCGTTATTTCCACCGTCGCAAGTTCAACCGTTTTGCCGCTGAAGGCATTACCGAGATCGACTACAAGGACATCGCTCTCCTGAAGAACTACGTCACTGAGTCCGGCAAGATCGTTCCCAGCCGTATCACCGGCACCAGCGCCAAGTATCAGCGCCAGCTGGCTCTGGCCATCAAGCGCGCCCGTTATCTGGCTCTTCTGCCTTACACTGATCTGCAGGGCCGTTAAGAGGGGAGTTTGAAATGGAAGTTATTCTGTTAGACAAGATCGGCCGTTTAGGCGGTCTGGGCGACAAGGTTAAAGTCAAGAACGGCTATGCCCGCAACTACCTGCTGCCCAAGAAGAAGGCTGTCCGCGCTACCGAAGAGAACCTCAAGAAGTTCGAGGCCCAGCGCGCCGAGCTCGAGGCAAAGATCGCCGCTGAGCTCAAAGAGGCTCAGGATCGCGCCGCCAAGCTCGAGGAGATCGGCAAGTTCACCATCGAGGCCATGGCAGGCGACGAAGGCAAGCTCTTCGGCTCTGTCGGCACCCGTGACATCGCCGAGTGCCTCGAAAAGGCCGGCGTCAGCGTCCACAAGAGCGAGATCCGCCTCCCTGAGGGCGTGCTTCGCTCGGTCGGCGAGTATCAGATCGCCATCCAGCTGCACCCGGATGTCAAGACTGAGATCACCCTGGCGGTGGTTCCTCAGGCCTGACCTGAATGTGCAGGCGCTCAGCACAGCTGAGCGCATCCAAGGGCTGCGGCTTAAGGCTGCGGCCCTTTGTTGTATACGGAATTTTTGTTATGCAGATTTACGATCCCGAAACCGCGGTGCGTCCCTTTGTCAAATGGGTGGGCGGCAAGCGCCGCTCGCTTCCCGTGCTTATGAGCTATATGCCAGAGCACATCGACACCTATGTCGAGCCCTTTGTGGGCGGCGGCGCCATGCTCTTTGCGCTCAAGTTCAAGAAGGCGGTCATAAGCGATCTCAACCCCGAGCTCATCTGCGCCTACAAGGCCATCCGCGACGATCTCGAGGGCCTTAAAAAGCTGCTGCAGACCTTCAAATACGACAAAGAGCAGTTCCTCGAGGTGCGCGCCTGGGACCGGGACAATAACTTCCTGGAAAACCGCACGGAGACCGAGCGCGGCGCCAGGCTTATCTATCTGCTTAAGACCTGCTTTAACGGCCTGTACCGCGTCAGCGGCAAGGGCTATTTCAACACCCCGTTTGGCAAGCTTGACAACCCCAATATCTGCGATGTGCCCACGCTTGAGCGCGCGCACGCTTTTTTAAACGAGAAGCAGGTTGAGATTTTAAACCTCGACTACAACGAGGTCCTGCGGCGCGGCTACATCACCAAGGATGCTGTCGTCTACCTCGATCCGCCTTACGCGCCGTTAAACCGCACTTCGTACTTCACCTCATACGCTATCGGCGATTTCACGGACTGCGATCAGACCATGCTGCGCGATTACTGCGATGTGCTCAACGCCAACGGCATCCGCTTTCTCGAGTCCAACTCCACGGCGCCGATCATCTTTGACCTCTACCGCAAATACGCGATCACCACGTTAAACGCCCGCCGCTCCATCAATTCCAAGGGCACCGGCCGCGGGGCGATCAAAGAGCTGGTGATCCGCAATTACGCGGACTGACGGGTCCTCTCGCATGAACAAATTCTGCTCGGCTGCCGCCAGCATCTTTGCGGTGCTCGTCTTGGTGATGTGGTGCGTCTTTGCGCTGAAAATCCAGATAACCGGGGATGATCTTACCTACAGCAGGGCACAGCTTGGGTTGGATTTTATCGTTCAAAGGTGGCAGAACTGGTCATCGAGGATCTTTATCGACTCTTTGAATGTGCTGCTGGTCTCCAATGTCTGGCTCCTGAGGATCTCGCTGTTTTTATCCCTGATCGCGCTGGCGTTGGGCATTCACAGCCTGTCGCAAAAGCAGCTCGGCCTCAGGCTGTGCGTGATCCTCTCCGGGCTGTTCCCGCTGTGGATCCTGAAAACCGCCGGCTGGGGCGCAACCTTCATCAACTACTTCTTTCCCTCAGTCGCCTTGCTTTGGGCGTTTGCCATCCTGCTCAAACGCGAGCTTAAAGGCGCTTATGTGTTCTCCGAGAGTGTAAAAGAACTGGTCCCCAGGGAGAAAACCGGGGTATTCACCTGGATGGTGTATGCGGTTTTGCTGATCTTTGGAAGCAACCAGGAACTTTGCGCCCTGACGGCGCTGCTGCTGTTTTTGATGATGGCGCGGGCGCTGCGCAGCCGCGCGGCGGCGCTTTCCGCGCTGGCGATCGCTGTGATATTGGCGCTTGAAGCCAACGCGCCGGGAAACCACGCACGATATGCCAGCGAACTTGCGCACTGGCTGCCTGAAATGGCTGACTGGCCGCTTTGGTACAAGCTGGGGCTGGGATACGTGCGTTCAGTCTCCTACCATCTGCTGGGAACGGAGATTTACTTTGCGCTGCTGGTCTCCGCAGCCTTATACCTTAAATTTAAAAACCTCAGAGCGGCTCTTGCAGGCTTTCTTGCCGTAGCGGTCTTGCAGCTCGTGCTGGTGCACGGCTTCGTGCTGAAAATGCAGTGCGCGGTTCCGCTTTCGCGCAATGATGCCTGGACGGTGTGCAATACGGCAGGGCTTGCGGTGGCACTCTCTGCCGTGCCTTTGGTGCTGTGGTGCATTTTATCGGCAAAATCCTTGCTGGCAGACAGGGTGCTTTATGCAATGCTGTTCCTGCTAGCCATCGCGGTTCCGGTTGCAGTGGCGCTGTCGCCCACAGTCTTTGTGTCAAGCTACAGGGTGTTTACTCCGGCGCTGTTTGTGTTGGGCGCTCTGAGCATGTGGATCTTTTTAAGATGCAGAGTGTCCTCAAACTTTCTCTGCCTGATCCTGGTCCTCGCTTTCTTGTTCGAGGCCCGGCCGCTGTTTAGGCTTCTGCACCGGATGTGAAGATCAAAAAGGCCTGCTTGCGCAGGCCTTTTTAAATTAAGGAGTCAGCGATCAGAATTTGTTGACCTGGCAGCGAGGCTTCTCGCCCTTGGCGCCGCGTACAGCTTCCTCAGCGCACTTCGTCTTGAGGTCTGAGGCAGCCTGCACGGAGTACCAGGCCATGTGCGGAGTGATCACGACGTTAGGGGCCGAGCGCAGCGGATTGTCCATAGGCAGCGGCTCCTTGCAGGTAACGTCGATGCCTGCGCCGGCGAGCTGGCCGGATTTTAAGGCCTCGGCGAGATCGGCTTCGTTCACCAGGCCGCCGCGGGCGACGTTGATGAGGTAGGAGCCTTTCTTCATCTTGGAGAACGTGGCCTTGTTCATGAAGCCGGCGTTGTCCTTGTTCAGGCCGCAGTGCAGGGAGATCAGATCGGCGTTCTTGATGACTTCATCCTGGGAGCAGAGCTTGATGAAGGAGAGCTCAGGATCGGACTCGACGTGCTTGGTGTAGATGTCGTAGCCGATGACCTTGCAGCCCATGGCGTGGACGCGCTTGGCAAAGGCGGTGCCGATGCGGCCTAAGCCGATGATGCCGACGGTCATGCAGGACATGCGGGTGATCGGGGCGCATTTGGCGTAATCCCAGACACCGTCCTTGACGTAGTTGGCGGCGGCGACGACCTTGCGGGTCACAGCCATCATCAGGGTCAGGGCCTGATCGGCAACTTCAAACGTGCCGTAATCAGGGACGTTGCACACGGCCACGTGGTGGCGGGAGGCAGCCTCGAGATCGATGTTGTCGACGCCGACGCCGTAGCGGCAGATGAGCTTGAGATCAGGCAGGGCGGCGAACACTTTCTCAGAGAAGTGCGCGTACTGGTTGCAGACAGCCACAGCGCCCTTGCAGTTATTGATCAGATCGTCCTCGGTCTTGCACTGGCAGAGCTTCCAGGGAATGCCGGCCTTTTTGAAGACGGCATCTTCTTCATTCATATTCGCGTGATCGCAGTCGGTAACGACAATCTTTGCGTCGGCCATGGTTTTATATACTCCTGTGTACAGATAAAACGCCGCTTAAGCGGCATGGTTTTATTTTAGGCAAGGCGCGGGAATAAACCGTGACTAAGCTCCAAAATGTCTGATCTCTTTTAAAGCTTTGGTGCCCCTGCCTGCTGCCGGATCTTTTCCCAAAAAAGCGGCTTTAATGTGTAACATTTTAGAAAATCTGAGAATTAACACGAAGATTTTGGAAATTCCGGTTTTTTGCGGCAAATTAAAAGGGCGGCCGCTATGGCGGCCGCCCTTTTGAGGTTATCTGATCTCTTTAGGCCTGTTTGCTCTTGGCAAGTTCAGCTTCCTCAAGCTGCATGAGGTAGTCGTGGATGGCAGTCTGCGAGCGCAGCGGCGCTTCGCCGGGCTCTGCCTTCACGTAGATGTTCTGCTGCAGTTCGTCGATGATGCGGGCCTTGCGGTTGTCGCGCTCCTGGAGATCGAGGATGTGCTTGATGCGCGCGCGCAGATCGGGATCGAGCACCGGGGTGCCGACTTCGATGCGGTAGTCTAAGTTGCGGGTCATCCAGTCTGCCGAGCTGATATAGACCTCCTCATTGCCGCCGTTGCAGAAGATCATGACGCGCGGGTGCTCTAAGAAGCGATCCACTATCGAGGTGATATAGATGTTCTCGGAGAGCCCGGGGACGCCTGCTTTGAGCGAGCACATGCCGCGGATCACCGCGCGCACTTTCACGCCGGCCTGCGAGGCTTCATAGAGCTTGTCGACTAACTTGCGGTCGACGAGGTTGTTGACCTTAAAGCGGATGTAGGCGGGCTTGCCCTGCTTTTTGTAGAAGATCTCGCGGTCGATCATGGCGCTGATGCGCTCGCGGGCGTTAAGCGGCGAGACCATGAGCTGGGTGAAGTTCGGGCGGGTGTAGGGGTACTCGATGAACTCGAACACGTCCTCGACCTCGTCGGTGATCTTCTTGTTGACGGTAAAGAGCGCGAAGTCCGTGTAGATCTTCGCGGTCTTCTCGTTGAAGTTGCCGGTGCCGATGTGGGCGTAGCGCACGAGGCTCTCGCCCTCGCGGCGGGTCACGAGCACCAGCTTTGAGTGGATCTTAAGCGTCGGCAGGCCAAAGAGCACCTTTACGCCGGCGTCGGTCAGGCGCGAGGCCCACTTGATGTTGTTGGACTCGTCAAAGCGGGCTTTGAGCTCGACGACCACGGTGACGCTCTTGCCGTTGTTGGCCGCGTCGATGAGGGAGTTGATGACGCGCGAGTTCGAGGCGACGCGGTAGATGTTGATCTTGATGGACATCACCTGCGGATCGTAGGAGGCCTGGCGCAAAAACTCCGTGAGATAGTCAAAGGAGTAGTAAGGGTAGTAGAGCAGCACATCCTTTTTGGCGATGGCCTCAAAGGGGGTGTCAGCGGTGTCAAAGGCCGTGGAGCGCACCTCGGAGAGCGGCTCGTTGAGCATGCCGTCGCCGATGGCCGGGAAATCCATGAAGTCCTTGAAGTTGTGGTAGCGGTTGCCCGGCATCAGCGAGTCTATGGACGAGAGCTTGAGCTCTTTGGCCATGAAGTTCACGATGTCGCGCGGCATGGCCGCGTCGTAGGCAAAGCGCACCGGCTTGGCGTTAAGGCGCTGTTTTAAAGACTCTGACATGTCCGCGAGCAGCGATTTGTCGAGGTTGCCCGAGAGATCGTACTCGGCGTCGCGGTTCATCTTAATGGAGTAGGCCTCGATGCTCTCGTAGGAGAACAGGTGCTTGAAGATCATGTCGAGGTTCATGCGGATGACGTCGTCTAAGAACATCAGCGTCGTGGAGTTGTTCTCAGTGGGCAGGCGGATAAAGCGCGGCAGCGCGTCCGTGGGGATCTCGATCAACGCATAGGAATTGCCTTTTACCGAGCTCATGCGCACGAAGAGGTAGGTGTACTGATCTTTTAGGAACGAGAGCAGATCGGTGTCCTCGTCGATGATCACCGGGTTGATGTGCTTTAGCACATGGTGGCGGAAATAGCGCGAGACCCAGGACTGCTGATCGGGGGTGACGCTCTTCTCGTCGCGCAGGAAGATGCTGTGCTGCGCCAGCTCCTCGGTGAGCTTGTGGAAGAGCTCGTTTAAGGTCATCTGGTAGCGCGCGGCCTCGTTTTGCACCCGCTTTAAGAGGTTGACCTCCTCCTCGTGGATGCCGCGCTCTTTGTTGATCATCACCTGGCGCTTGAGCTCGGCGACGCGCACTTTGAAGAATTCATCCTGGTTGTTGGAGTAGATGCCCAAAAAGCGCACGCGCTCGATGAGCGGCACGGAGGGATCGGCGGCCTCCTGCAGCACTCTGCCGTTAAAGGAAAGCCATGAGAGTTCTTTGGGGGTGAAATTTGACATAACTAATGACCTCACTGCGGACAGTTTCCGAACGCTGCGAAGGCAGCCAGAACAGGTCCTAAAGCATTTCTAAAATGCTAGCCCTTGAATATTAATTTTATGTTAACGCCCGCGCAGGCGCTCAGCGCCGCCCCGAGGCGAGGTTTAAGAGCTTAAGCCTGGCGCTGCGCGAGCCCTGCCTTGCGGCAAAGGCCAAAAGCGCCGCGCCCTGGCTTATGGTGCGCGGATCCTCGCAGAAGACCGCGCCTGCAAGCTCATAGCCTGCGGACAGGCCTTTGAAGTTGCACACCTGCCGCAGCCAGAAGGCGCCCTCGGAGAGCCTGCCCTTTGCGTAAAACTCCCTGGAGATGCGGGCGCACTCCTCGGCATCAGGCAGGCTCTTTTCAAAGAGGCTGCCGCCTGATTCAAGATCGGCTTTCCTCAGGCAGGCCTCAAGCAGCAGCACCAGCCTGGGGTCTTGCAGGGCATAGGGTTCTTTAAAAGCGGGATCGCTGCGGCTTTTTATAGCCTCGTCATAAAGGTCCGGGGCCAGTTCCGTGCGCCCTAAGATGCAGTGCCGGGCGCGTTGCGCAAAATCCTGCATGAGCGGATCGTCAAAGCGCTCCTCCTGCACCGCTTCAGGCTGCGGCGCGGGCTTCTCGGCCTCCTCGTTTTCTATGGAGCAGCCGCAGAGCGTCAGGCAGAAGGCGGCCAGCGCCGCAGCCTTTTTCACTGAGCGCTGTCCTGCGCGCTCTCCTCAGGGGCCGGGGCGGGAGCGCCCATGTCAAGCGGCACCGAGAATTCGGCGGGGGCTTTGAAATCGCCCTGCATGGCCGCGAGCGTGCCGCCCTGGAAGAGCAGGATCAGGTTTTCGATTTTGGGATCAGACCAGCCTTGGCGCAGATAGTGCACGTAATACCAGCGACTGGAGTCAAAAGGATCGATGAGCATCGGGGTGCCCAGGATAAAGCGCACCTGTTCGGGCGTCATGCCGACGCGCAGTTTGTCGACAGCAGACTGTTCCACGAAGTTGCCCTGAGCCAGATCGCTGCGGTAGGCGCAGCCGCTTAAGAAAAAGGCAGCCAGGAGCGCGGCTCCGGCTGCGGCGCGGAAGTACGGAAATTTCATAAAAAACCTCTTTTTCAAATTGTAGCAAATCCGCGCCGCAGCGCCCTTGAAATTCTCAAAGCCCATCCCCATGTAGCGCTTAGCACTAATTTTTCATGATTTTTTCTGTGAGCACAAATGCAAAAAGAAGAGGAAGAACTCAAGAAGAGCATGGCCGGGGCCGCCTCGGCAACGGCCGCGGCGCCTGCTGCGGCAACTGCGGCTCAGGTACCGGATCCCGCCGCCCCCGCCGCCTCAGCCAAGGCTCCCGAAGCGCAGCCCCAGTCTCAGGTCCAAGAGCCTGCCGCTGAGCAGGCTGAGGCCAAGGCCGATCCGGTTGCGCAGCTGCAATCTGAGGTCGAGGCGCTCAAGGCGCAGCTTAAAGAGACCGAGGATAAAGCGCACGCTGATTTGGATCGCATGGCCCGCGCCGCGGCCGAGGCGGAGAACCGCCGCAAGCGCGCCGAGGCCGATGTCGAGCGCGAACGCAAGTTTGCCAATGAGAAGATCTTAAAGGCGCTGCTGCCGGTGGTCGATTCTTTGGACCTTGCCATGGCGCACACCGATCCCAATAATGAAGCGCTCAAGGTCACCTACGAGGGCATCTCCAACACCATGGATTTGTTCTTAAAGGAGCTGGAGAAATTCGGCGTCAAACGCATCGATCCCAAAGGCCAGCCTTTTAACCCCAACGAGCATCAGGCCGTGTCCATGGTGCCGTCAAACGAGGTCAAGCCCAACTGCGTGTTAAACGTCATGCAAAAGGGCTTTAGCTTAAACGGGCGCGTCGTGCGCCCTGCCATGGTGATCGTGGCCAAAGCCCCTGAGGGCCAGCCTCCCAAAGCCGATGACGGCAAAAAAGACGGGGAGCAGCCCCAGCAGGGCGGCACGATAAATCTTGAGGCGTGAGCTTGAAAAAAGGCAAAGCGCCCCCAAGTGTAAAGCAGGCAAGATTTCAGGGGTGCGTAAATAAAAACGCAGCCCCTATATAAAAGAGAAAGAATTATTCGGAGACATTAACTATGGGCAAGATTATCGGTATTGATCTGGGCACCACCAATTCCTGCGTTGCAGTTTTGGACGGTGACAAGGTCCGCGTCCTCGAGAACTCCGAGGGCCGCCGCACCACTCCTTCCATCGTCGCCTATGCCGACGACGGCGAGATCCTGGTAGGCGAGAGCGCCAAGCGCCAGGCCGTCACCAACCCTAAGAACACGCTGTTTGCCATCAAGCGCCTCATCGGCCGCCGTTACGAGGACGGCGAGGTGCAGCGCGACATCCCGCTTATGCCGTTTAAGATCGTCAAGGCCGACAACGGCGACGCCTGGGTCGAGGTCCGCGACAAGAAACTGGCCCCGCCGCAGATCTCCGCCGAGGTCTTAAAGAAGATGAAGAAGACCGCCGAGGACATCTTAGGCGAGAAGGTCACGGAAGCCGTGATCACCTGCCCGGCCTACTTCAACGACTCCCAGCGCCAGGCCACGAAAGACGCCGGCCGCATCGCCGGGCTTGATGTCAAGCGCATCATCAACGAGCCTACCGCGGCATCTATCGCCTACGGCGAGGACAAGGTCAAGGGCGAGCGCAAGATCGCCGTTTACGACTTGGGCGGCGGCACGTTCGATATCTCGATCATCGACATCGACGAAGTCGACGGCGAAAAGACCTTTGAGGTGCTGGCCACGAACGGCGACACCCACTTAGGCGGCGAGGATTTTGACAACCGCGTCATGAACTACCTCATCGACGAGTTCAAGAACGAGCAGGGCGTGGATCTGCACAAAGATCAGCTGGCGCTGCAGCGTCTGAAGGAAGCGGCCGAGAAAGCCAAGATCGAGCTGTCCTCCTCGCAGCAGACCGACGTGAACCTGCCGTACATCACCGCTGACGCCTCCGGCCCTAAACACATGAACATCAGGATCACCCGCGCCAAGCTCGAGAGCCTGGTCGAAGATCTGGTGAACAAGACGCTCGATCCGGTGAAGACCGCTTTGAAGGACGCGGGCATGCAGCCCTCCGACGTCGACGACGTCATCCTGGTAGGCGGCCAGTCCCGCATGCCGATGGTGCAGAAGCTCGTGGCCGATTTCTTCGGCAAAGAGCCGCGCAAGGACGTCAACCCTGACGAAGCCGTCGCCATCGGCGCGGCCATCCAGGGCGGCGTGCTCACCGGCGAGAAGAAAGACGTGCTGCTGCTCGATGTCACCCCGCTGTCGCTGGGCATTGAGACCTTAGGCGGCGTGATGACCACCCTGATCCCGAAGAACACCACCATCCCGACCAAGAAGTCGCAGGTGTTCTCCACCGCCGAGGACAACCAGCCGGCCGTGACCATCCACGTGCTGCAAGGCGAACGCAAGAGAGCCTCTGACAACAAGTCCTTGGGCCAGTTCAACCTTGAGGGCATCGCCCCGGCGCCGCGCGGCGTGCCGCAGATCGAGGTGACGTTCGACATCGACGCCGACGGCCTGATCCACGTCTCGGCCAAAGACAAGAACACCGGCAAGGAGCAGAAGATCACCATCCAGTCGTCTTCAGGCCTTTCCGATGAGGACATCCAGCGCATGGTGCACGAGGCTGAAGAGCACAGCGCCGATGACAAGAAGTTTGAGGATCTGGCCAACGCCCGCAACCGCGCCGATGCCACCTCGCACAGCATCCGCAAGCAGTTAAACGACTTAGGCGACAAGGTCTCGGGCGCCGACAAAGAGCGCGTGAACAAGGCATTGAACGAGCTGGAGCTGGCGATCCGCGGCGATGACAAGGACAAGATCGAGTCTGCCGAGAAGGCTGCCATGGAGGCCGCGCAAAGCCTGATGACCGCCGCGCAGCAGAGCGCCCAGCAGGCTCAGGCCCAGGCCCGCGCCAAGGCCCAGCAGCAGTCCTCCTCCTCTTCCTCTCAGGGCGCAGGCGCCAAGAAGGATGACGACGTCGTGGATGCCGAATTCGAGGAAGTCGATGACGGCAAGAACAAGTAACCTTTAAAGGTGACTTGTAAAAAGGCGGGCGGCCGCAGGCTGCCTGCCTTTTAAAGTTTCAGCGGACAGACAGGAAACTATGGCTCAGAAACGCGATTACTACGAAGTGCTGGGAGTGTCGAAAACGGCCTCTGAGGATGAGATCAAGCACGCTTTCAAACGCCTGGCGATTAAATACCACCCTGACCGCAACAAGGCCCCGGACGCCGCGGCGAAATTCTCGGAGATCAACGAGGCTTATCAGGTCTTAAGCGATCCGCAAAAGCGCGCCGCTTACGATCAGATGGGCTTTGCGGGCGTTGACGGCTCGGCAGGCGGCGCTGGCGGCAACCCGTTCGGCGCCGGCGGGGCGGACTTCAACGACATCTTCGGGGATATCTTCGGGGACATCTTCGGCGGGGCCGCCAGGGGATCCTCAGGGCCGCGCTCCGTGCCCGGGCGCGACATGCAGGTGCGCCTGGCTATTTCTCTTGAGGAGGCCGTCAGAGGCATTACCCGCAAGATCCGCATCACGACCTATGTCAAATGCCCGACCTGCGGCGGCAGCGGCGGCAAGGCAGGCTCCAAGCCTGAGCCTTGCCCGCACTGCCACGGCACCGGCCAGATCCACGCCCGCCAGGGATTCATGTCGTTCTCCCAGACCTGCCCGAACTGCCACGGCACCGGGCAGATCGTGTCCAACCCCTGCCCGGACTGCTCCGGCACCGGCCGCGTCAAGAAGACGAAGACGCTGCAGGTCAACATTCCCGCAGGCGTGGACACCGGCGATCGCCTGCGCCTCTCCGGCGAGGGCGAGGCCGGTCTGAACGGCGCGCCCGCAGGCGATCTTTATGTGGCCTTTGAGATCAAGCCCCATGAGATCTTCAAGCGCGACGGCAACGATCTCTACTGCGAGGTGCCGATCTCCTACGCCACGGCCGCCTTGGGCGGTGAGATCGAGGTGCCGACCTTAGACGGCAGGCTTAAGGTGCGCATCCCTGCGGAGACCCAGACCGGCAAGGTCATGAGGCTTTCGGGCAAAGGAGTGCGCTCGCTTAACACCGCCGTGCCGGGCAACCTCTATTGCAAGGTCGTTGTCGAGACCCCTGTGAACTTAAACGCCGAGCAAAAAGAACTGCTGCGCAAGCTTGAGGCCTCGCTAAACGGCGGCGACATCAGCTCAGAGGGCGGCGTGTCCAAGCCATCGGGGAAGGTTGACCACAAGCCCAAAAGCACAGGCTTCATGAAGAATGTCAGGAAATTTTTCGACGATCTCTCAAAGTAAGCGCGCCTCCGCCTTGGGCTTCTTGAAAGAGCCCGGGCCAAAGGCTACACTTTAATCAGGACGGGCGCCCAATTCCTGGTTGGGCGTTCATTTTTTTACTTTTAAAAAGGTGATCTAAATGGATCAGACTCCTATGACTCCGCGCGGCGAGCGCCTGCTGCGCTCTGAGCTTCAGAGACTTAAGACGGTGGAACGCCCGCGCATCGTCGCCGCGATCGCCGAGGCCCGCAGCCACGGCGATCTGAGCGAGAACGCCGAGTACGATGCCGCCAAAGAAGAGCAGGGCATGTGCGAGGCGCGCATCAAGGACATCGAGGCCAAGCTCTCGTCAGCCAATGTCATCGATGTCACCAAGCTCAGGCACGGCGGCGATCTCAAGGTGGTGTTCGGCGCCACGGTGACCGTGGAGAACGTCGATGACGGCAAGCAGACGACCTACCGCATCGTAGGCGAGGACGAGGCCGACATCGAACATAACCTCATCTCCTACCGCACCCCGATCGCCAAAGGGCTTTTGGGCAAGACGGTCGATGACGAGATCGACATCAACATCCCCAAGGGGACCGTGACTTACGACATCGTGGATGTGCAGTACATCAATTACGATGACTGACAGCCTCAATGATCAGCAAGGCCGCCGCGCACATGCGCGGCGGCCTTGTTTTAAGCGAATGCCAAAGGGCTGGTGCTTTATCTTGGGAGGATGAAGCGGCTGTCGTCCTTGCGCTGGCGGAAGAGGATGGCGACGCGGCCGATGACGCCGATGAGCTCGGCGTGCACGGCGTCTGCCGCCTGCTGCGCCTGCTCCTTGCGGGTGTCGCCGGCGTTGACGCGGATCTTGATGAGCTCATGGTGCTCGATGGACGAGTCGATCTCGGCTACGACGGATTCAGAGAGGCCGTCGCCGCCTAACATGACGACGGGCTTGAGCGCGTGGGCCTGGGCTTTTAAAAACTGTTTTTGGTGTGAATTGAGAGCCATGCTGGTGCCTGCCTGGAAAAAAGAGATCCGCCCGGGGCGGTTTAAGCGCCGCAAACGCTTATCGTGCGGCGGACAGTAATTGTATAATGGTGTGAATTTTAGCAAAGTTTTATAAAGGGATTGACCAGTGCCGTCTAAAAAGAGAACCGGAAGCCAGCAGCGCTGGCTTAAGGAGCATTTTTCCGATCCCTTCGTCAAACAGGCCCACAAAGAGGGGCGGCGCTCGCGCGCGAGCTTTAAGTTAGAAGAACTGCAAAAGCGCGACCGCCTCATCCGCAAGGGCGACACCGTCGTCGATCTCGGCGCGGCACCGGGCGGCTGGTCCGAGTACGCCGTGCGCTGCATCGGCGAGGGCGGGCGGCTGATCGCCTGTGATATCCTGAACATGAACCCGATCCCGGGCGTCACTTTCCTGAAAGGGGATTTCCGTGACGATCAGGTGTTCAAAAGGCTCTTTGAGCTCATCGGCGGGGCGGCGGATGTCGTGCTTTCTGACATGGCGCCTAATATGTCAGGCACGAAGGCGGTCGATCAGCCGCGCGCCATGCTGCTCTCAGAGCTGGCCCTCGACATGGCAAGGCGCGTGCTGCGCCGCGGCGGCATCTTTGCCGTCAAGGTGTTCCAGGGCGAGGGATCGCAGGAATTTTTAAAGGAGCTGCGCCATGACTTTGCAAGCGTCAAAGTGCGCAAGCCCGAAGCCTCGCGGGATCGTTCCGCCGAGGTTTACATGGTGGCCGAGGGATTCCGCGGCCATCCGCTTTCCGGCATTGCCCCGGGGAGCGAGGACGATTTGACAACCCAAGATCCGGGGGAGGAGCCCGGCAAGAGCAATGCAATCGATGACTAAAAACCTGATCCTGTGGCTGGTGATCGCAGTGATCCTGATGTCGCTGTTCGAATCGTTCACCTCAGGCGACACTCAGGGCCGGACCGAGGACTACACCAGCTTCGTGCGCGAAGTGCAGGCAGATCAGGTTCAGGAAGTGGTGTTTGACAGCAATGTCATCACCGGCATCAAGCGCGGCGGCGAGAAATTCGTCACCGTGATGCCGCTGCGCGATGACAACCTGCTCGACAGCCTGTTCACCCACAATGTCAGGGTTTCGGGCACGAAGCCCGAGCAGCAGAGCGTGCTCACCACGGTGCTGATCTCCTGGTTCCCGATGCTGCTGTTGATCGGCGTGTGGATCTTCTTCATGCGGCAGATGCAGGGCACCGGCAAGGGCGGCCCGCTCTCCTTTGGCAAGAGCAAGGCCAAGCTTCTGGGCGAGAACCAGATCAAGACGACCTTTGCCGATGTCGCAGGCTGCGATGAGGCCAAAGAGGACGTCAAAGAGCTCGTCGATTTCTTAAAAGATCCTTCCAAATACTCAAAGCTCGGCGGGCGCATCCCCCGCGGCGTGCTCATGGTAGGCCCTCCGGGCACCGGCAAGACGCTGCTGGCCCGCGCCATCGCCGGCGAGGCCAAAGTGCCGTTCTTCTCCATATCAGGCTCGGATTTCGTCGAGATGTTCGTGGGCGTGGGCGCCTCGCGCGTGCGCGATCTCTTCGCGACGGCCAAAAAGAACGCCCCCTGCATCATCTTCATCGATGAAATCGATGCCGTAGGCCGCAAGCGCGGCGTGGGCTTAGGCGGCGGCCACGACGAGCGCGAGCAGACGTTAAACCAGCTGCTCGTCGAAATGGACGGCTTTGAGGGCTTTGAGGCGGTGATTGTGATCGCCGCGACGAACCGCCCGGATGTGCTGGATCCGGCGCTGCTTCGCCCGGGGCGCTTTGACCGCCAGGTCGTGGTCGGGCTGCCGGACGTGCGCGGGCGCGAGCAGATCTTAAAAGTGCACATGCGCAAGGTGCCGTTGGCCAAAGACGTGGACGCGGCGGTGCTCGCCCGCGGCACGCCGGGCTTCTCGGGCGCGGAACTTGCAAACCTCGTAAACGAGGCGGCCCTGATGGCCGGGCGCAACAACAAGCGTGTTGTCTCCATGCACGAGTTCGAGGCCGCCAAGGACAAGCTTTTGATGGGCGCCGAGCGCCGCAGCATGGCCATGAGCGAGCACGAGAAGGTGAACACGGCCTACCATGAGTCCGGCCACACCATCGTGGGCAGGCTCATGCCTGAGCATGATCCGGTGTACAAGGTATCCATCATCCCGCGCGGCCGCGCTTTGGGCGTGACCATGTACCTGCCCGAGCAGGATCGCATCTCCCAGAGCAAACAGTACCTGCTCTCCAATATCTGCACGCTCTTTGCAGGGCGCATCGCCGAGGGCATGATGTTCGGTGATGACAAGGTGACCACGGGCGCCTCCAACGATATCGAGCGCGCCTCGGACATCGCCAGGCGCATGGTGACGCGCTGGGGCTTTTCCAAGCGCCTGCCGCCGATGCAGTATGAAAAGGACAACGATGCTTCCGCTTATTTAGGCGGCGGCAGCACCCAGATGGTCCCGGTGTCCGACGACACCCGCAAGATCATCGACGAGGAAGTGACGTCGATCATCAACAGCTGCTACGCCAGGGCGCAAAAGGTGCTCGAAGAGAACCGCGACATCCTGGAGAGCATGAAAGACGCGTTGCTCAAATACGAGACGCTCGATGCGCTGCAGATAGACGATCTCATGGCGCGCCGCCCGGTGCGCGAGCCTACGGTCGATTACGATCCCGCCAGGAATTACGGCAAGGATCAGAGCGGCCCTAAAGGCGGCGCGGGGCAGCCCCAGGATCCGGCAACCCCCCAAGCCCCTAAAGATGCGGGCGCTGCTGAGGCTCCCAAGGCCCCGGAGCAGGGAAATGATGAGACCAAACCAGGCAGCGGAGAGCAGTTTTGAAACTTCAGATCGCAGGGCACACGCTGGATCTCAGCGTCACCAGGGTCATGGGCCTGATCCCGGTGCTCGAGAATGACGACCGCCCGGTTTCCGATTATGTGGACACGGCCAAAAAGATGGTGGCCGCCGGCGCCGACTTCGTGGAAGTCGGGATCCGCACGGCTGAGAATTCCACGTTCATGCCCTCAGAGGAGACGGAGCTTGAACGCCTGATCCCGGTGATCCGCGCCATCGGCGATGAGTGCCGCACCTTCGTCGGCGTGTGCACCTCCTATCCTGCGGTCATGGAAAAAGCCAACGCCGCGGGCGCGAGTTTCATCGTCGATCCCAACGCGCTGCGCACCGCCGGCGCAATAGAGATGGCCGCGCGGCTGCATGTGCCGGTGGTGCTCTGCGATCCGGGCTCGTCCGAGGGCGATCTCGATGATCCGGTCTCAAGGCTCCAGGAGTTCTTCTACGAGCGCGTGGACGCCTGCTTAAACGGCGGCATGAACCGCCGCAACCTCATCATCGATCCGCTGATGGGCAACCCCAAACGCCTGGACGCCACGTTAAAGATGCTCGGGCGCATTTCGACTTTCAAATCGTTCGCGCTGCCGCTGTCGGCGGCGATCCCCGCCGCGCTTCCCTACCTGAAGCTCGCCTCGGACGAGACGGACGCCGTGACGCTTTCCGTGGCGCTGTACACGGCAACCCGCGGCGTGTGCATCATCAGGACGACCGAAGTCTCGCGCATCGCCATGGCGCTGGCGGCCTGGCAGATGGTCAATGAGACGGCCAGGCCCCATCAGCTGTCAAAGGGCATCGTCAGGCGCTTTATCGCGATGCGCGATCTCATCCGCGAGCGCTTAGGCCACGTCGTCAAAAACAAATCCAAAGAGTAAGAGACATGAAACGCAAGTATTTCGGCACCGACGGCGTCAGAGGCCGTGTGGGCGCATACCCCATCACCCCGGATTTTGTGCTCAGGCTGGGCATGGCCGCGGGCAAGGTGCTGGGCAAAAAGCGCGGCGGCCGCGTGATCATCGGCAAGGATACCAGGCTTTCAGGCTATATGCTCGAGGCGGCGCTCGAGGCGGGATTCTCGGCCTCCGGCATGTCGCCGGTGATGTTAGGGCCGATGCCCACCCCGGCTGTCTCCTATCTCACCCGCGCCTTCAGGGCGGATCTGGGTGTGGTGATCAGCGCCTCGCACAACCCGTATTTTGACAACGGCATTAAATTCTTCTCAGCCCAGGGCACGAAACTGCCCGATGAGACCGAGGCGGAGATCGAGGCCGTCATCGACGGCGGGGAGATCGAGGTGTGCGATCCCTCGTGCTTAGGCCGCGCCTACCGCCAGGATGACGCGCCGGGGCGCTATGTGGAGTTCTGCAAGAGCACGTTTGGCAGCCACCTGAGCCTCGACGGCCTTAAGATCGTGCTCGACTGCGCCAACGGCGCGACCTACCATGTGGCCCCGCTGGTGTTCCGCGAATTAGGCGCCAATGTCACCGTGATCGGCAATCATCCCAACGGCCTTAACATCAACGACGGCGTGGGCTCCACCCACCCCGAGGCGCTGTGCGATCGGGTGCTCGCCGAAAAAGCCGATCTGGGCATCGCCTTTGACGGCGACGGCGATCGCGTCATGTTAGTCGACGCCGACGGCAAGGTGCGCGACGGCGACAATGTCATGTACATCATCGCCAATGACCGCAAGGCTCAGGGCAAGCTGCAAGGCGGCGTTGTGGGCACGCTTATGACGAACCTCGGACTCGAGCAGGCCTTAAAGCGCGAGGGCATAGATTTCGTGCGCTCGAAAGTGGGCGATCGCTATGTCATGGAGACGCTTTTGGAGAAAGGCTGGCGCTTAGGCGGCGAGAACAGCGGCCATGTGATCTGCCTTGACTATGTCTCAACAGGCGACGGCATCGTCTCGGCGCTGCAGGTGCTCAAGGCCTGCCTGCGCCAGGGCAAAGATCTGCGCGATCTGAGCGCCGGGCTTACGATGTACCCCCAGGATCTCATCAATGTCAGGACTAACTCGTCCTTTGACGCGCTCTCCGATCCCAAAGTGCAAAAGGAAGTCAAAGCCGTGGAGGAGAAACTCGGCAGCCGCGGGCGCGTGCTCTTGCGCAAGTCCGGGACGGAGCCTGTGGTGCGCGTCATGGTCGAAGGCGAGGATCATGGCCAGGTGCACAGCCTCGCCCAGCAGCTGGCCAACGTCATCGTGCACGAGTCCGAGGGCGAAATCGGTTGAAAAATGCGCGGCGTGACTGTATGATCGCACGCACGTCTGAACGGATAATAATATTCGGGTAAAGCTTTAAATGTACGAAATTGCAATCGTGATCTTCCTGCTGGTGTGCGTGGCGCTGGTGGCGCTCATCTTAGTGCAGCAGGGCAAAGGCGCCGGCATGGGCGCGTCATTCGGCCAGGGCGCTTCCCAGACCGTGTTCGGCTCGGCAGGCTCGGGCAACTTCCTCACCCGCTCCACCTGGAGCCTGATCCTGATCTTCTTTGGCATCTGCCTGTTTATCGGCTGGATGGAAAAGAACGCCCACAGCACGGATTCAGCGGATTTCAGCAACCTTGAGGCAGGCGCCGAGCAGACTGAGACGGCTCCGGCAAACACCGCCCCTGCCGCAGGCTCAGTGAGCAATACCGACGCCCCGGACACCGGCGCGGCGGCTCCCGCCTCCGACACCCCGGCAACGGACGCCCCGGCCTCGGGCAAGTAAAATTATTGCGGATCTTAAAAGCCGTGCCTAAAGCACGGCTTTTGCGTGCCTGAGCGGTAATTTTCGGGCTCACTCGCAAACTCAGCCTTTGAATTAGGCTATAGTCGGTGCATGCGGTCCGATCCGCACTTGCTTTTAAGCCGTGATGTTCACTCTGTCAGTTAAAGCCCTGTGGCGTTTTGCCGTGATGACCGTGTCAGCCGTCGTGCTGGCGCTGTGTTTCTGCGCCCCCGTATCAGCTGACGAGCAGCCTTTGAACGTCGGCTTCTACCACTCCTCCTTCTATTTTCGTCAGTCAGGCTCAAGCGGCGCTTTCTCAGGTTTCGGCTATGACTTCTTAGAGAACGTCTCGCTCTATCTGGGCAGGCCCTTTCGCTACTCCGAGTGCAATTTCACGCGCTGCAAGCTGCTGCTTGACAACGGGCTTATCGACACCTTTCCGGTTACGGTCTCCGATCTTGAAAACACCGATCTCGGCTTTGACATCGTGCGCCCTGAGATCGCCAAGACCTCGGTTTATTTAGGCCTGCGCCACGGAAGAGCCGATCTCTATTCGAGCAAGCTTACGCGCATCGGCTATGTGGCGCACACGGTAAGCGAGAGCGAGATCCGCAGGCAGTTAAAGCTCAACGGCTTCGTGCTGCCCTCGCATGCCATATTTATCGCCAAGCGCGACAGCGCGAGCATGGCCGAGGAGTACCGCGCCGGCACGCTTGACGGCATGATCATCTCCTCGATGCACAACGATGTCGCCATCCCGCTCGTGGCGGAGATCGGCTCCATCAATGTTTATCTTGCAGTGCGCAAGAGCGACAGGGATTTAAAAAAGAAGCTCGAGCTGGCTTTAAGCCGGCTTAAGACCTCAGATCCCTGGCTGGAGTCGCAGCTTTATGTAAAGCACCTGATGAACGGCACGCCGCTCATCCTCTCTGAGGAAGAGCAGGAGTATCTCAACACGCACAAAGTCCTGCGCGCCGTGGCAGGCGGGGATCAGAAGCCTTACAGTTATTTTGAGGACGGGCAGCACCGCGGGCTCATCCACGAGATCATCAAGGTCTTTGAAAGGGATCTGGGGATCCGTTTTGACACGGTGCCCAACTCCTCAAACGTCGAGCTCTTCTCCATGCTGCAAAACGGCCAGGCCGATGTGCTGCTCGACATGTACGCCGACTACAACTGGGCGCGGCGCAAAGATCTGTTCTTAAGCAAGCCTTATCTTGATGTCGACTACGTGACGCTGACGCGCGATGACTACAGCCAGGTGCAGGATCCCCTGGTCGCCGCGCCCTATGATTTCTACTCGACGGCAGAATTCGTGGAGCGCCGCTATCCCAAAGACCGCATCGTCTATTTCTCGGGGATCTCAGACTGCGTGCGCGCCGTGGCAGAAGGCCAGGCGGACATCACGTTCGTAAAAGCTTTGACGGCGCAGGATGTCATCAGCCAAAGCGGCTTTCACAACCTCAAAGTAAACGGCAGCGTCGTGTTCTCAAATTCCGTGGCCCTGGGCGTGAGCTCGCGCATGGATCCGATGCTCGTGCGCATCCTCAACAAGGAGATCTCCCATTTAGACAAGAGCAACTTCAAGCGCCTTGTAAACAAGATGGTCTACGAGCAGGTGCCGCGCAAGACGGCGCTCTCCGTTGTCTACCACAACCCGCTCAAGGTGATCGCGGGCGTCGTGATCACCATGCTGCTCATCATCGCCGGGCTGCTCTTTGTGATGTCCGAGCGCCGCCGCAATTACCGCGTGATCCGCCATGTGTACTACACGAGCCTGCAGACCGGGCTGCACAACGAGCGCTGGTTTGTGGACAACTTAGGCGATCTCGTGCGCGCCTACCGCTCCGAGCGCCGCTTAAAAGATCTCTTTGTGTTGGTGATCACCATCCGCCAGATGGAGATGCTCATCAAGACCTACGATCAGCGCCTGATGTCAGAGGGCGTGCGTGTGTGGGTCACACGCATGCGCTCTGAGTACTCGTGGATGCTCGAGAGCGCCATCTCGGCCGATCTCAGCACCATCTTTGTCTTAGGCGTCGTGCCTGAGGACTCGAGCATCGAGAGGCTGCTCGATTCGCTCTCGCGCATCGACGGGTATTTTGAGGTGTCGGAGGTCACGGTGACCATCCACACCGTCTACGGTATCTGCACCGTGCCCGCGGAGCTGCCCTCCAAGCCTGACGCCTTGGTCGTCTCGGCAAAGATGGCGCGCGATGAGGCCATGGAGCGCGGGCTGAGGTACGCGTTCTACGATGACGATCTCGAGCGCGGCAAGCTCAAGCACCAGGCCATGGAAAACAACATGGAGAAGGCGCTTTCTAACGAGGAGTTTGAGCTGTGGATCCAGCCCAAGTACGATCTCACAACCCGCAGGATCGTGGGCGCCGAGGCGCTGGTGCGCTGGCAGAGCCCGGAACTGGGTTTCACCATGCCCTCGGAGTTTGTGGAGCTGTTTGAAAAGAATGCCTTCGTGATCCGCCTTGACTACTACATGCTGCGCAAGGTGCGCCGCTTCCAGCAGCAGCGCAGCCAGGCGGGCAGGCTCTGGGTGCCGATCTCCGTAAACCAGTCCGGGCTGCACTTTACCGAGGATCGCTATCTTGACAACATGAGAAAGCTCACGGCCGAGCTGCCGGTGCCCCAGGGGGCTTTGGAGCTTGAGGTCACGGAGAGCGCGTTCATAGATTTGGTCTCAAAGGAGCCGCGCCGCAACGCCCGCAAGATCATCGCCATGCTGCGCCAGATGGGCTACTCCATCTCCATGGACGATTTCTCCAAGGGCTACTCCTCGCTCTCGACCATGCTCTCGCTGCCCATGGACAGCGTCAAGATCGACATCGCCATGCTCCACGCGGCCATGGAGTCCATGCGCTCGCGCAAGATCCTCGAAGGCATCATCCACATGTGCAAGGATCTCAACATGAAAGTCGTGTGCGAGGGCATAGAGACGCCGGATCAGGAGAAGGTGCTCTTAGGCTGCGGCTGCCGTTACGGGCAGGGCTTCTATTTCTGCCATCCGGTGAGGGTCAGGGAATTTGAGGAGATGCTCGACCGCCAGATGCGCGGCGAGGCTCCGGTGACCGTGCCTCCGCCGATCATGCCCGAGCTTATCTGAGAGCTTAAAATTTCTCGCGGAACACGAGATGCCTTGTCGGGGTGATCACCTCGTCAACCGGCATGTCCCACTCTTTGGCATTGATGGAACGCACTTCCTGAAAATCGTAAGCAATGCCGATCAAAAGCGTGCGCGCGGTAAGCCTTTTGAGCAGGCGGTCATAGTACCCTCCTCCCATGCCCAGGCGGTTGCCCTGGGCGTCAAAGCCCACCAGGGGCAGCAGCACCACGTCTATGGACTCATCCTCAACCAAAGTGTCCATAGAGGGCAGGGGCTCGCGGATCCCGTAGCGGTCTTCGGTAAACACCGAGCCTTTGTCAGTGCGGTGAAAGCGCATCACCCCGGCGCCGTCTGGATCGACAACGGGCAGGCACAGCGTGTGGCCGAGCGTGAGCAGCGTGCGGTTGATTTCCGCTGTGCCTACCTCGCCGCGCAGCGAGGCGTAGGAGGCGACAAGGCGCGGGGAGGTCATAAAGCTGTGGGAGAGCAGCGTGTTTAACACCGCGCGTCCGGCCTTTGCGGCCTCCTCTTCTGAGAGCGCGCGCCGGCGGCGCAGCAGATCGCGCCTTAACGCGCCGCGCTCGTCGTCATCGTAATGCTCAAGCACGCTCTTTGTCCCCTTTGAGCACGCCGTCGATGCGGCGGATGAGCGAGAAGGCCTGATCCTGGAAAGGGGTGTTCGTGCCGACGTAGCCGCTTAAGCGCGACTGGGCGTCGAGCGCTGCCAGGATCGCTGCCTGCAGCGGTCCGAGGTTGGGGTTTTGCCGCAGGCTTTGGGATGTGTTCTCCGAGACAGCCCTTACGGCATCGAGCAGGTTCTGTTTCTGGGAGTTGCGCACCTTAAGCGAAAAGGTGCAGCCCAAAAGCGTGAAGGTCACCGGCACTATGGCGTTGGGATTCTCTGTTCTTTCCATGCTCTGCCTCCTTGAACTTCGTGAAAATTATCTCTAACTCCGCCCTTTCC
>DKSD01000078.1 GCA_002473165.1 Succinatimonas sp. UBA7265
GCCCTTTCGGGTTTTACCTTTTTGCCTGGCGGCCACAGCGCTGCAGTACCACCTGTTCCCATGCCGAACACAGAAGTGAAATGCAGCCGCGCCGATGGTAGTGCAGCGTACGTCTGTGTGAGAGTAGGTCACTGCCAGGCTCCTTATTGCTGATATGGCTCAGTTGGTAGAGCGCACCCTTGGTAAGGGTGAGGTCCTGAGTTCGATTCTCAGTATCAGCACCAGTTTTACTGGACAGCAAGGCCCCCGCCGCAAGACGGGGGCCTTGCTGTTTTCGGATAACGCAAAATGCGACGCCCGCGCCCTTGTATCTTTTGCGGCATGACACTAAATTAACTACATAGAGAAAGCAATTTATCCAAGGAGTCATCAATGGCGAGCTACTACATCTGCTCCAAATGCGGGATCAAGGTCAAATCGGCAAACAGCCCGGCATACACACCTTGCCCCCAGGGCGGCGATCACGAGTGGCATGATGTCGGAGAGGAGGGCTCGAAGGTCTTTACCTGCTCCAAATGCGGCGTGATGGTCGAGACCGCAACCACCCCGAATTTCACTCCCTGCCCGGACGGCGGCAACCACCAGTGGTTTAAGCTCGGCCATAAGGGGCCTTTGTCCTATACCTGCCACAAGTGCGGCGTCACGGTGACCCTGAAGGAGCCGCCGCGCGATGCGCCGTGCGCCCAGGGCGGCAGCCACGAGTGGCAGAGCAAAGAGTAAGATTTGTTAAAATCCATCTGCCCCATTGCGGGCTGCGCGGGGACGCCGGAGCGTCCCCTTTGTTTGTCCGGCGCCTTATGAAGAGGCGTTTAAGGAGACGTAAATGAAAGTATCAGACCTGACTGCAAAGATCATAGGCGGCGCCTTGATCGATCGCGACGAGGCGCGGTTCCTGTTAAGCGCTCCGCTCGAGGACCTGCGGGTAAGCGCCAAGGCGATCACCTCGCACTTTTTTAAGGAGAAAGTGGAGCTGTGCTGCATCTCCAACGGCAAGTGCGGCAACTGCACGGAGAACTGCAAGTTCTGCTCGCAGTCGCGCAGGTTTGACACCAAGATAGGACAAAGCCGGCTTAAGTCTGTAGAAGAATTCTTTGCCGAGGCCAAATACAACAGCGATCGCGGCGTGCACCGCTTCTCGATCGTCACCTCCGGGCTGCGGCTGCCGCCCTCCGAGGTCAAAGCGGTGGGCGAGGCTTACAAAAAGATCTCCTCGGAACTAAAAATCCGCTGCTGCGGATCGCTGGGGCTGCTTTCATATGATGAGCTCGTATATCTGAAATCCTGCGGCCTGACGCGCTTTCACAACAACCTTGAGACCTCAAGGCGCTTCTTCCCGCAGATCTGCACGACGCACAGCTATGATCAGAAGCTTGAGACGCTGCGCAGCGCGCACCAGGCCGGGCTTGAGGTGTGCTCAGGCTGCATCATCGGCATGGGCGAGACCTTTGAAGATCGACTCGATATCGCCTTTACGCTGCGCGAGGTCGGCACGGTCTCCACTCCGATCAATATCCTCAACCCGATCAAAGGCACGCCGCTTGAGGATCGCCCTGTATTGGGCGAGGAGGAGATCGAACGCACGGTGGCGCTGTTCCGGCACATCCTCCCGCGCACCGTGCTGCGCACCGCAGGCGGCCGGCTGCTTATAAAAAAGTTCTATAAGAAGCTCTTTGATTTCGGCATCAACGCCGAGATCACCGGCGACATGCTGACAACCCAGGGGCTCACCATCGCCCAGGACATCTCAGACGCCATTGCTTTAAACAAGGAAGTCACCCGCATCGACGCGCCGGTCATGTGATGTCCGCGCACCAAAGTGATCCCGGCCGCGCGCCGGGATTTTTATGCCCTCTCATAGTGAAATTTTGCCCCTTTTAGGTGAAAAACACCCTCGCAGGGTGCAAAAACCGCCCTTTTCAGGGCAAAAAGACCTCGCTGTTTATACTCAAAACATAGACATTACGGAGCGCAGTTATGGGAGTGATGATCAGGCTTTCACGGGTAAACAAGGTCTTTGGGGATCTGCATGTGCTCAAGGACGTGAACCTTGAGGTGAACGAGGGCGAGAAGCTGGTGATCATCGGACCCTCAGGCTCCGGCAAATCCACGACGGTGCGCTGCATGAATTTCCTCGAGGTCCCGACCTCCGGCAAGGTGTTTATCAACGGCGAGGAGCTCACGCTCAAAAACCGCCTGCACATCATCCGTACCTACATGTCCATGGTGTTCCAGTCCTTCAACCTCTATCCGCACCTGACGGTGCTGCGCAACCTGACTTTGGCGCCGGTGAAGATCCACCACAAGACCGAGGCTGAGGCCGAGGAACTGGCGCGCAAGTACCTGCGCGTCGTCGGGCTGGAGAGCAAAGCCGCGTCCTATCCCGCCGCGCTCTCAGGCGGCCAGCAGCAGCGCATCGCGATCGCCCGCGCGCTGTGCCAGGAGTCGAAGATCATGCTCTTTGACGAGCCGACGTCCGCCCTCGATCCTGAAACCATCCAGGAAGTGCTGGACGTTATGGTCAAGCTTGCCAAAGAGTCGAACATCACTATGGTCGTCGTGACCCACGAGATGGGCTTTGCCCGCAAGGTCGCCGATCGCGTCGTGTTTATGGAAGACGGCCGCATCATCGAAGAGGGCACGCCTGAACAGCTCTTTGATCACCCTAAGAGCGAGCGCGTCAAACAGTTTTTAGGAAAGATCCTGCAGCACTGAGATGCCAGGATCGGATTGCAAGAACAGTGTCAGTAATCAAGGGAGTTTCATTATGAAGTTTCTTAAGAATGCCGCAACTGCGGCCATGGCCGCAGTCTTTGCCGCCGGGCTTACCGCACAGGCTTACGCGGCCCCTGATCCGTCAGTCCCTGAGATCGCCAAGATCCAAAAACGCGGCGTGCTCAAGGTCGGCGTGAAGAACGCCGTCGTCGGCTTCTCCGTTGAGGATCCGCTCACCGGCGAGTACAAGGGTTTTGAGGATGATTTGGCCCGCCTCGTGGCCAAAGATCTGGGCGTTGACGTCGAGTTCACCGCTGTGACGGCCGCCACCCGCACCGAGCTCATCGACTCAGGCGATCTCGATGTCGTGTTCGCCACGTTCACCATCACCGATGAGCGCAAGCAGCACTGGGACTTCACCACTCCTTACTACACCGACTGCGACACCGTGCTGGTCGAGGACAAGAGCGGCATCAAGAAGCTCGAGGATCTCCTCGGCAAGACCGTCGGCGTCTCCTCCGGCTCGAACTCCGCCCGCGCCCTGGTGCAGGCCATGATCGACAAGAAAGTCATCAAGGGCGAAGGTTTTGATCCCAAGACCTTCGATCCGTCCAACTGGAAAGAGGGCGTGACGTTCCACCAGTACGAGGACTACCCGGCGATCTCCACCGCCCTGGCCTCAAACGAAGTGCAGGCCTTCTGCGTCGACCGCTCGATCCTCAACATCTACAAGACCAAGGGCCGTTCCTTCATCGAGGACACCTTCGCTCCGCAGGACTACGGCGCGGTCACGAAGAAAGGCTCGGGCCTGAGCGCTTACGTCAACGGCCTGATCGAGGGCTGGCTTAAGGACGGCACCGTCAAGAAGCTGATCCACGAGAACAACCTCGACTGATGAGTATCTGAGGCTTTAAAAGGCCCTGTGCGCAGGGCCTTTTTTGCGGAGGGGACAAATGCTGGGAAACATGTTTGAAGGCTTTGCCTGGGATCTGGTGTGGCAGTTCCGCGCCACTTTCCTGCTGGGCTTTCTGCACACGCTGGAGACCTCGGTGCTGGCTATATTGCTGGGGCTGAGCCTGGGGCTGACGTTCGGCCTCATGTCCACCTGCGGCAAGAAGTGGCTGGTGGGCATCGCCCGCGTCTACGTGGAGTTCATCCAGAACACGCCGCTGCTGTTGCAGGTGTGCTTCCTGTATTACGCGCTGTCGTTCTCAGGCCACGGCATCGGCATCCTGGCAACCGGCATCGTGTCCATCGGCGTCTACCACGGCGCTTACATGGCCGAGGTCTTCCGCGCCGGTATCGGCTCGATCCCCAAAGGGCAGTTTGAGTCGGCAGAATCCCAGGGATTCGGCTATTTCGGGGTGATGCGCTATGTCATCCTGCCCCAGTGCACGAAGATCATCCTCCCTCCTATGGCCAACCAGATCGTGAACCTCATCAAGAACACCTCGGTGCTCTACATCATCGGCGGCTCGGATCTGATTTCCCTGACCTACAGCTTCGTCACCGGCGTGAACACCGGCGGCGCCTACGGCCCGGCTTATCTCATCTGCGGCCTGCTGTTCTTTGGCATGTGCTATCCGCTCTCCACGCTCGCGGGCATCTGGGAGCGCAACCTTAAAAAACGCGATCAGCTCTCCGGAGCGCTCAAGGAGTAATCATGGACGAGTGGATTGCCAGTTTTCATATCCTGACCCTGGGGCCGGTGGCGTCCTATATCGCCAAGGGCACCCTGTTTACGGTCATAGTTTCCACGGTTGCGGTGCTGCTCAGCATCGTGATCGGATCGGTGCTCGCGCTCGTGCGCAACTACGCGACGGCGCCGCAGTACCGCCTGTTCCATTTCCTGGCGGCGGCCTATATCGAAGTGTTCCGCAACACGCCGCTGCTGCTTTGGATCTTTATCGGCGTCGTGTTCTGCCCGGTGCCGGAGTTCTTCGGGCACCCGCTGTTCGGGCTGTCGTCAGTTGAGACGAAGATGCTGTTCAAGGCCTCGATTGCCCTGACGCTCTTTACTTCGTCCGTCGTGGCCGAGATCATCCGCGGCGGCCTGAACTCCATCCCGCGCGGCCAGTTTGAGACGGCCTACACCCAGGGCTTTGGCACCATTAAGACCATGGTGTACATCATCCTGCCGCAGGCCTACCGCAACGTGGTGCCGACGCTGCTTTCGCAGATCATCACCACTATCAAGGACTCGTCTTTCATGGCCAACGTCGCCACCATCGAGCTCATGTCGCGCGTGCGCAAGATCCTCTCGACGGCCAACCGTTTCAGCGGCCAGGACACCATCAACGTCTCGGACGTGTTCGTGCTCTACGGCACGGCGGCTATAATCTATTTCATCATCAACTTCAGCCTGTCCGTGGCCGTAAGGCGCATGCAGGCCAAGCGCGGCGCAGCCTGAGGAGCGCGGAGATGGAAAAACCGGTTATCACCATTTCACGGCAGTTTGCCGCCATGGGCAGGACCATAGCCCAAAAGCTTGCGCGCATGCTCGACATCGAGTTTATGGATCGCGACATCGTCGAAGAGGCGGCCAAGCGCATGAACATCTCGCTTAAAGAGGCGAGCAGCCGCGACGAGGAAGCCGGCAGCGGCAGTTTCTTTATGCGCCGCAGCTACCTGTTCAATTTCGGGGTCTACAACCTCACGACCGAACTGTTTGAGACGGAGAAGAGCATCATCCGCGACTGGGCGGAAAAGGGTAACTGCATCATCGTGGGCAGGCTCGCCGAGGACATCTTAAGAAAGCGCCCCAACACCTTGAGGGCCTACATCTACGCGCCTTTTGACGATCGCGTTGCCAACTGTGTCGAGAAGCTGCAGATCGGCAACGAGGAGGAGGCGGTGCGCGACATCAAACGCGTGGACGCCGCGCGCACGGCCTTTCGCCGCAAATTCGCGCACTCAGAGCCCGGGCCGGAGAATTTCGACGTCATGCTCTCAAGCTCGGCTTTTGGCATAGACGGGTGCGCCGAGATCCTAAGCGAAATGGCGCGCCGGCGCCTGCGCTGGGACTGAAGGCGGCGCATAAGACAGACGGAGGTTCAGGCCTCCGTTTTTTAATCTATGCTGGCGCGGTCTTCGGCGAGCACCACGCTCTTTTCCAGAACTTCCCCGCCGCGGTAGAGCTTAAAGGTCAGGCTGGCCCCCGGGGCGGTCTTGGACACGAGCTCTATGAGCTCTTTGAGCGAGCTGATGCGGCTGCCGTTTACCTCAAAGATGATGTCGCCTGACTCGAGGATCCCGTAGGCCGGACCGCTGGGATCTATAAAGGCGATCCTCACGCCCACGCCCGGCTCGCCGTCAGGCAGCGGCACCGATCCGTCATCGGAGATCCCCAGATACCCGCGGATGACGCGGCCGTGCGAGATGATCTCGCGCATGACGGAGACGACAAGCTTGGACGGCACGGCAAAGCCGATGCCGTAAGTCTGGTAGCCGTTAAACGAGGCGGTGTTTATGCCCACGAGCTCGCCTGCGGTGTTAACGAGCGCCCCGCCTGAGTTGCCGCTGTTGATCGGGGCGTCTGTCTGGATGAGATCCTGCAGCCCCTCGCGGATATTCATCTGGTTGCGCGCCAAAAGCCCCGATCCCGAGCGGGCTGTCGAGGAGATGATGCCGTGGGTGACGGTCTGCCCTAAGTTGTTGGGGTTGCCGATCGCCAGCACGATGTCACCCACCTGCGGCTCATGCTTAGCCGTGACCATCGGGATGGGGTGCAGGTTAGAAGCCTGCACCTTGAGCACGGCGATGTCGGTGCGGCGGTCAAAGCCGATGACAAAAGCCTGGTAGAGTTGGCCGTCGCGCGTCATCGCAAAGATCGACTGATCCGGCTCGTTTGAGGAGGGCACGACGTGGTAGTTCGTGACGATGTAGCCGTCAGAGGACATGATGACGCCTGAGGCGCTCGTCTTGACCTCCTGGGGGGCGTCGCTGCGCTGCGAGGTGTAGGCCGAATTCAAGGCTGTGACGTAGATGTTGACGACACTGGGCGCGGCCCGGGCCACGGCGTACGCGTAGCCCTCGGCGTTCATGCTCTTTGAGTAGAGCAGATCGCCGATGCGCGATCCGGCCTTGGGGTTTACCAGCAAAATGGCGGTGCCCGCCGCGATGCCGACCAGCACCGGCGCGAGCGCTAATAAGAGTTTCCTGGACACGCGTCCTCCTTCGTGCATGCCCTGATTTTAAAGCACGAACCCGAAAAATAAACGGATCGGGGGCGGCCCCCGGGAACAAAAAAGCCCCCGCAAGGGGGGCTTTTTCAGGCGGCGAGCTTAAAGCGTGATCTTCTCGACCATGGCGGTGAGCTCGTGCATGCGCTGAGAGGAGGACTGCACCAGATCCGAGGTGTTCGTCGCTTCCTCGGCAAGGCCCTTGGAGGCGTTGGAGATGTTCTGCATGTTCGCGGAGATCTCGGAAGTGGCCGTGGTCTGCTCCTCGGCGGCCGTGGCTATCTGGGCAATGCGGCTGTTCACGCCGGAGACGCCTGCGGTGATCTGCTTTAACAGCCCCTGAATGGCGTCCGTGCGGGTCTTGAGCTCGCCCATGCTCTTAACCGAGTCAATCATGGAGGAGTTGGCCCTGTCGGCGCCTGAGCGGATCTCCTCGGTCATCTTGCTGATCTGCTGCGTGGACTTCGAGGTGCGGGAGGCCAGGGAGCGGACCTCGTCGGCCACGACCGCGAAGCCCTTGCCGGCCTCGCCGGCGCGGGCGGCCTCGATGGCGGCGTTTAAGGCCAGCAGGTTTGTCTGCGAGGCGATGTCCTCGACGGTCTCGACAATGCCGGAGATCTTCTGGATCTGCTCGGTAAGCTCGTGCACCAGTCCCGCGTCATGCCGGGTCTTCTCGGCCTGGGCGGTCAGGCCGTCGACGGTTGCGGAGATCTCGCGGGCGCCTGCTTCAGTGGTCTTGCCGGAGTTCTGGGCCTCGTTGGCCGCGTTCTCGCAGTTCTTGGCGATGTCGGCCGTGGTGGAGACCATCTCGTCGGCGGCGGCGGAGACCGTGAGCGAGCGGGATTCGGTGTCTTTGGCAGACGCCGCGGTGCGGGCGCCGGAGGCGTTGATCTCGTCCATGCTGTTCGTGACGTCCGTGGCCACGTCGCGGATGGATCCCACGAGCTCATGCCATGACGTTCTCAGGCTCTCCAGAGATTTGAGGATGCTGCCGAACTCGTCGGCGCGGTTCTGCGGAATGGGCTGTGACAGATCCCCGCTGCCTAAACGGCGGGTGTGGGCGGCGATGTCATTGACGGCTCCGCGGATTGACTTTGAGAGCAGCGTCAGCCCGAGGATGTTCACGACGATGACGATTGCCAGCACGATGAGCGTGAGCACCGGCGACACGTCGGCCGTCAGCTCGTCGGAGTACTGCTTTGACAGCGCTGTCAGCTGCGCCTCAAGCTCGCCTGTGGTCTTGTCAAATTCATTGCCCAGCGGAGTGAGGTAGTCGCGGATCGTGTTGATGGCGTCCGTGGTCTTTCCCTCTTTCATGAACGGGAACATGATGTTGTTGACGTCATCGTCGTATTCCTTGATCAGGGCTTCAAGCCGGGTCAGCTTTTTTTGGTCGAGCGTGCTCTTGAGCTTTTTGCAGTCGCTGAGCATGGAGCTTTGAGCTGTCGCGTGGTTCTGCTTTAATTTTTCGAGATCATTGGGTGCAGCAGTCGGGAATTTGATGGCCGCGATGCGGTATTCCTTAAACTGCGCTTTAAGGTTGCCGATCGAGGTGAGCGACGGGATGATCTGGTTTATGACCTGCCCGGATGACCCGGTGGCGTCCGTGGCGCCTTTGATGGAAGCAGCACCGACCAGCATCAGCAGGATGATGCTGGCGATAATGACTGCCAGGAA
>DKSD01000058.1 GCA_002473165.1 Succinatimonas sp. UBA7265
GAGACATTTCGTCAGAACTTAGGGTAATATCAGCTGAAGATGCGATCTCAGTCTGCCCTTTGAGCCTGCCGCCGCCGGTGAAAACGCTCTGCCCGCCAAAGGGGGCTTTGAGGTCAGCGTCGAGATCGTCTCTTGAAAGGCGCAGGAGCTTTATGTACGAGCCCTCGCCGTCTGCGGTGAGCGCCCCGGATGCCAGGCTGTCTTGGAGGCTGAGATCGTCCTTTAAGAACACGTCCTTGTCACCGGTGAGCGAGCCGCCGTTTCGCACTTTTACCTGAGAGGCGGATTTGGCCTCAAGCGCGCTGCCCCGCTCAAATGAGGCCGCGGCCTTGTCAAGCGCAAGAGAGCCCCCTGACTGCACGCTGACGCTGCCCTGTCCTGTGACCTTAAGGCTGCCGCCTTCAGCGAGGGTGGCGCTCACACCGCCTGCAATCCTCAAAGCGCCGCCTGACACCGCGGCCTCGCGGAGCTCGGCCGCGGTTTTGCCGGTGTCAAGCAGCACTGACGCGCCTTCATCCGTGAGCTTTGAGATCTCAAGGACGTCAAGCCCGCCGCCTTTTACCACGTGCGTCTGACCCGCGCCGGCTCTGATCTCTGTCTGTCCTTTGAGCTGCGCGCCGCCTGAGAACGACACGGCCTCTGAGAGCAGCTTTTTGAAATCGCCGGAGAGTGCGTCCTCCGCGAGGTTTAAGAGCTTTATGTAAGAGCCCGCGCCTGCGGCCTCAATCGATCCCGCTCCGATCCCGTCTTTGAGCGCCCCGCCCTCGAGGAACACTCCCTGAACGGCTTCAAGGGCGGCGCCGCCTGAAACATCGATCCGGCCACCTTGCGTGTACAGCTGCGCGCCCTCGTCAAAGACCGCGCGGGCGTCCTCGCCGCCTAAAGTCAGCACTCCGCCTGAAGTGACATCCAGCCTGCCTGAGGCGCCGGCGTGCAGCGTGTTTTTAAACGCCGCGCCGCCCTCGATCCTGAGGTTTGAAGATCCGATCTCGGCCGCCCCGCTGACGCTAAACGAGCCGCCAGCGCGGTACGGGCCTTGGGCCTGAGAGCTCAGCGCGACATAGCCCTGAGGGGCAAGGGCGGTGAGCGTTCCCAGGGCCACGCTGTGTCCGTTGCTGTATAAAGCAAGCCCGGAAGCCGACGAACTTAGGCTGTCTAAAGAGACGTCTTTGGCGCTGCCGCCGGTAAATTCCGCATCACCGCTGACATTCAGGCCGCCGGCAGCCTGCGTGAGATCGGCGCTTATGAAGTAAGTGCCGTCGCTTTGCCGGATTGAGTTTTGCGACGTGCTGACATCCACGGCCCAGGCCGCGCCCGGGATCGCCGCTGCCAGGGCCGCGAAAAACGCGTGCCTTAAGATCCCGCGGTAGGCGGAAACCAGAAAACCGATCGCGCCTTGTGTCTGTCTCATAAACTCTGCTCCAAAACCTTTGCCGCATCCCTGAATATGCAAGCGTTTGAGGAAAGCGGGCGCACGAAGCCCTTTGCTAATCCGCGCACTGGCGCACCGCTGCGCCGCGCTGCATCTCAGGAAAACCGCGCTGTGAAATTTATTGTTCTTATTTCAGATAATTAATCTGTTGTGTTCTGCTATGTCGGATACTACACCGCTAAGCTTTTTAAATGCGTAAACGGACGTATTCTACTGCAATGTAAGACAGGGAGCTTAACTAACTTGAAATTTCAGACAGACAAAATACAAATGCTGACGGCAGGCGTTTGCGCGAGTTTTTCAGGCAGGAAAAGGCAGGCAAAGTCTGAGACAAAAAACGTGGCTCAGCGAGTGCGCTCAAGCTCGATGCCCGCGCCGGCGGCGCCGGGCACCGCCTGGGGCTTTTCAAGGCGCAGAGTAACGCTTTGGGCTTTAAAGCGCTTTAGGATTTCTGTGCACAGTTCCTCGCCCAAAGTTTCCAAAAGCTCGGCGCGGCGCTGTTGCGTGTAGTCTTTGACAAACTGCGCAAGCGCGAAATAATCGATGCTGTCTTTAAGGGAGCCTAAGGCGGCACACTCTCTGAGATCGCATTCAAGCGAACAGTTCACGAGGAGATCCTGCGCTTTGACTCGCTCCTGCGGCAGGATCCCGATGATGCAGCGGATCTTAAGATCCCGTAAAAACACTCTGTCCATGTTCATTCAAGCGGCTTTAGCGCGGTAAGCGCCCAGCGGGGGTGGACGATCACGCGATCATCGCCAATCTGCCCTGCCTTAAAGCGCTGCATGCCGGCATAAGCGATCATGGCGCCGTTGTCGGTGCAGAACTCGCGCCTGGCAAAGAAGATCTCGCCGCCGCGCTTTGCCATGAGATCTTTTAAGGCGCCGCGGATATCGGTGTTGGCGCTCACGCCGCCTGCGACGACGAGACGGTTTAATGAGGTGATCTTCAAGGCGCGCTCGCACTTGCGGCACAGCGTTTCGGCGACCGCCGCCGTAAACGACGCGGCGATGTCGCTTTTTACCTTATCAAGATCTTTTTCGTGATCGAGCGTGGCGTTGAGCACCGCGGTCTTAAGCCCGGCAAACGAGAAATCGCAGCCCGGGTTTTTGATCATCGGGCGCGGGAAGTCAAAGGCTTTGGGATCACCGCCTTTTGACAGCTCCTCAAGCTGCGGGCCGCCCGGGTAAGGCAGCCCCAGAAGCTTGGCGGTCTTGTCAAAAGCCTCGCCTGCCGCGTCGTCAACGCTCTGCCCTAAGAGCTCATAGCGCCCCGGGGCGCTTACCTTGATGAGCATGGTGTGCCCGCCTGAGATGAGCAGCGCCACAAACGGGAACTGCGGGCGCGGATCTTCGAGCATGGGCGCGAGCAGATGGCCTTCCATGTGGTGCACCGGCACGCAGGGGATCCCCAGGCCGTGCGCCAGAGCCGCGGCGCCCATGGCGCCGGTGAGCAGCGCGCCGATGAGCCCCGGTCCTGCCGTATAAGCTACCGCGCTGAGATCTTTTAAACCGCAGAGGGCTTTTTCACAGGCCAGAGTGACGAGCGGCACGACGCGCCTTATGTGATCGCGCGAGGCCAGTTCCGGCACGACGCCGCCGTACTGGGCGTGCATGGCTATCTGGGTGTGGAGGACGTGGGAAACCAGTCCCTGCTCATCGTCATAAATCGCCACCCCGGTTTCGTCACAGGAGCTTTCGATCCCAAGAATTCTCATATAAAAGCCTTAAAGGTACTCACGAAATCCGCCGGACTAAGCCTGGCGGAGACAACATTATAAATAAAGACACGGTGAAGGGGGGATCGCGCGCAGGAAATGGTCAGATTAGCACCCAGAGATCCGCGCTTCCGCATTTGCACTCACGCAATCACATTGCATTCGAAGAATGCACCGCAATTTCAGAAAACGATCGCGCTGCACGCGCGATCGCTGATTAGGCAGGATCATAACAGCCGGTTCTTAATCACAAACAGGAACCGTTTCTTCGAGAAACTCAGCGAAAAAGGATAGAAAAGTCGTTATTTCGCTGATTTCCACAATGGCTTTTCGCTGATTTTTTAAATAATGGCCACTTTATTTTTCAGCTAAATAGCTTAAAATCCACCATCACAGGATAAGGAGCTATGTTGAAATAATCAGCGTGACAGGTCTGCTTGAAATTGCATGGGTTAACATGATTTGACTTCGCTGCTTGATAGCGGACGAACATACGCCTTTCACTTTGGGCTTGGAGCTATTGCATAACTTTTTCATATTTATGCCATGAAAAAATTTGAAATTCAGCGAAATCGGAAGGAAAAGTCCCTTTTTCGCTGATTTTTACTTTCGTTTTTCGCTGAATTTCAAAATTACAATTATTTTGTTTTTCATAAAGATAATTCTAAATTGTTAATATAACGGGCTTCAAATGAATGTCTCCAATATTATTGGACGAGATAATGAAATTGCAGAATTGCAACGTCTTTACAGATCAAAAAAGTCAGAATTCATAGCGATTTTTGGGCGCAGACGCATAGGTAAATCTTTTTTAATCAACGAGTTTTTTCGTAATAAAATCAGTTTTTCCGCGGTAGGTACATATTTAAAAGGCAGTGATAAAGACAATGTTTCTTACCGCCAGATCCAGCTTGAACATTTTTACGACTCGCTGAAAATCGCAGGGTTAGATCAAACAGAGCCCCCGCCCCGGAACTGGCGAGAATGCTTTTTTTTGCTCAGAAAAGTTCTCAGCAGGAAGCGGAGCCGCAGAAAAGTGATTTTTCTGGACGAACTGCCATGGCTTGCGGGACCGCAATCAGCCGAGATGATCGCTGAACTTGGGTATTTTTGGAATTCATGGGCCGACAGCCAGCGCAATATTGTTTTGATTGTATGCGGTTCTGCCACCAGCTGGATACTCGATAACATCATTCACGACTATGGAGGGCTCCACAATCGAATCACCAAGTTCTTTAGGTTGCGCCCTTTTACTCTTGCCGAATGTGAAAAATACTATAAAAAGCGCGGATTCCATCTGTCACGCTATGAAATGTGCATCAGTTACATGGCATTAGGCGGCATTCCTTACTACCTTGATAAACTGAACCCTAAACTCACCATAGCGGAAAATCTCGATCACATTTTCTTCGCCGATGAAACGATCCATCAGGAATTCAAAGATGTATATGCAGGTCTTTACGCAACAACCGACAGATACGTTGATGTAGTAAAAACCGTCGGCAGGCGGTTTTATGGCATGACACAGGCTGAAATCAGCGAAGCATCATCTATAAAAAGCGGAGGAACACTAAGCAGGCTGCTTACAAATCTCAAAGACTCCGGCATCATCCATGAATACCCCAGATACGGGAAACAGCGTGTGGAAACTGTTTACCAGCTGAGAGATTTCTTCTCGCTGTTCTATCTGAAATTCATTGACGGAAGACAGGTCAGTGCCGGAGGATGGCTCAGCAAGGACAGAACAGGAGCATTCAACAGCTGGGCCGGAGATACTTTTGAACTGCTTTGTTTTGAACATCTTTCTCAGATCAAAAATGCACTGCGCCTGCCATCGATTGACAGACGTTTCAGCTGGCGAGGGACTTCACCTGAAGGAAAAGGGGCGCAGATCGACCTTGTAATCGAATGCAACGCGGCGCGCACAGATTACCTTTGCGAAATGAAATTTTGCGCAGACAATTTCGTTATCGAAAAAAGAACGCGTGATGATATTCAAAACAAAATCGAAGCCTACACTGCAAGCAAAATGCACAGTAAAACCCACTCCTTGCAAATTGTCCTGGTAACCACCTTGGGACTTTACAAGGGTATGCATTCAGGCCTGATAAACCAAACACTGACGCTTAAGGATCTGTTTTCATAATCAAATTGCAAAAGCAACATTAAGCGCCTTTGCAGCCTGCGGCAGCGCCTCTGAGGGCACCGCAGAATAATTGAGCACAAAAACGCGGCTGGCATCCTCAGGCGCCGCACCCGTGTAAAAATCCGCAAGCGGCCTGATCCTCACGCCCAGTTCAAGCGCCTTAGCGCACACTTTCTGAGGATCAGGATGGCGCTGCAAGCGCAGCAGCAAATGCAGCCCCGCATCGGAGCCTGCAACCGTGCACAGCCCTTTGAGCGGACCTTGGGAGATCAGCGCGAGCAGCTGATCGCGCCTGGCTTTAAGCGCGCCGCGCAGGCGGATTAAGTGCTTCTCGTAACCGCCGCTTTCTATAAAGCGCGCCAGCGTGTACTGCTCAAGCGCCGGCACCGTGCTCTGGCAGAATGAGAGCTTCTCATAAAAGCGTTTTGCCAGATCGGCAGGCAGCACCATATAGCTGATGCGCACCGTCGATGCCAGAGTCTTGGTAAAAGTGCTCACATATATGACCCGGCCTGAGACATCGGCGCTTTGCAGCGGCGGCAGCGGCCTGCCGCCGATCCTAAGATCGCTCTCGTAGTCATCTTCGATGACAAAGCGCCCGGCTTTGGCAGCGGCCCAGCTTAAGAGCGCGTAGCGGCGCGAGAGCGGCATGACGGCGCCCGTGGGGAACTGGCGGGCCGGACTCACGTGAACAGCATCGCACCCTGCCCGCTCAAGCTCCTCAGGCTTAAGCCCGTCCTCATCAAGCCCCAGCGGCGCCGTGCGCACGCCGTAGCTGCGGCACACGGCGGCAAAGCTGCCGTAGCCAGGGTTTTCCGTGCCGTACAGCAGCTCAGTTCCCAAAAGTCTCACGATCAGGCCGCACAGGTACTCCGTGCCGGCGCCGACGATGATCTGCCCGGGCGACACCTGCATGCCGTGGAAATCGCGCAGATGCGCGCACAGCGCCTCGCGCAGCACCAAAGCCCCGCCTGAAGGCGGGGGCTCCAAAAGCTGCCGGCGCCCGGTGCTCAAAAGCGTGCGCATGATCCGCGACCATGCGCCAAAAGGAAAGCTCTCGGGAGTGTTCCCGCTCGAGCTGAAATCAGCGATCAGCTTTTCCCCGCTGGGCACGGGCAGATCGATCCTCTCAGGGGCGCTCTGCGGCACAGCCTGTTTTCTCCTCTCCGTGGCTTCTGCGACAAAAAAGCCGCTGCGCGGCCTTGAGACGATGAGCCCCTCATCTTCAAGCGCGAGGTACGCGTTCTCCACCGTGATCACGCTTATGCCCAGATTGCGCGCAAAGGCGCGTTTGGACGGCAGACGCTCGCCGGGCTTTAAAACACCTGAAAGAATGTCGCGCCTGAGGTTTTCCCCGAGGTTTTCATAGAGCGCCTCTGACCTCTTTTTTTCAAGAACGTAGGTAAGCACTGGACTTATTTACCCCTCAATCTGACCTTGCTGAATATTCTAAATCTGAGAATTTATTCAAGGCCAGAGCCGTGAATAATAAAAAGCGTTTACAGAAATATCCATGCACGCACAGGCAATTACTGCTAATATACCTGCTTTGCCTGCGCCGCGTGGTCGTACAAATCAATTTTGAGAAATTTAAAGGTCAGGAGGCCAGCCATGCAACAGGCTAAGACAAAACAGTCACAGGATCCTAAAGAGCGCGCGAAATTAAACCGCGAGCTTGCCCAGATGTTAAAAGGCGGGGTCATCATGGACGTTACTACGCCAGAGCAGGCGAAGATCGCCGAGGACGCCGGCGCCTGCGCTGTCATGGCGCTTGAGCGCATTCCCGCTGACATCCGCGCCGCCGGCGGCGTATCACGCATGTCGGATCCGGCGATGATAGAGGGGATCCAGAAGGCCGTCTCCATCCCTGTCATGGCCAAATGCCGCATCGGCCACTTTGCCGAAGCCCAGGTGCTGGAAGCCATAGACATCGACTACATAGACGAGAGCGAGGTGTTAAGCCCCGCCGACGACGTATACCACATCGACAAGACGAAGTTTAAGGTGCCGTTCGTCTGCGGCGCCCGCGATCTGGGCGAGGCGCTGCGCCGCATCGCCGAAGGCGCTTCGATGATCCGCACCAAGGGCGAGCCTGGCACGGGCGACGTGGTGCAGGCTGTGCGCCACCTGCGCAAGATGAACGAGGGCATCGCCCGCGTCGCCGCTTTAGGCGCAGATGAGCTTTACGAGGAGGCGCACCGGCTTGGAGTGCCGCTTGATCTCGTGCAGTACGTACACGAACACCGCCGTCTGCCGGTCGTGAACTTCGCCGCAGGCGGCATCGCCACGCCGGCTGACGCCGCGCTCATGATGCAGCTGGGCGCCGAGGGGATCTTCGTAGGATCGGGGATCTTCAAATCAGGCAACCCTGCCAAGCGCGCCGCAGCGATCGTCAAGGCAACAACCGGCTTTAAAGATCCCGCGCTCGTCGCGAAGCTCTCGGAGAACCTCGGCGAGGCCATGGTCGGCATCAACGAAAACGAGATCCAGGTGCTCATGGCTGAGCGCGGCAAATAAGGAGGCGGCATGAGGATCGCGGTGCTGGCGCTGCAAGGCGCCTTTATCGAGCATGAAAAGATGCTCGCCTCTTTGGGCGCGGAATGTTTTGAGATCCGCGCGCTCTCAGATCTCAACAGGCCTTTTGACGGCCTGGTGCTCCCGGGCGGCGAGAGCACCGTCCAGGGGCGGCTGTTAAAAGATCTAGGTCTTTTTGAACCGCTCAAGGCAAAGATCGAGGCCGGGCTGCCGGTGCTCGCCACCTGCGCGGGCATGATCCTGCTTTCAGAAAAGCTCTCAGGCGATCAGACCGTGTGGTTTGGCACGCTGCCTTGCACGGTAAAACGCAACGCCTATGGCAGGCAGCTGGCGTCTTTTCACTCCGAGGATGAGTTCAAAGGCCTGGGGCGCGTGCCCATGACCTTTATCCGGGCCCCGGCCGTTCAGAGCGTTAAACCTGAATGCCAGGTTTTGGCGGTTACGCGCGGGATCATCAGCGCCGTGCGCTGTGAAAACCAGCTGGCTCTGGCCTTCCACCCCGAGCTTGACGGCGATCCGCGCGTCCACCGCTATTTCCTCGGCATGGTGCAAAAGGCGCAGAACGGCGCGCTGAAAATGGCCTCGTAAAGTAGAATGAAGGCAGCTGCACACACGGAGGGTATATGAAAAAGGACATCCTGCTGGTTGTCGACGTGCAAAACGACTTTGTGGACGGCGCTTTGGGCACCAAAGAGGCCCAGGCGATGCTGCCTGAGCTTTTAAAGACGGTAAAAGGCTTTAAAGGCGAGGTGATCTTCACGCTCGACACCCACCCTGAGGATTACTTAAAAACTCAGGAAGGGCGCAACCTGCCGGTTCCGCACTGCATCCGCGGCACCAAAGGCTGGGAGCTTGTGCCTGAGCTTGAAAAATTCCGCGAGACGCACGGCTGCAAGATCTACGAGAAGCCGACTTTTGGCAGCACGGCGCTGGCTGAAGATCTCAGGTTACGCTTTGAGACCGGCGCGATCGGATCGGTGACCGTCTGCGGTCTGTGCACGGACATCTGCGTGATCTCAAACGCCCTGCTGCTCAAAGCCTCAATGCCGGAGCTTGAGATCCGCGTACTCCCTGAGTGCTGCGCCGGCGTGACGCCGGAAAAGCACGCCCACGCCCTCGACGTGCTCGCAAGCTGCCAGATCCTCCCGCCTCCTAAAGCCTGAAAAGTTTTTCCTGAAAAAACCGCGGTATTGCCGCGGCTTTGTTTTCAGAACTTCATGCGAAAATCCGTGGAGAGCACCCGCGCGAGACTGCGCACCGTCCAGCAGCTCGGGGTGAATTTCTCCTGAGGCCGGTAATCAAGGTAAGGCCCTAAGATCGCCTGGGCCGAGCGCAGCTGCGCGTGCACGAGCGCACCGGTCTGCGGCACCACCGCGTCGGCGCGCAGTGTGCCAGCTGAAAGCTCCCCTGAGAGCGCGTAGATCAGCGCGGTCTCGCCCTTTGCGGTCTTAAGGCTCCACAGTCCGCGATCGTAATAAGAGAGCAGCTCTCCCAAAGTCAGAGGGAACGCGCGCTCAAAACCGCGGCAGTTTACCTCAAGCCCCATAAACGTCACATCCGACCAGGACTTCGTTGTGATGATGCGGGCGCGGTTATGCCAGAACACCCCGAAGTTTTCAAAAAAGCAGTTGCGATCGGCCACCGCCTTGCGGGCAAAGCCGTCTGAGAGCAGCGCGAACTCGGCATCAGAGATCCCAAGGCGCGCCTGCAGCCTCACTCTGAAAGCGTCATTGAGCGTGCCGTCGCGGTGGAAACGCTCCAGCGCCAGCCGCGCGCCCAGACGCCCGAACAGTCCGAAAGACGCTGCGATCTGACGATCGCTGAGTCCGAGGCTGCGCTGGCGCTCTTCAAAACAGCGCCTCACCTCCCCGCGAAAGGCCGCCTGGGAGTCTGTCACTGCGTATGACTGATGCATTGCTAAAGCCGGCATAGGATATCTCCTGATTAGGTGCTGTTTTTAAGAGAGAGCATAAAATCACGTTCTCAACCAACAGTGATAATCATAGTAACTATGCTGACATCATGCAAGAGCAAGAATACTTTTTAGCGCATGTTTTTAATGAACATCTTGAAAGCACGCTGAATTAAGCTGATTTCAGAATGCACTGCTTTGGTGAGTATAAACAACATATTTTCATAAATTTTTTTTATAACATCATGTTAAGCGTAAATTGCGCTACAGCCTGCCTGGCTTAAAGGAAAAGCGCCCCGTAAGCGGCAGTATCAAGACCTGAGAAAGGATAAACGCGGGCGCGTCCGCGGCTTGAAAACCGCCGCGGCGCCTGAAAATGTGGCCTTTCGCTATTTAGTGTGGGTTAGGTATTTTGCCTGACCCTTTTCTTTCCCTTTTTAGACTTCAGTGACCACTTCCCTCAGAGGCAGTTTTCCGCACACCAAGAAAATCATG
>DKSD01000005.1 GCA_002473165.1 Succinatimonas sp. UBA7265
TGGCCACTCAGACACTCTCGGATCTCGAATTCTCAGGGCGCACCGAGGCGCTGCTTGACTGCATCAAGACCCGCATTTACCTGCCAAACCCCGACGCGCGCGAAAGCCTGATGCGCCCGCGCTATGAGATGGCAGGGCTGAACTCAGAGCAGATTGAAGCCATAGCCTTCGGAGCGCCGCGGCGCGATCTGTTCCTCCAAAAAGGGGGACACTTCAGCCGTTTTGAGCTGCTGCTTTCCAAAGCCGAGCTCGACGTGTTTTCGCTGTCAGGCGCCAAGGCGCTTGAGCACTGTAAGGAGGACTCACATGAAAAACGCTGACCGCGGCAGCTTAGGCGGGCTGAATCTGGCCCGCAGCGCGCTGCTGCGCACCCTTATCCCCATGGCCGCGGCTTTTGCCTGCGCCGCGTTTGGCATGGTGGCGCTGTGCGCCTATATCAGCGCCGCCTCGTCGCTGCAAATTGTGCCCTACGTCGTCACCGTCGACCGCACCGGGGCCGTGATCGCCCGCGATGATCTGCGCGGCGCCCAGGAAGTGCCCGAGCAGGCCCTCGCCGCCGATCTCTGCGCTTTCATCGAGAAATTCCGCGGCGTGAGCAGCGATCCGGTCTTAAACGAGCGCCACATGCGCTCGGTGTACGCGCACCTGCAGGACAACTCGCAGGCTTTCGGCGAGATCACGCGCTATTTCCGCGAGGAGCGGCCGCACCGCCCGGACAGCAAACCCATAAGCGTCAGCATCGAGAACATCATCCGCATGACCCCCGGCACGTTTCAGATCGACTGGAACGAACGCTCGGCAGATGAGAAAACCGTGCGGCTGCGCGCCAACGTCACCTGCAAAACCGTGGCGCTGCAGCACAGCGAGCTTGAAACTTTGCAGCTAAACCCCTTGGGCGTGATCGTGACCGCCCTGACCATCAGCGACATCTCAAAACCCGCGGCCAAAAAGGAGGGTGCATGAACATGAAAAGGATCAGCTTAAGCGCCATGCTGCTGGCGCTGTGGTGCCTGACGCCGCACGCGCAGGCTGATTCGGCATATGACAGCTACCTTGGTGAAAACGGCTCGGATTTTTTGGACAGCCGCGATCGGGAGGTTTTAGGGGATCTGGAGCGCACGTCGCAGCGCCGCAGCCTGCCGGCGCTGTCCGGGGCGCCCGGCGAGATCGTGTTTGCCTACGGCTCAGGCCACCATTCCATAGTCTGCGCCGTGCTTGAGCTCTGCGACATATCCCTGGAGCCCGGGGAGCGCATCCGCAACGCCCAGATTGGCGATTCAGCCCGCTGGAGCGTGGACTCGGCCGTCTCGGGATCGCCGCAGGGCCCGGTGCAGCACCTGGTGGTAAAGCCCCTTGACAGCGGACTGCGCACCTCGCTGGTCGTCACGACCGATCGCCGCGCCTACCATCTGCGCCTGAAGTCTTCGGCCTCGGAATTCATGCCCGCGGTGCGCTTTACCTACCCCGGGCAGTCGCTGTCGGTTCTGCAGGGGGAGAGCGCGCTGCAAGGTTACGCCGCGCTCCCCGATCCGGGAGGCTACAGCGCCCAGGCGCCGCAGGAGGATTTGTCAGCACAGACGCTGTACTCAGGCGGCGACAGCGCTTTTGACATCAGCGGAGACGCCGAGGTCATGCCCAAACGGGTCTTCTTTGACGGGCAGCGCACCGTCGTGGAAATGCCTGATGACATGGAGCGCCTGCCGGCGCTGCTGCTCTCAGGCAACGGCACCGAAAACGGACTTATCAACTACCGCATCCGCGGCAGGAGTTTTGTAATTGACGGAAGGATTTCCGGCGCAACTTTGATATTAAAGGAGAACGATGAAACATTCAGATCAGAAATTTCGGCTGCGTCATGAAGGCCTAAACCTGGCCGCGGCCTTGGGGATCGCCTTGCTGTGCGCCTGCAGCTCAGGCGATGAAGTCACCTCGGCCGCCGTGCGCGCAGAAGGCGCGGCCGGAGCGCTCTCCGAGAGCGATCTGCGCGCGCCTGCAGAGAGCATGGCCGCGGCGCTTGAAGCCTCAGGACGGGTCTCGCAGGGCGCGAGCGTGCAAGGCGATCCGCGCCTGGCCCCGCTGCTTGAGGGCGCGCTGCTCGCGCGCGGCATCCCGTCTTCAGGGACCGCAGTGCAATTGCAGGTAAGCGAGGACGCCCTGACCGCCATCGTCAGCGCCAGGGCAGGTTCTCTGTCTTTGAGCCAGATGTGGGATCTCTCCTCAGGGGAGCCACGGCCGCTTTCCCAGGTAAGCGCCACGGAGGGGTGATGCTGTCAGCAAGCCAGATTTTAAAGCAGGGCTGCAGCTCAAAGCTGCCGCTGCTTATCGCTGTGCTCTTCGTCGCGGCGTTTGCCGCCGTGATCTACGCAGGCGCCAGTCCGGAAAACCGGAACGGAGGGGACAGTCCTGAAGAACAGAAACAGGCTTCCGCCGCCGCGGCGCGCTCCATGAAGGAGCAGGCTGCGCGCGCCTCGCTAGATCACGAAAAACTGCTCGCCAATGAAAAGCGGCGCCGGGAACAGGAGGAAGATCAGGAGAGCGAAGAGGCCCCCTCGTCAGACGAGCTCAGGCAAAAAGGCCTGGCGCTGCGCGAGGAGGCCCGCCAGGCTTTTGAGTACGCCGACGAGCTTGACGGCAAAAAGGAGCCCGGGCTTTCAGAGGACTATGACAAGTACCTTGAAAAAACCGAAGGCCGCACCCTCGAGGAGCCAAAACAGGAAAGCGAGCTGGCGCAGCGCCGCCGCGAGAGCTTTGAGCAGGCTCTGCGCGCCCCCTCACGCCTTAACTTAGGCGAAGGCGCGCCGCTGCCCGGCAGCGCTGCTGCTCAGGAATCGCAAAGTGTCCCGGCGCTGCGCCAGAAACCAAACATGACCACAGAAGAACTGCGGGAAAAACGCGGATACCGCACCATGGCTGATTACGAGATCCTGCGCCGCGACGGCGAGGATGAGCTGCGCTCGCCGATGAAAGGCCTCAAGACGCCGTGGTGCCTGCGCCAGGGCAGCGTGATCCCGGCGGTGCTGCTTACGGGGATCAACTCCGATCTGCCAGGCCAGGTCTCGGCCCAGGTGGCCTCGGACGTGCTGGATTCCGTTTACGGGCGCGACGTCGTGATCCCCCGCGGCACCCGCATCGTCGGGCAGTACGGTTCCAAACCCGGCAACGGCGAGGAACGCGTGTTCATTGCCTTTACGCGCCTGCTCTTCCCCGACGGCCATTCGCTCTCCTTAGGCGCCATGCCCGGGCAGTCGGCTGACGGCGCCGCGGGCTTTGAGGCGGGCGTAGACACCCACTTTATGCGCCTGCTCTCGGGGACGCTTTTGCTCTCGTCGATCAGCGCCGCTGTCAGCACGGCCGACTCCGAGCGCACCGCGTCCGGGGAGATCACTTACGGCAGCGCCTTCGCCGGCGCCGCCTCGCAGTCTTTGGGAGCGTCGCTGGGGCGCATCATCGAGCGCCACACCAACCTCTCCCCCACTCTTACCGTGGAACCTGGCTACGCTTTCAGCATAGCCGTGACCGCGGATATCTATTTCGGCGGACCCTACGGGACGCCGGGCTTTGCCAGGGACACCTCATCATGAAACTGAAAATTTTTACAGCCGCGCTGCTGTGCGGCTGCGCCCTTTCACCTGCATTTGCCGACGATCAGGAGCAGACGGAAGTGCTGCGCCAGATCTCATCCAAGCTTACCCAGTCGCTTGACACCATGCGCCAATGGTCGCAAACGAACCAGGAGCAGACGGACGTGCTGCGGCAGAGCGCCGAGCGCGGCATGGACATGGCCGTGCAGGATCACGAAAAGCCCAACGTCCAAAGCTGGCGCGACATGGACCGGCTTACCGAGAATTCCCTCGGACTGCTGCACGCCTCATCGTCACTTTGGGAAACCTTCGGCACCCTCAATGAATATCTCGCCTCGTTTATGAAAGCCGAAGCCTGGCAGGAATGCATGGAGAAAGGCAAAGAATGCTCGTTTCGCGCCGTGCTCGAGCACATGGACAGCAACTCCATAGAGTACGCCACACAGGCAGCGAAAAACGCGTCGAACTCCTCTGCGGCCTTAAAGGAGCAGATCGCAAAGCTTGAACGCTTAAGCGGTCAGGCCCGCAGCGCCGAAGGGCTGGGCGCCGGCCTGGACACTCTCTCCCAGGTCAACGCCGCCTCAGCCGCCTCGCTTATGGATCTGTCAAACAGCATCAACACCATGCTGCGCGTCCAGGCTCATGAGGCGGCCTCGGAACACAACCAGGCGCTGGCTGAATCCGAAGGTTCACGGCACATGCTCGAAGGCGGCAAGATCGTAAGCTCCGGGCATTTTGAAATGAGGTTCTCAGACAATGTCCCGTACTATGGCTACTAAAACGCAAATCATCAGCCTGGGCGCGCTGCTGTGCGCTGCGGCGCTGCTGTGGCCTGAGACGGCGCTCGCCTCAGACGGGCTGCCCGCAGACGGCCTGTTAAACCGTGTGGCGGACAATTTTATCCAGAACGTGCAGAATTACTCGGCCCCGATCGCCGCGGCGGCCGAAAGGCTGTTTTGGATGCTGCTCAGCTGCGCAATCGTCGTCACCGGCGCGAAGATGATCTTCAAACAGGGGGATCCCTCCTCGTTTGCCGCGGTGATGGTGCGCCTGATCCTCACGACCGGGGTTTTTTACTTCCTGTTAAAAAACGGCGCGCGGATCAGCGCAAGCGTCATCGACTCCATGATCGAGGTAAGCGGCCATTACAGCGTAGGCCCATCTGAGCTTTTGGACATCACATTTAACACGACAAAGCAGCTGCACATGGCAATAAGCAAATCGCTGGCGGCCCTGCCTGCGGCTTTGGTCATGAACCTGCTCATCGCGGTCTACTCCCTGATCATGTTCCTCGTGACCATCCGCTACATCACGCTCTACATCAGCGCGTACGTCTTCTGCACGCTCGGGGTGTTCGTGTTAGGCTTCGGCGCGTTCGGCTACACCCGCGTCATGGCGGTGAGCTACTTAAAAACCGTGCTCTCGCTGGCCTTGCAGCTGATGACCATGATCATCATCTGCAACATCGGTTTTCAGGTGCTCAATGACTTAAGCACGGCGATTGCGGAGCTGGACAAGCCCCTGACGTTCCAGGATGCGGGCGTGGTGCTCTTTACGTCGCTGTTTTTAATGGTGCTCTGCTCCAGCCTGCCGCGGCTTGTCGGCTCGCTGGTCTGCGTGAACCCCGCAACAGGCACACTCTCGTTTAACGTGCCAGGTCTGCCAAAAATCACCCCCTCGCGCTAGAAAAATGCGGCACAATAAAGGCTGCGGCATGGCCGCAGCCTGAGGAGCATTCATGGAGACAACATCACAGGAGCCGCGCACCAAAATCATCTGGGCTTTGGACGATGGCGCATCTGACGAGATAAAACCGCATTCTTTTGCATCAATTGAAGCTTTTGTCGGCAAAGTCATCGGCTGCTATTCCCTAAAAGATCAGCCCGAAGGCATGATTGCGGACGCGGACAGCGTAAAAACCCTGCTCAATCTGCCCTCTCGCGCGCGGGACGCAGATGAACGCGCGCCTGACGATCTGCATTTTTTCAGAGGGATCCGCGATCAGACCTTGATGACCGCAGTTTTCGATCCTGAGTGCAGCCTCGGATACGCCCAAAAAGATCTCGGCCAAAGCAACATTCTTGCTTTGCTGAGCCCTGAAAAAGCCAGCGAGAACTACCTCAGGTACCTGCGCGAACATGAGGTCAGCTACTGCTTTGACGGAAAAGGCGGCACGGATCTCAAGGCGGCGCTTGAAGGCATAAAAAATAACTTCGGGCTGCGCACCCTGCTCGTCACCGGGCACAGCGCGCTCGCCAAGGCGCTGGTAAAACTTAAGCTGGTCTCAGAGCTCATGGTGCGCAGCCGCTTGGAGTGCGAAGCCCTGACTGCCGTTCTCAAAGCGCAGGAGGACACCGGCGCGCTGCTGTCTGAGGAAAACACCGTTGCCTCATCTGAAAAAGACGAAGAGGGATACCGGTGGTTCCGTTACACCTTTGCGCCGCGCCCCTGAGCGCGTCTCGTTGCGAGCTGAGAAAAAATAATAAAAAAGCGCTTGCAAAACCTGTGAATCCAAGTAAAATGAGCCACGTTTTCTAACGAAACGGTGAGATGTCCGAGTGGCTGAAGGAGCACGCCTGGAAAGCGTGTATACGGGAAACCGTATCTCGGGTTCGAATCCCGATCTCACCGCCATCTCTGAAATAATTCCCTCTTTTTACTGTCTTTTTTCTCCTGTTTTTCTTCTGTATTTCAATAGCCTATTGCCAATCCGTTGCCATACCGTTGCCAATCCATAGCCATTTAATTACCATTGGAGTTACGAGGAGTTACAACTTCGAGCCCCGAATTTTTAGTATAAAAATTCGTTGAGTTACGAAACGTCACTTTTTTCTTTATAACTCATGTAATTAACATGCTAACACCCCTCAAAATTAAGGCTCTGAAACCTAAAGACAAAGTCTACATGGCTCCGGACATTCCCGGACTGTACCTGCGCGTCTGGCCTACAGGCAAGAAGGTGTGGATCATCTCCAAGTCGCTGGGCGGCAAGCGCATCGTCAAGCAGCTGGGGCAATGGCCTGCTCTGCAAATCAGCGAGGCGCGCGAGCTGCTGCAAGGGTACGTCGAGCAAGGCAAAACCTCGGACGATGACGACTTCACCTTCGGCGGCATTTACAAAAGCTGGCTTGAGCTCAAGAAAACCCAAATCAAGAACTGGGACGATGTCGACAAGCGCGTCACCAAGTACCTGCTGCCGGACTTTGGCTCCAAGCCGCTGGCAGGGATCACGCCGCCTGAGTTCATCAAGGTGCTTCAGGACAAGATCGCCTCGCGCGGCAAGTTTGAGACGGTCAAGCGCGTCTGCGGCTACATCAAGGAGATTGAGGTGTTTGCCGTGAACTCAGGCCGCGTCAGCAGTCTGCGCTTCCAGGGCATCGACAAAGTGTTTCCTAAGTCCTTGTCTCGCATGAAGCACCGCCCCTCGATTGAACCGTCACAGCTGCCTGACGCTTTGCAGAAGTTACGAGCTGCGGCAATCGCCGCTCCGGGCACGTGGGACGCTGTTTTAATTGGCTTTTTCACCCTGCTGCGTCCGGTCGAGTATTGCATGATGGAGTGGGGCTGGATCGACACAGTTACGAAAGTTGTAACTGTGCCCGCCGAGGCCATGAAGATGAAGCGTCCGCACCTGGTGCCCATTACGCCCCAGCTCATGACGGTGCTCGAGCGCCGCCCCAAAGTCAACCAGTACGTGCTGGCCTCGCCGGGCGTTAAGGGCGGCCACCTTACAACTGCATCGGCTGAGCTGTTTTTCAGGCGCCACGGCCTGCGTGACATCCTTGTGCCTCACGGCATCAGAGCCATCGGGCGCACCTGGATGGCTGAGAACGGCATCGACGATAAGGTTGCCGAGCTCTGCATCGCTCACAGCGTGGGCACGCAGACTGTGCAGGCCTATGACCGTGCCGATCTGCTCGAGCAAAGGCGCGAGGCGATGCAGCGCTGGTGCTCGTTTGTGGAGGGGTGCCTGAAAAACTGAATCAGCGTCCATGTTTTCCAGGCACCTTTGATATAAGCTTTGTTCAGACACCGGCACGGAGAAAAAAATGGAAGAAGCTGAAAAAGAAGAGTTCACCGTCACATATGACGGCCCCGCGCTGGACGAGCACCTCATATCAGCGCATGCACTGGCTCAGTCTTTGCTGGCGCTTGACGCCATAGCCCGCAAAGCCGCCGCTTCTGTTTATCCTGATTCCGACTGTGACATCAAGATCAGGGGCGGATTTCGCCCAGGCTCTTTCAATGTCGATCTCGTTGTTGACCTGTTCAAAAACGAAACAGTAGTCGGCGGCGCCACTGTTATAGGCTCTGCTGTAGCCGTAATCGTCGCACTGGTCGGTTTTATAAAATTCCTGAAAGGGAAACAGGTTAAGGCAAAAGAAGCCGTTGACGAAAATAATTCAAAGATCACCAATTACAAAGGCGACGTACGGATCTTCAACAACAGCGTGATCAATATCTATGAACAGGCCGGCATAAAAAGCCAGATTGACCGTTTGACAGGACCACTCGATGCAGACGGAGTGGACAGCATTTCCATCAAATCAAAAAGCACAGCGGTTTCAGAAAAGCTTGAGAAGGCAGACAGAGCATATCTCAAACAGGGAGAAGGCACTGTGCTGTCGGATAATGAAGCCGAGGTCATTCTTGAAGTGATCGGACCGCTGTATGACGGCTCTGCAAAAGGATGGAAATTCTCGGACGGCGAGGATTCTTCATTCACTGCCGCAGTTGAAGATCAGCAGTTTCTCAATGACGTCAAAACCGGAAAGTATCCGTTGGGCAAAGGAACCATGATTAAGGCACGGCTCAGAACCGTGCAAAGAAAAGTACAGCGTGTAACCGTGGACAGAACTGTGCTGGAAGTAAAAGAAGTTATCCCTCCGGCACAGCAATGATCGACAAACCCCTCTTTTGAGGGGCTTTGCTTTTTCCGGGCACAAAAAAAGCCCCGGACGAACCGGGGCAAAGTACCACCACTTGGACAAACGTTAATCCCCTGACGAGGGGACGGAAAAAATTAAGCCCCCTTCTCTTCAAACAGCCCGGACGTTCAGATTGAGTGGGAGGAGCCATGAAGCTGACCAGGCTCATACGCGAGAGCATCAAAGACGGCCGCAGCGAGGCGTACATCGCCCTGCTTGAGGACTGGGGGCGGTGGGCGTCGTTTCATGCCGGAGGGCCGCAGGGCTACGCCGGAGGGACGCCCGGGGAGACGCCGCGGTTCATCGACGATGAGAGCGCCTTGCAGATTGAGCAGGCGCTTGCGACACTGAGGCGGACGTTCCCGCGGCTTCTGCTGGTGTTCCTGTGGCATTACAAGAGCGGCATGGACGCGGACGACATCGAGGCGCGCGTGAGGGGCTACAAGTGGGGGTGGGACTATGAGCTTAACCACTACCACTGCGGCTATGCGGCGATTGAGGAAATGCTTAAGAGAGCGGAGCTAAAGGTGCTGGACGCGCTGAGAGAAATGGGCAGGTAAAAAAGAGTAAACCTCCTGAAAATTATTTAACTTTTCTGATTAAAGTATTGACAACTGATAATCAGAGAGTATAATAAAAATCAATGGAGGTACTTATGAAAAAGAAACGACGAAGAAAATCCAGATGGTCTAAAGCCGACATCATCGCCCTGTTAGCGCTACTGACAGACCTGATATTCAGACTGATAGACCACCTGACCTGAGTTAACAATCAACCGCCTCCCGGGTAGGAACCGGGAGGCAACCTGAGTGTAGGAGAAAATTATGAGAGTGTCAAAAATCGAAGTGATGTTTTACATCCTGATCACGGCAGACGTGCTTGATTTTATCTTAAGGCACATGGGGTATTGACATGGCAAGAGGCGGAAAACGCGAGGGAGCAGGCCGCCCGGCCGGAAGCAAGAGCCGGTGGCGTAAGCCTGAGAGCGAGCGCAAGAACGGACGCGTCGTGCTGGCCTGCACCGAGGATGAAGCGGCGAGGATAAAAGAGCTTGCAGCCAAAAGCGGCAAGACCGTCAGCCGCTTTGTGGTGGATGCGATTTTAGGAGAAAGGACAAATGGCTGACGTAATTGCGACTGTATGGGATTTTGACAAAACGTTGATCCACGACTACATGCAAGAACCGCTTTTCGAAGATTACGGAATAAATTCCAAGGAGTTTTGGGATGAGAATAATCGCAGGATCGAAGCATTGAAGGATCAAGGACTCTACGTTGATGCGGACACGTACTATCTGAATCAGATGCTACGTTATGTAAGAGAAGGAAGACTTAAGGGGCTCAATAACGATAAGCTCAAGTCATATGGCAAAAAACAACGCTTTTACGATGGTGTTGTTGACCTCTTCAAAGAAATTCATGAGATGGGCGACAGCGCCGAATTCAAGGGGCAAGGGATCGTCTTTGAAAATTACATTGTAAGTTCCGGTCTTAAGAAAATCATTGAAGGTACGGTGCTTGCCGAGAAGAAGTACGTAAAAAACATCTGGGGGTGCGAGTTCGCCGAATCAGCAGATCCTGACGGGAAAAGCGTGATTTCAGAAATTACTTACAGCATTGACAATACCACCAAGACACGCGCTTTGTTTGAGATCAACAAAGGCGTGAACATTCCTGAGAACGGAATAGACGTTAACACAACTGTTCCTGAGGAAATGCGCAGGGTTCAGTTTATCAACATGATTTACATTGCCGATGGCCCGAGCGATATCCCGGCTTTCTCTGTGGTAAACAAGAACCGCGGCGGAACCTTCGCTGTTTATCCGAAGGGTGACGAAAAAGCATTCAGACAGGTCTCAAAGATGAGAGATGACGGACGCGTGCAGATGTTTGCAGAAGCAGACTACACCAAAAACAGCACTGCCTACATGTGGATTACGGGCAAGCTTAAATCCCAAGGCGAAAAAATCATAAATGCTCGTCGTCAGAGTTACCAACAGCTGGGCAAAGGAACGCCTCAACATCTGATATAAGGATAGAAATTGAACTTTTGCGTTTTATGCAATAGTTCAACATACTGATATAAATAGTTTTTATGAACAAAGATAAAAAGAACGTAAGCTCAGCCGCAATTATCATTACTTACATATCCTCGTCAGGCAAGCAAGGCGCGGCCGGAGTTGATATCCGTGTTTTTGAACATGATGTCTGGGTCAGTCAAAAGGGGATGGCAGAACTTTACGGCGTTTCCGTTTCCACCATCAGCCGGCATCTGACAAAAATCTTTGAAGACGGAGAGCTTGAACCGGAAAAGACGATCAGGCAGTTCAACGTTGAAAAACAGGAAGGCCGGCAAAAGGTTTCTAAAAAGCGTTTGCTGACACTGTATTCACTTGAAGCAGTCATTGCCGCCGGTTATAAGGTAGACAACCAAAAGGCCGTTCAGTTCAGAAAGTGGGCTACTGATATCCTCAAGGATTACGCTATTCAGGGATGGTCTTTGGATGAGCAAAGGCTTAAGAACGGCGGCAAGGTTTTCGGAGATGACTATTTCGACCGCCTGCTTGAAAAGATCCGTGAGATCCGACTTTCGGAAAGGCGGTTCTACCAGAAGATCACTGACGTGTATGCCACGGCGGCGGACTATGATCCTTCATCCAAACAGTCAAAGGCTTTCTTTGCAACAGTGCAGAACAAGATCCACTTCGGTATTCACGGGCAGACAGCGGCAGAAATTGTTTATTCAAGAGCTGACGCAGGTCTGCCCAACATGGGGCTGACTTCATGGGACGGATACCCTGACGGCAAGATCCTCAAGTCTGATGTTACTGTTGCGAAGAACTATCTGTCAGAGGATGAATTGCATCAGATGCAGCGTCTCGTATCGGCTTTTTTGGATATGGCAGAAGCAAAAGCCCAGGGACATAAGCCGATGATGATGGCTGATTGGGAAAAGTTCCTTGACAGTTATCTTAAGCTTGCAGACAAACCTCTGTTGAGCGGCAAAGGACGGATCTCTCATGATGCGGCAGTGCTAAAGGCTGAGGCTGAATTTGAGAAATTCAGAATTGTCCAGGACAAGAATTATGTAAGCGATTTTGACCGCTACGAAAAGAAGCTTTTAAGCAAGGTAAAAGAGAGCAAGAACTGACAGCAGGGAGACGATATGCGCGGTGTGAGCTATAAAGGCGTTGAGTACAAGTCAGTGCGGGAGTGCTGCGCCGTGCTGGGCATTTCTTATCAGAAAGTACGGAGGCTGTGTCGGTGGTTTGTCAGAGCAAGGGATAATCCTGCGGTCGCTGTTGCGTGGACGCTAGGTGATGAATGCAGGCAGGCCAACGAGCCGCATACTGACAGTTATGCCGATGATTTATGCAAAAGCACACTCAGGGTTGAAAGGATGAAAGACCGGCTTGTGGGCAAGGCGGTGGACAGGCTCTCAGGTGAGGTAAAATGACTTTGACAGAACCCGCAGCGTCGGCGACGGCCGGCAGAAGCTGCGGGGCTTTTAAGGAGCGGGCAATGGATATCTTTTCAAAACTTAAATATCTGCCTACTTTTACAGATTTTGAAACTGATCTCAAAAACACCGAGCAGGCTCATAAGGAATACAGAGAGCAACTGTTTAAAGAGCTCAACGCTGAAGCTGAACAAGGCATCGGTGCGGATTTTGCCGCCGTCGGAGATCTTTTAAGAAAAGCGATGAACATCTATGCAGCCGGCCAAAACTGAAACCTCTTTAATCTCTCAGAAAATTACAGTAGGGCCTTTGCCTCCGGCTTCTGAGTTCAGCGCGTATGAAAAAACCTGTAAAGGCGCGGCTGAACGCATTATGTTTTCCAAGGTTGAAGATTATCTGGCATATCCTGCAACTGTTGAACCTAACGGGGAAGGCGGTTTTATTGTTACCCTGCGCGGATGGGAAGGGGCAATGACCGAGGGCAAGGATTACGATGATGCGATGCGCATGGCGCACGAGCTTGTGCTGGATTGCGCGGAATTTGTAATTGCAGAGCGCACCCCTATTCCTCATGGAATAAAAGCTGAACCGGGCGATGTTTTGATCCGCATGACCTATGACGAGGCCCTGAAAATGATGCTGCGCAACGCCATGTTTGAGGATCGCTACCGCCCTACCGATCTGGCGGCGGCTCTCAAAGTGGGCAGGCAGAAAATAACAAGCGCGCTTAACCTGCGCAAAACCACGAGCCTGAACTTCCTGGCACAGTGCTGTCAGGCTATTTCGAGGCCTTTGAAGCTTGGTTTATGAAAAGGATCGTTTATTGATCGTTTTTGGATCGTTTTTTTGATCTATAGTGAAAAGCATAGGCTGACATAAGTGTCTAAAGAGACATGTAAGCCGAAAGATTTACTAACAATCAGCAAACAGTTTGCAGAATGTTTTGCTGATTGAAGATTAACTAAAAGAACTACAGCACCCCTCCTGTTTCATAAGGTCTCAACCAAAGCGCCTCTAACCGGGCGCTTTTTTATTGCCCTTTTCCGAGGTTCACGATGAGCGAGTTTGAAGCGCTTTTGCCGTATGGCGTAGCCGCCCTGATAGCCCTCGTTGTAGCCTTCTGCCGCTCCACCATCGCCAACGTGCCGCCCACCGTCAGGCTGCGTATCTTCGACGCCATTGTGTGCGCCACGGGCGCTGTCAGCGTCTGCGTGGTAGCCGGCAACCATTTCTCGCAGTACATGGCGCACGGAGACTCCGTGGCCGTGGCGTTTTGTTTCGGTTATCTGGGCGCCGGGCGCCTGAGCGATTTTGCCGTCCAGCTTGCAGAGAAAAAGTTCGGAGGCAAAGCATCATGATCAGAGCGTTCTTCAAATATGGCGCGGAGCTCGCAGTGTGCGGGCTCTTTGCTTTTAACGGCTATGCGTGGCTGTACTTAGGCATCGTGCTTTTTGGCGCGTTTGTGGCTCAGGGCTTCATAGAGTATGGCAGCCGATGAAGATCTCGACCGCCGCCTTGCAGAGGCTGAGCATGAGCGCGCTTTGCACCGTGCTCGCGTTTGCACCTACTGGAAACTTAGACGGCGCCTCTTACAGGTACGCCGAAAACTTGCGGACTTGCCGGAACGTGATCCGGCTCGCGCAGGTTACGCAGATCTGGCTGAGTGCATCTGCGACGAACTCAGCAAATATGAACAGCGATACGGAGAACGGTGTGAAAACATCTCAGGCAGGCATCGACCTTATCAAAAAACACGAAGGTTTAAGACTTAACGCGTACTCATGCCCCGCCTGTAGGACGACTATCGGTTACGGACATACCGGTAACGTGTCGCCGAACGCCGTCATCACCAAGGCTCAGGCCGAGGAGCTTCTGCGCAAAGATCTGGAGCGCTTTGAGTTCCAGATCACGCGCGCCCTGGATGCCGCCGAGATTGAAGTCTCGCAGAACCAGTTTGACGCCCTGGTATCGTTCGCGTACAACGTCGGCACCAGCCGCCTGTTCAACTCAAGCGTGTGGGCGAACCTCGAAAAAGGCGATCATGCGACCGCCGCCGACTGCATGCTCAAGTACGTGTATGCCGGCGGACGCAGGCTTAAAGGGCTTGAAAACCGCCGCGCAGCCGAGCGGGAGCTGTTCCTGAAAGCATGAAGATCAGGCGCCCTTCACTGGGCCAGTGTTTCGTTGACTTGCACGATCAAATGCAGGCTCAGCGAAGCCGCCTGATCTTCATGATGCGGGCTTACTCGCTGACTGACGAAGAGCGCTTTTTCCTGCTGAGCAAAGTGCAGGATTTAGAGTACGACATCGATCTGGCAAAGGTGTTCGCGACCGACCACGGCAAAGGCAAGAGGATCAAAGAGTGAAAGACTACCTTGTCGCCGCGGTGTTTGCGCTTTTGACCTATGCCGCGGGTTTTGTCTGCGGCGCTGTAGTAATGTCATGGCACTACAAGGCTGAGATCTCAGAGTTCAAGGCCAACGCAGAAGCGCAGTACGCGCAGGCGCTTGAGGCCAAAGCAGTCCGTGAGAAGTACTTGCAGGGCAAGGCCGATGAGAATGCGGTTAAAGCAAAGGAAGCCCAGGATGAGATTGAAGCTCGTTACAAGTCTCTTTTGGCTGATGCCGCTGATGCTCTCAGCGTGCACGCAGACAGTGCCGGTGGTAAAGACAGCGTGCCCTCAGATCCCAAGCCTGCCGACCGAGTTTCGACCGGCGCAGGTGAACGCCATGCAGCGTACCGAGCAAAGCTTCAAAGACTTTATGAGCGACAGCTCGAAATAGCGCGCGACTGTGATATCACGGCAAGCTATTACAACAGACTTATTCAGCTGTGGAACGAGGCGGCAAGATGAGCGATTTTTGGTGGGGCGCTATTACCGCCAACATAGGATGGATCATCGGAACCATCCTGTGCCAGGTATTAGACAAATACGTATTTTGTTAGCAGGTGCACGATAAGCGCGGCAAGCACAGCAATAATCAGGCTTTGCAATGCGTTTATATACCTGTCTCTTTTGGCCTGCTGTTTTATCTCATTGAGCTCTGTCGCATGAGTTTTGACCGTATCTTGCAGGTCTTGTAACTGGCGGTTCATTTGCTCTGTGTTCATGTCGATCCTCTCAAGGCTTTCGGCTGAACGATATTCAGGTGAGCTGAGCTTTGCTTCAAGCAGGGTTTTACGAGCCTGTTCAAATGGCGATGGCTGTTCAGGGTGTTCGACTTTCATTACAACTCCGGAATTGAGATCCTTAGGCCCTTAAGGCTGTGGAACGCGGCGGCAAGATGAATAGGCTACTGTTTTTATTAAAACTTAGCATAAGCACTGCCATCATTTTTGGCCTGTTTTTCTTTTTTGGGAAGGTCTTGCCCTATTACCTTTTCGACTGGATCCCGGCTTCTGAGATATTCGCTGATGCGGAACATGTGTTTCTTGTAGTTGACGGGCAGAGCCTCCGGAATTGGTGCTTTGTTTTTGGCTTGGGCTTCTTTTCAGCTCTTGGACTTCAACTGTTAGTTTCGATAATTTTGACAATATTTCGTTCTCAAAAGTAGATTCTTGTTTCTGCGCACTTAGCTCAATAACCAGCCCAAACATAGAAATAAGAAGCAACAGCAGGTTGATGACTGCGTTTATATCAACAGCCTTAACGACAGTTTTCTTCGAAACACTGATTTGACTTGTTACTCCTTGTTTTGGCTTGTCAGTGTTTTCTGTGGTCTCGTTTATCTGATTAAACAGCGTATTCAACTCCGTCCAATTTTCAGGCAGCATCTTTTGAACGCTTGCTATGGCCTGTGATATCAGGTCGATCTGATCGGGGTTGAAAACGCTCTTTAACTTCCGGACTGTTTTGATTGCATCTGACAGCGCCTTAAGGGTTTGAGGATCAAGTCCGTCGACTTTCATTACAGCTCCTTGTTTGGATGTTTAGTCAAGTTTCATTCTAAGCCGGGAGCTGTAATGACGGTTAACTTGTTGAGACAGCAAAACTATTCATGTCATGGATAATTACAAAAATGAAAGTCGTTTTTGTTTTATTTATCAACGTTCAAGGTACTGTGATATGTAAGAGATGATCGCGGGTGGCGAGACGCCCGAAAATCATCTAGCTGATATAGCGTAAAAAAGTGGCGGCCATATGCCTGCGGATCTTGTAACCCAACTGAAACTTAGCAAAATCATGGGAATAAGCCGCATAACCGTACGGCGCATGATTGACAAAGGCGTGTTTCAGCTGGACAGCAACAAAAAGCTGTCTGTAAAGGCCTGCACCGACGCTTATGCCGCCTACCAGGCATCACTTGAACATCCGTCAAAGCCTGTGGCAAAGATCCCCGAAAAAGACACGAAAAAAGCGGAAAACGCGCTCAAAGACGTGGAAACCGCCTCAGACAGCGATGACTTCGCCGCGTCGCTTGCCGAATGGAAGTCTGAGCTTGAGAGCGATCCTATCGGAGTGCTCAACAAAGCCAAAGCCTACCTCACGATGATGCAGGCTAAGGACGCCAAGCTTAAGGCCGATGAGACAGAGGGCCGGCTGTTCAGCATCGAACGCATCAACGCAGATGCCGAGAAGGTGGGGCTTGCCATCGCGAGCAAGCTGCGCACTGTTCCCCAGCGCGTCTCCGCTATGTGCGAAGGGCGCACCGCCCGGGACATTGAAGCCATCGTCACCGATGAGATCAACAACGCCCTTGAGGAACTGCAAAAGCTGTTTGTGAAAGGCTGAGGTACTTTATGGTTAAGTGGATTAATGACTGCCTTTACCGCCTCGGGCTTCGCCTGGTGGCAAACGCCATGCTTAAGCATGATCTTCGCTGCGGCGGCAAACATCAGGATCGCATCCGGTATGTGACCGGCACTGACACATTCGCCGGCAGGTATTGCATGCACATCGAGATCATAAAGGATGATCCCAACCCCACGCGTGACCGCGAAGAATTGCAAGAACTGCTTCGTGGCTCGGATCGCGCTGCAAGTTAAGGAACTCCTGTTCAGACACGCCATGGACGACGATGGTTTTGCTGTTGCTGCATGACAATATAAGTTTATTGCCCGCCTGGTACTGGCCTTCATTGAACACCTGGCTGTCTATGTAAACAACGCTGTCTGTAATCATGGCGCTCTCCCTTTTCCGAACAAGGAATTAATAACACGATTTGGTGACCCATGAACCTGTTCTGCGCCGGACTGAGAAAGACATTGAAACCGCGGCCGCGATTAACAGGATCGCAATGGGCCGACCAGTACAGGATCGTCGCCCCGGGCACGTCGCCTGAACCGGGTCCGTGGCGCACGGATCGCGTTCCCTATCTCAGAGAGCCGATGGACGCCGCCACGGCGCACGACGTTGAGAAGGTCGTGATCATGGCTGCCTCGCAGGTGGCTAAGTCTGAACTGCTCATCAACGTAATGGGCTATTTCATAGACCAAGAGCCCAGCTCCATCATGATGGTGCAGCCGACCGTTGAGGCGGCTGAGAGCTTTTCAAAAGAGCGCATAGATCCGACGTTCCAGGCAACGCCCGCCCTGCGGTCGAAGATGGCGGCGCCGTCTGATCCTGAGAAAGGCAGATCGCGCAAAACCTCATCGACCATCCGCATGAAGCACTTCACGGGCGGTTATGTGGCGATGGTGGGATCAAACAGCCCCTCCGGGCTGGCCTCGCGCCCGATCCGCGTGTTGCTGTGCGATGAGATTGACCGTTTCGGCCAGACTCAGGAAGGCGATCCTTTAAAGCTCGCCATTCAGCGCACCACGAACTTTGCCAACCGCAAGATCGTGCTGGTGTCGACGCCTACCACTGAACTGAGGGCAGGCGGCCCTACGGTGTGGTCTGAGTTCATGGCATCCGACCAAAGAGAGTATGAGGTCGAGTGCCCTCACTGCCACAAGCGCTTCACGCTGTCATGGGACAACGTCAAGTGGGACAAGGATGAGAGCGGCGCCATCATCGACACAAGCATCCGCATGGAGTGCCCCCACTGCCGTGCCAAAGTGCGCGGCGGCGACCGCCCGGATCCGTACCTGCTGGCCTCGGGCGTGTGGGTTCCGAAGAACCCCGGCTCAGAGACCCGCGGCTACCACCTGACGTCGCTGTGCTCCCCGTGGGTGCGCCTGCGTGACCTGGTGCATGAGTGGCACGATGCCAACGGCGCCCGGGACAAAGCAGGCATGCAGGAATTCATCAACCTCAAGCTCGGGCAGCCGTGGCGCGAGGAAGCCGAGGATGCGGATCTTTGGGAAAAGATCAGCGCGCGGCGCGAGTTCTATCCTGAGGGCGGTGTTCTGCCTGACGAGGTGCTCATGCTCACCTGCGGCGTGGACGTTCAGCATGACCGCCTTGAGGCCTCGGTGTTCGGCTGGGGCGCAGGCTATGAGAGCTGGGGCGTGTGCCACAAGATCATCTACGGCTCGCCCAAAGAACCGCAGGCATGGAGCACTCTTGATGCCCTGCTGATGAGCGTGTTCCCGTCAAAGGACGGACGCGAGCTGCGCATCGGGTGCACGCTTGTGGACTCCGGCGACGGCACCTGCGTTGAGGATGTCTACCGCTACACCCGTCAAAGAGAGCGGGCGCGTGTGTTCTCATGCAAAGGCAGTTCAGTCGCCGGCAAGCCGGTGATCGACCGTCCCTCGCGCAACAACGCCTTGCATGCCGCTTTGTTCGTGCTGGGCACGGACGGCGCCAAGCGGCTTATCTTTCAGCGCCTGGCGATCCGTGACATCGGATCGGGCTTTATCCATTTTCCTTTGAGCCGTGACAGCGGCTTTACAGACGATTACTTCCAGCAGCTCACCGCTGAGCGCTTTGTGCGCCGGTTCAACGCCGGGCGCATGACGGAGCGGTGGGAGAAGATCCGCGAACGCAACGAAGCGCTGGACTGCTGCGTTTACGCGACGGCGGCCGCCGAACTGATGCGGCCTACTTTGGAGGCGCTTGTTAAAGAGCCTCAGCCCCAGCTGCAGGCGTCGCCTGCGCCGCGCCCCCGCAGGCGTGTTTTCAGCAAAGGCATTTCGCTATGACGATTTCAATCCGCGGCATCACTTTGGAGACCGCGCAGAAAAAACTGGATCTGTGGCTTGAGGCTGAGGACGCCGTGGCGGCAGGCCAAAGCTACACCATCGGATCGCGCTCGCTCACCCGCGCGTCCCTGCCTGAGATCGCCAAGCGCATCGAGTACTGGGGCGCTTTGGTCTCAAAGCTTGAGAGCGGCGTCAAGGGCGTGCGCATACAGCGCGGCTGGCCTTTGGATGACGGGGCAAGATGATGAAGAAAGAAAGCTTAATCACACGCGCCCTGAGGGCCATAGGTGTCGGAGGGCACGGGGCCAAAGCCTCGGGCTACGGCTCCTACGGCGCGTCGAGCCTGCGCAAGTTCGCCGCAGGGTGGCACCCTGCGGGCAGATCAGCCGATGAGGACATCGCATACAACCTGAACACGCTGAGAGCGCGTTCGCGTGATCTGTTCATGGGTTCGCCGCTTGCCACCGGCGCTTTGAAAACCCTGCGCACGAACATCGTGGGCACCGGCTTAAAAGCCAACATCCAGTGCGACCGCGAGATGCTGGGGCTCACCCAGGAAGAGGCCGACGCCTGGAACAAGCACACCGCCGCCGAGTGGCGCCTGTGGGCTTGCAGTTCCAGCGCCGACGCCGCTCGCACCTGCACGTTCGCGCAGATGCAGGCCCTGGTGCTTCTGTCATGCCTGCTCTCAGGCGACTGCTTCGTGGCGCTTCCCTATCTGAACCGCCCTGGCACGCCGTACCGGCTTGCCATGAACCTCATCGAGGGTGATCGCGTATGCAACCCCATGGGTCAGGGCTGGGACTTCAACAGCAACACGCTTGAAGGCGTCGAGGTCGACGATTACGGCGCTCCGGTGGCTTACTGGATCGCGCGCTACAACCCCCGCGCCGCCATGCAGTACGTCAAAGGACAGCCCCAGCACTGGGAGCGCATTCCCGCCTTTGGCCCCTCAGGCCGCCGTCAGGTGCTCCACATTCTCAGCGATCTGGAACGTCCGGCGCAAAGGCGCGGCACGCCGTTCCTGGCACCGGTCATCGAGAGCTTAAAGCAGCTTGAGAAATACACGGACTCTGAGCTGGTCGCCGCGGTGGTCGCCGGCTATTTCAGCGTGTTCATCAAGTCGAACACGCCTGAGGACGGCATGCCGTCATTTGGCGCGCCGTTAGGCGATGAAGCAAGCGCCACGCCTGATCCGCAGGACATTGCCTTAAGCCCGGGCATGATCGCAAGCCTTGAGCCTGGCGAGGATATTTCGGTTGCGAACCCGGGGCGCCCGAACAGCAATTTCGAGGGTTTTGTGAGCGCCATCTGCCGTCAGATCGGCTCGGCGCTTGAACTGCCTTATGAGCTAGTGATCAAGCAGTTCAGCTCATCGTATTCGGCATCGCGCGGCGCCCTGCTTGAGGCGTGGAAGATGTTCCGCATGCGCCGTCAGTGGCTTCAGGATTCGTTCTGCCAGCCGGTTTATGAGGCATGGCTTGCCGAGGCGGTCACCTCAGGGCGCGTTGAAGCACCTGGTTTCTTTGAGGATCCGCTCATAGCGCGCGCATGGAGCGGCGTGCTGTGGAGCGGCGACGCCCAAGGCCAGCTTGATCCGCAGAAAGAAGCCGCGGCCGCTCAGCTGAGAGTGGCGGCAGGGTTCAGCACCCGCGAGCGCGAGGCGCGTGAACTTACGAACATGGACTTCGGCCAGATCTGCGAACAGCAGGGCCGCGAGATCCGCATGATGCAGGCAAGCGGGCTTGAGACCGGAACGGCGACACAGGCGCCACAGACGCCGCCTGAGGGCTACGCCTCGGACAAAGACGACGATTCGGACGACAAAGACAACGGAGAGCCTGATTCAAATGAACAATGAGCTTTATTTATTCGGCGCCGTCGGAGACAACCTTGGCGACTTCGACAGCACCAGCTTTGATGAAAAGGCCGTGGCGGCCGCGCTGAGCGAAATTCCGTCAGCCAAACCGCTTGACGTGTATGTCAACAGCCCGGGCGGCTCGGTTGATTCCGCCCTGGCAATCAAAGCGCTGCTTGAAGCGCGCAAAGGCACGGTCAACGTGATCGTCGCAGGCCTGTGCGCCTCTGCTGCCACGGTCATCGCCTGCGCAGCCAACGCGCACGTCATCATGAAACGCGGATCGCTTTACATGATCCACAACGCCGCCTCGCTGGCCTACGGCAATCAGCACGATCTTGCCAAAGCCGCCGAGACCGTGGAGAAGGTGAGCGAGAACATCGCATCGATTTACCGCGCCCGGACGGGGATGGGCCACAAGCGCATCACCGATTTGATGGACGAGGAAACCTACCTTGACGCTGACGAGGCCGTCAGGCTGGGGTTTGCCGACAAGGTTGACGAAGGCCAACCCGTCACCGCCTCGCTGATTAGTCAGAACCATGTTGCCGTCGGAGGCTGCGTTTTCGCGGTTGATCCTGCGGTTTTCAGGGGTCTGAAGGCAAAAATTGAGAGGAAAGAGATGATTTCCGACAAAGAAACCGTCAATAACGCTCAGAAAGATGCCGCTCAGGAGCCTGCCATGACCCTCGAGGCCTTGCAGGAGAAATACCCCGAGCTGTGCGCCGCCATTGCCGAAAACGCGAAAAAAGACGCGGTATTGGCAGAAAAAGCGCGCATTAAGGCCCTTGAAGAGCTCAGAACGGACGAAAACTCAGGCGTGATCGCCAAAGCCATGTTCGAGACCGGCGAGACCGCCGAGACCGTGGCGCTGGCGTTGTGCCGTGCCCAGGCTCAGAAAGCCCGCGAAGCCGCCGCCCAGGCGGACGCAAAGGCTGCTGCGGCCGCCAAAGACGCCGAGGCTTTAGGCGTCCAGCTTGCGAAGGTCACTGATCCCGCAAGCGGCACCGCCCCTGCCGACGCGGATCAGAGCGCAAAGGACGCGTTCATCGCCGCCGTGCGCGACAACATTAACAGCAATGTATCAAGCGAGGTTAAGTAACCATGGCTGAGAAGCTCAACACCGAAGAGTCCACCGCCTACGATGCGCTCTTTTCCGTCAACATGCAGAACGCGCTCGTTCCGGTTGAAATCAAGGTTGCCAAAGGCACCGTGTTAAAACGCGGCACTCTGGTCAAGCTCGATGAGACCGGCAATGCCGTCATCGTCGCCGCCAACACCGACGAGATTTACGGCGTGGTTGCCAAAGATATCGACGGCACCGACGCCGCCACCGTGGGCACCGCCTACGTGAACGGCGAGTTCAACGCATCCGCCCTGACCGTCACCGGCACTGTGACCGATTACGTGGCCGCCGCCCGCAAGGCCGGCATCATCATCCGTTAACAGGAGAGATAAATACTTATGGCTATCGATATGTTTGAGCCGCGCACCCTTCTGGCCGCGGTTCAGAATTCCAAGCGCGCCCCCTCTGTGCTGAGGGATCGCTTCTTCGGCAACGTCCGCACCTTCGACACCAAGACCGTCGACGTTGACATCGCTTATTCCGATGAGCGCACCCTTGCGGACTTCACCTCCGTGGAGATGGGCGCCACCTTCAACGAGCGCCCCGGCTATGTGACCCGCACCTACCGTCCGGCTTACATCGCTCCGGCCCGCATCTGCACCGCTGAGGATGCCTTAAAGCGCGCCCCCGGTGAGAACCTTTACGCCGACATGGGCCCTGAGGCTCGTGCCGCCGCCATCGTTGCCCGCGACCTTACTGATCTGGACAAACAGATCAGCCGCCGCGAGGAGTGGATGGCTTCCAAGGCTCTGTTTGAGGGCAAGATCGCGTTCGGCGGCAAAGGCGCTGACGCCGAGATCTCCTACTGGCCTGAGGAAGAGGCCAAGAAGCCTTTCACCGAGGTTGCCACCAAGTGGGGCGAGACCGGCGCTGATCCGCTGGGCGACATTGCCGCCATCGCCGATACCGTGGCCGACCGCTGCGAGTACTTCCCCTCTGAAGTGTGGGTGGGCTCCAAGGCCATTATCCCTCTGATGAAAGCCATTAAAGCCGACAAAGGCTTTGACGCGCTCAACATCGTCATGGGCAACATCAACCCGCAGGCCAACACCCAGAACTTTTACAGCACCTTTGGCTACATCAACGTCAACGGCGTGCAGATGAAGGTGATCGTCTACAAAGGCTCGTATTTTGACGGCACTAAGACCGTCCACTACGTCCCTGACGATGAGATCCTCGTTGCCGCTCCTGAGGCTGAGACCATCCGCGCTTACGGCGTGATCCCGGTTGCCGACGTTGCCGCCAACACCACGTCTTACGTGACCGGCGATCGTGTTCCTTCCTCATGGGTCGAGGCCAAGACCGGATCCCGCGTCATCAAGCTGGCATCCGCTCCGGTGCTTATCCCCACCGAGGTTCAGGCCTTCCACGTCGGCAAGGTGCTCTGATGTTCATCATCGCAGACAGAAACCTGCTGTGCGGTTCAGACCGCATCCCGGCGGGCGGCAAAGTGAATATCGATGAGACGGTTGCCCGCAGGCTTATAGCCACGGGCGCCGCCCACGCTGACGTTCCTTTGCAGTCCGTCGAGGTGTCCAAGCCCGCGCAGACGCAGAGGCGCAAAGGACGCAAATGAGCTTCAAAGATCAGCTGCGCCGTGATCTCGACGTGTTCATCAACGTTGATGAGTTCGGCAACACCCACACCATCAACGGGCAGAAGGTGCCCTGTGTCATCGATTCGTCGGTGGCGCAGCGTTTCGACTCTGCCACGGTGAGCGGCGTGTTTCGTTCAACCATCGTGGTGTTCCTCAGGCAGGGAGATCTTGATCCCCTGCCTCAGGTTGACAGCTCGGTGACTTTGGACGGCGCGCCTTACCGCTGTTTTGACGTGAACACGGAACAGGGGATCGACGCGCTGACCCTTGTGACATCAGAGCAATGATGTTTCCGTCCCCTTACGGGGATTGGCTCTTAGTTTGAAGCGCAGAAAACGGTAATGCCGCGTAATTTTCCGTCCCCTCGCATGGGGACTGTTTCCTGAATTTAGCGATGATTGAGCTTGACCGCAAACAGTTCGAGGGCTTCATGAAGCTCCTGGACGGCGTTAAGGACGGCTACGCCACGGCAGCGTCCCGCGCGGTCAACCGCACCTTGCAGGGCGCGGCCACCATGCTGACAAAGCAGGTGACCTCGACCTACACCATCAAGGCGCGGGAGGTTAAGTCAGACATCACGCTGAAAAAGGCGACCAAGGGCAGCCCCGAGGGCGAACTTGAGATCAGAGGCGGACGCAAGCCACTCTCTGACTTCAAGGTGCGCCCGCGCGCCGACACCACGCATTCGCAAAAGCCGGTCACGGCTGAGCTTAAGCGCGGTTCGGAGTTCGAGGTGCGCTCAGGCTTCGTGTGGAAAGGCAAGGTGTTGCGTCGCACCACGACGCAGTCCCTGCCTGTTTCCGAGGAGAACGGCCCTGCCGTGACGCAGATGGCCGGGACCAAGGAAACGCTTGACGCTGTGGATGACTTCATCAGCGAAAAGCTTCCCGAACGCATGGATCATGAAGTCGGCTTACTGCTCGACAAGGCAACGAAATGAGCGACGCACAGTCTACCAATGCCGTGTGCCTGCCTGACGCGATCTGCAAGCTGCTTGAAAGCGCCCTCTCTGAGGTGCGTTTGCATGCGCCGCGCAGATCCTCAGGCTTGCGCCCGGGCTCGCTTTCCGACGAGCCTGATGTGGCAGAGCACGAGGATGAGCTGGTGAGCGTGAAGGTGATGCAGGGCTTTCTCCCTGCGCGCACGAGCGAGAACCTGTTCCCCTATGTGCTGGTGCGCCCGGTGTCCTGGACAGTCGAGGACGGGAGCACGACCGCCGCCGTGGAGATCCACGTGGGCACGTCCGCCCCTGACGGCGATGATCAGGGCTACCGCGACGCTGCCAATGTGAGCCGCCGCATCATCGGCGCTTTCATGGCGCTGCCAAACGGCATCCTCGATGAACGTTTTGTTCTGAACGCCCCGATCACCTGGACGCTTAAGGCTGATGATCCGCCCTTCTCAGGCGCGGTCATCACGTCACGCTGGGACATTCCCGGCGAGCAATTCCCCTTTTAGGAGGCCAGCGATGGCAAGAAGAAAGGCTGAGGCTCAGGCCCCGGCTCAGGAGCCTGCTGCGCGCATTTACATCGGCCCGTCGTTCCCGGCGGGGTTCATGCGCACCGGTCAGGTTTACTCAGGCGGGCTTCCGGGCCCGGTCACTCAGATGCTTGCAAAAGAGCCGCTCTTAGCGCGCCTGATTGTGGGCACCGACGAATACCGCACGGCGGTAGTTGAAGCGCAAAAAACGGCTACGCCGCGCAATGCCGCTTATCGCACCGTGCTTTCCAAAATCAAAAACGGAGAACTCAGATAATGGCAAATTACAAGCACGGTGTGTACGTCTCTGAGACTGCCACCTCCCTGATCCCCACTGTTAACGTGGACAGCGCCATCCCCTTTGTGGTCGGCATTGCCCCGGTCAACGGCGTAAGCGATCCCCACGTTAACGAGCCGGTGCTCGTTAACTCCTACAAGGAAGCTGTCGCGGCTTTAGGCTTTGAGCCTGCCCAGAAGGTTGACGCCGCGGGCAATAAGAAATTCCGCTTCGGCATTTCGGAATTCATGTACGCGAACTTCAACTTCGCGGGCATCGTTCCCTGCATCCTGGTAAACGTGCTGGATCCGTCCAAGCACCGCACCGCCCTCGATACCAAGACCGTGACGATCGCCAAAGGCACCGGCACTATCGCAGAGCTGGGCGTGCTCCCTTCCACTCTGTCGCTGACCAACGCCGAGGGCGTTGCCTACACCGATGGCACGGATTATGAGACCGCCTTTGACGATGACGGCTACCTCGTGGTGAACGTCATCGGCTCCAAGATTTCAGACGGTGATCTGACCATTGCCACCGGCTTCAAGATCGATCCGACTGCCGTGAGCAAGGCTGACATCATCGGCGGCATTGATGCTGCCACCGGCAAGAAGAAAGGCCTTGAGCTGATCTCCGACGTTTATCCGAAGTTCCGCGTCATTCCGACGCTGATCCTCGCCCCGGGCTTCAGCACCGATCCCGAGGTTGCCAGCATCATGGCCGCCAAAGCCGTGAACATCAACGGCCACTTCAACGCGCTTGCCCTGTGCGACGCCCCTGTGACCGGCACGACCAAGACCTACAGCAACATCACCGAGTGGAAGAACCAGAACAGCGTTACCAACGCCCAGCAGGTTGTCTGCTGGCCTAAGGTGCGCAACGCTGAGACCGTCTACAGCCTCTCGACCATTCTCGCGGGCGTGATCGGCACCACCGACAACGCCAACGGCAATGTGCCGTATTGCTCGCCCTCCAACAACGCCGCCCCGATCACCGGGCTGTGCGACGATGACGGCGGCGAGATCGTGATCGGCAACGAGGAAGCCAACTACCTTAACGGCCAGGGCGTGGTCACCTGCCTGAACTTCACCTCAGGGTGGGTTATCTGGGGCAACCGCACTGCAAGCTATCCGGGCAACACTGATCCCAAAGACAGCTTCATCCCGGTCAAGCGCATGTTCTACTGGGTCGAGAACACCGTGACCCTGACGGCATGGCAGAAGGTCGACAAGCCGATGAACCGCCGCCTGGTTCACACCGTGGTCGATTCGCTCAACGTGTGGATCAACGGCCTGGTGTCCCGCGAGCAGCTCTTAGGCGGCAAGCTTGAGTTCCGCGAGGATGACAACACCACCACGGAGCTGATGGACGGCATCATGCACTTTAAGTTCTTCATGACCCCGCCTTCGCCTGCCCGCGACATGGAGTTCGATTTTGAGATCGACACCTCCTACTACTCCACCCTCTTTGAATAACGAGGCGCACCATGGCTAATTACGTATTTGACAAAACGCAAAACTACCGGGTCTACAACGACGGCAACGCCCTTTTGGGCATTGCCACCGTGGATCTCCCTGATATCGCCTACATGACGGACACGCTCTCGGGCGCCGGCATCTCAGGCGAGATCGACACCCCTGTCATGGGGCACATCCAGAGCATGCAGCTCACGCTTCACTGGCGTTCCGTGTTGCAGGCTTCTCTCGCGCTGTTAAGCACCGAGGGCGGCACGCTCACGCTGATGAGCTCGCAGCAGGCCGTCGACACCTCCAACAGCCACGCCGTGGCCAAGCCCCTTAAGATCGTGGTCAGGTACCTGCCTCACACCGTGGGGCTGGGCTCGCTTGAGCCCGCGGCTTCGACCGACACCACCACGGAGCTTGAGCTGACCTACATCAAGATCTGGGAAGATGACAAAGAGGTCATCGAGGTCGACAAACTCAACTTCATCTGCAACGTCAACGGCAAGGATTACCTCGCCGACGTGCGCAAGAACATGGGCATGTAACCGATGGCTGAAAAGAAAACAGTTCCGGCGGTACAGGGGGCGGTGCAGGCCGCCCCTGCCCCTGCCGCGGGTGTTGAGCGCGTGGCGCTTCCGATCCCGTTTAAGTACGAGGGCGAGGAAGTCGCCTTTGTGGATCTTTCCATTCTGAACATGTCCGGCGCGGACTTCCGCAAGCTGCGCCGCGATTACGTCCAGCTCATGAAGAACGGCCAGACGTTCGGCCAGGTGAGCCTGAGCCTTGCGCTTGACGATGACTTCATCGAGTTTGCGGCCATGCGTGTCAGCGGCAGGCGCGAGGATTTCTTCTCGGCCATGCCGGTGCAGGATTACATGACCGTTATGGGACGGCTTGAGACTTTTTTCTTGCAGTCGGTTTCGCCTACGGCCGCGACCTTCAAGGCATAGAAACCGATCTCAGGCGTTTATGCATGGCAATAGCCCCCGCCATGGGGGCTTCCTATTTCGAACTGTTCGCCCAGCCGCTGATCTACGTCTGCGAGCTGACGGGCGATCTGGCTTACCTCAAACAGGAGGAAGCCAAAGAGATTAAACGGCACCAGGCGCGCCCGGGGAGACGCTGATGAGCAAGCTCTACGAGATGGCGGTGGCGCTTTCTGCCAAGCTTGACGCGTCGTTCGGCGGCGCGTTCGGGCAGGCTAAGCGCACCGTGGCGGGTTATCAGAAGGCGGTAAACGAGGCTTCAAAACAGAAGCTCGCGTTAGACCGCGTGATGAATCAGACTCGCTCGGTGCAGGCGGCCAATCAGGCTTTCATTGCCGCGCAGCAGAAAGTGGCGGCGCTGGCAAGGCAGATGGCGGCGGCAAAACAGCCGTCGGCGGCGCTGAGGGCTGAGTATGCCCGGGCGCAAGCCGCGGTCAAAGCCGCGTCGGCGGCCTACAGCGCGCAGAAAGCCAAGCTCGATCAGGTCAAGGCGGCAAACGGCGCGAACGGCCAGTCTCTCAAGCAGATGACCGCCCGCTACAAAGAGCTGACCGCCGCCGCTGAGAAAGCGGCCAAAGCCCAGCGCTTTGAGAACGCCAAACAGCGCTTTGGCAACATCCAGAGCGCCGGGCGCGACCGTGCCATGGCGGGCGCAGGCCAGATGGCCGCGGCCTACGGCATGCTCAAGGGCGTGCAGGGCACGCTTGCGCCGGGCATGAACTTGCAGGCGCAGATGTCGCAGGTGGCTGCGAACAGCGACTTTGATCCCAAACAGCTCCAGGCGCTTGACGATCTCGCCGTGAAGATCGGGCGCGACACCACGCTGAGCGCGGATCAGGCCGCCGCCGGCATCAACTACATGGCAAAGCAGGGCGCGACCTACGCCCAGATAGTCAAGGCCATGCCGCAGATCGCGGCGGTTTCCGAAGCCGCAGGCATAGATGACGTGGGTCAGGCCGCCGAAATGACGACCAAACTCGTCAAAGCCTACGGCATGTCCCTGGACGATGTGGGCAAAGCAGGCGACATCCTCGCCGCGGCGTCCCGCAAATCCGGCACGGACATGGCATCCCTGGGCGACACGCTTGCGTCTGTAGGCCCGGTGGCGCAGTCCCTCGGGCTTGACTTCAAGCAGACGGCCGCGCTGGCCTCGACGCTCACCCGGGCTAACGTCCCGGTGGAGCAGATGCAGCTGGCGATGTCCGCCCTGCTCGCCCCCACGAACGCCCAGGCAAAAGCGCTCACCCAGATGGGGATCAAGGCCGTTGACGCCGCAGGCAAGCAGAAGACCGTCGAGCAGCTGCTTGGAGAGCTTTCCAAGGCCACGGCGGGGCTGGGCGCGGCGCAGCGCGCGCAGGCGCTCAAACAGATCTTCGGCAACCGCGCGTTCGCCGCAGCCGACGCCCTGATGAAAGGCATGGCCGACGGCACCATCCCGGATCTTGAAAAGGAGATGGGCAGGCAGGGCACGGCCGCGAGAATGGCCGCGCAGAACAACGACAACCTTGCAGGCGACTTCAAGTCGCTGGGTTCTGCCATTGACTTTGCGAAGATCGGGATCTTCAAGGGCATGGAGCCTGCCCTGCGCACCATCACGCAGGCACTCTCGACCGCTGTCACGACAGTCGGCAACTTCATCCAGGAGCATCAGACGCTCGCTGCGGTGATCGGAACCACGGTGGCGGTTTTAGGCGGCCTTCTGGGCGCTGTGGGCGCGGTGAACATTGCCGTGGGCGGCGCCATGTACATCTTCGGCGGCTTCGGCAAGAATGTGCTCGCCATTGCGGGCGCTTTGAAGAAGCTCAAGATCGGCACCATTGCCTACACAGTGGCGTCCAAAGCCTGCGCCGTGGTCATGGGCGTCATGAAGATCGCCATGGCGGCGCTCAACCTGGTGATGAACCTCAACCCGATCTTCCTCATCATCACGCTTATCGGCCTGCTGATCATGGCAGGCATTGCCCTGTACAAGCACTGGGATGACGTCAAGGCCAAATGCTCCGAGATGTGGGAGAGCGTCAAGGAGACGTTCACCGGGCTTTGGGATTCGGTAAAAGAGATCTTCTCGGGCATAGGCGACGCCATCTCAGAGGCGTGGGAATCGGCCAAGGCCAAAGTCACGGCCAATGCCATAGCCACGTCTCAGATGATGACAAATGTCTGGAACACCATAAAGGACGTGTGGGAAAACGTCAAAACCTCCGTTTCCAACGCCATGGACTCCGTGTGGGACACCGTCACGGGCGTGTGGGAGAGCGTCAAAACCACGTTTTCCGACATGCTCAAGTACGTGACGGACACGTTCAGCTCGCTGTGGTCGAGCGCCTGGCAGAAAGTCACGGACGTGTTCGGGAGCATCTTCGGCACGCTCAAGGACGTTGCCAAAGCCCCGATCAATGCGGTCATCGGTCTTATCAACAAGGCTATCGGCGCGCTCAACAGCTTTGGCGTTGATCTTCCTGCTGCGCTCGGCGGCGGCCATATCGGCTTCAACATTCCTGAGATCCCCCAGCTTGCCAAAGGCGGCATCATCAGCAGCCCGACGCTGGCCATGGTGGGCGAAGGCAGGGATCCCGAGGCGGTGATGCCGCTGCCAAAGCTCAGCGAGCTCATGAACATCGTCGGCGACCCGGGTTCATCCGGCGGCTCGACGGTAACGCTGAACTTTGCCCCGAACGTGACCGTCCAGGGCGGCGCGCAGGGCGCGGATCAGGTGCGTTCGGCTTTGGCTGACGCATCTCAGCTCATGCAACAGGAAATTGAGCGCTATTTCGCACAGAAAAACCGCTGGACTTACGGCAAAGGCAAGGCTTATGTCTGATCAAACTTACGTCACCTCGCAGGGCGATGTGTGGGACACCATCGCAAAGAAGCAGCTGGGCTCAGAGCTCTACATGGACGCGCTCATCGGCGCGAACTGGGATCAGCGCAAGATCACCGTGTTCCCCTCAGGGGTGACGCTGAGGCTGCCTGAGATCACCGAAGAGAAAACCGAAACACAGGCGGCTGAGACAGCTCCTTGGAGATAAGCATGGGACTGTTAACCGTTGAGAGCGTGCCGCTGCGCACCTCCCTCAAAGTCATCTACACCGCAAAGACCGGCAAGAGCGCCGACATCAGCACCGACGTTGCCGCTGATCTGCTGTCGCTGAGCTACACCGACAAAGTCGGCGATGAGGCTGACAGCCTTTCGCTTCAATTCCAGGACGCATCGGCCAAATGGGCGCTTGCCTGGGATCCTGAGCGCGGCGACACCGTGGCGGTGACCATAGGCACCAAGGACGGCCGCTCGGTCACTACCGGCAAGATGATGATCGACCGCCTGAGCATTTCAGGCAGGCCGCGCACCTTTACGATTGAAGCGGTAAACATTCCGCTCGACAACACCGTAAGGCGCACGCAGAAAGAGCGCGCCTTTGAAAGCACCACGCTTAAAGCCATAGGCGACCGCATCGCCGCGGACAACGGACTTGAGTTCAGCTACACAGCCGAAGATGATCCCGAGTTTGACCGCGTCAGCCAGAACAAGGAAACGGATCTCGAGTTCCTCGCGAGGATTTCCAAGGATTACGCGATCACCGTCAAGATCTTTGACGGCAAGCTCGTTATGTACGATCAGAAGGCGCTTGAGGCCTCCGAGGCCAAGGCGACGCTGACCGAATCAGGTTCAACGGTGCTTTCGTGGAGCTTTGAGACGCAGCAGGATCAGCGCTACAAGGCCGTGACCGTGCAGTGGCGCAATGTACGTCATACATCGGCAACCCGAAATTCAGCGTCCGAGGCTTCATCCGAGGACACCAAAGATTATGTGGCGCAATACTACGGCAAGTCTTCTGGCAAAGGCTCAGCCAAAGCCGAGCCCAAGAAAGGCGCCGTCAAAACCACGGTCGAATACACCGACTACACCTACATCGACGACTCCATCGATGACAGCGCCCAGGTGTTTGTCATGAAGAAGCGCGTCAACTCCAAGGCTCAGGCTGAACAGATCGCCAAAGCGAAGCTCAGAGAGCTCAACCTGCATGCCGTGACCGGCAACATCTCGGTCATAGGCGATCCGACGCTGACGGCAGGCTCGGTCATAGAACTCAGCGGCTTTGGCTCGTTTGACGGGCGCTTCCTCATAGAAAGCGCCACCCATTCCGTGGGCGGTTCCGGCTACACCACAGGGCTGAACGTTCGCAAGTGCCAGGAGAAATACTGATGGACGAAGATCTCGCTAGCCAGCTGTCATGCATCATTCGCGTGGGCGTTATTTCATCTACGAACCCGGAAAAGCACACCTGCCGCGTAGCGTTCCCTGAATGCCGCACCGGATCGTATGAACTGCCGATCCTTGAGCGCAACGCTTTGAACAACGCTGACGCTCAGATGTATGACGTTGGCGAGAGCGTGCTGTGCATCTTTCTGCCTGACGGCCCTGAGGACGGTTTTATCATCGGCGCATTTTACGCTGAGCCGAATGTTCCGCCAACGAATTCGCAAGATGAACGCCGGGTGCTGTTTGCCGATGACACTTCGGTTACCTACAACAGGTCAAGCCATGAGCTTGATCTCGTTGACGGCGACACTCAGGTTCACGTTGACCGGGACTGTGTAAACATAAACACTCCGAAAGCAGTCAACATCGTAACCAGGGGCAATATTCTGCTTAATGCCTCCGGCAACATAGATATCAAGGCTGGCGGCACGGTTGCTCTCACGGGCGCGTCCGTTAAAGCCAATTAGAGGTTAACATGCCAGCCGCTACTCGTTTAAGTGACGCAAACAGCGGACATGATGCCTGCCCTCCGGCAACGCTTGCAAGCGGATCGTCTAACGTTTATATCAACGGCAAGCCCGCCGGGCGTGTCGGCGACGCTTATGCGCCCCACGGATGTAAGGATCACCCTTCCCACGTTGGAAACATTTCGTCAGGCGCTCCGCACGTTTTCATCAATGACAAACCCGCCGCTCGCGTGGGTGACTCAGTATCCTGTGGCAGCACGGTTGCCGAAGGCTCAGACAATGTTATTGTCGGCGATGGCGGGGGCATGGAGACAGCATCAAATAATGGATTCAGCGCCGTTTCATCCAGTTTGCTGAGCGTCATTGAATACAAGCAGCGCATGAACAACCAGCTTTTGAGCAATCCTGACATCTCAGGCTCTCAAATGCTTGAATGCATTGAACGCAACACTGAGTACGAGAAAAATAAACTTGCTTTACTCCTTGCTGAAATTTCAGATGCAATCGCGAATCGCGATTTTTCTGAAGGATCGGCTGACAAGCAAGGCTTTCTTTATCTGAGTGCTCAGTTCAGGAGATGGTTTGCCGGAGACGCTGCATCGGCTGATATCAAAGAAGAACCCTACCTGATAGATTTGGACTGGGCCAGAAAGTATGAGCTGACCGAAAATGCATATCAGGATTTGGTGATAAACGCTCTCTCAGAAGCAGGTCAAAAATTACTTTTAAAACGGCTAAAACAGACAAATTTGCTTCCTGATGCGGTCGGCGAGGATGTTGCATTCGACTTTACAAAATACAATCCCGGCCTTACCGTAGACGGAGAAAAGCCCGTCAACCAATACGACTTCATGGAAAAGCTTTATATAAATTCAAGAAACGTAGGGAGAAACTTTGACGAGCTTGCAAAAAACGGTTTGATGGCAGGCTTAGGCTCGTTTGAGCTCAGAGCTTTACCTAAAGGCACGGTGTCAAAAAACAAAGACGGTACTTACTACGTCAGTGTTACGGGCTTAGCTGTTTATCTTCAAGATACGTTTGATTTTACTGATTCGAAGTATTACGGCTATTGGTCGTATCTCGAAAAGAACTTTTTTATTTCATGCCCATTACCTTAAGGCC
>DKSD01000025.1 GCA_002473165.1 Succinatimonas sp. UBA7265
CATGATTTTCTTGGTGTGCGGAAAACTGCCTCTGAGGGAAGTGGTCACTGAAGTCTAAAAAGGGAAAGAAAAGGGTCAGGCAAAATACCTAACCCACACTAAATAGCGAAAGGCCATAAATAGTGGCAGACGGCTCGCAGCCGCGGCGGAATGTCCGGGTTATTCCAGGCGCGCAGGTTCAAAAAATAGAGCCGCGGCGACGCGTAGTAGCTCAAGCCTGTCCAGTCTTCGGTCCTGCCGCTGGTATACAGCCAGCGGTTTTCGCCGAAAGGATCGAACCTGCATATGAAGAACACGTCCGTGACCGGCGTTTCCCGGTATGGTGTTCCTTCATGCATCTCCGACATGCTGTTCATGATGCTGTACGCAAGCGCCCGTCCCTTAAGTTCTTCCGCCTTGCGCCTTTGGATCGTTTCAGGGCTGCTGCCGTTTTCAGGTTTTTTTACATCAGGCAGTCTGCTTTGGTACTCGAAGTTCAGCATGTGACGGTGTTTGCAGTGCACGATGCTGTCCAGGCGGATGGTTTTGCCCGACGCCACAAGATTAACGGTTTTCTCGGTCTGCCCGGCGCGTTTCTCATCAAGCTCCAGTTCCGGGTCATCAGTGACGAGCCGGGCGAACTCGGTCATAAGCGGCACGTTTTCACGGACAAAAGCCTTGAACGCCTCGTCCATCATGATGCTTGCGCCGTGCCAGCGGATGAACTGCTCGGAAAAGAAATGCTCGAGCAGCTGCTGCAGCGTTTTTGGCAGATCAAAGAAGCTCCGGCAGTGCGATTTTTCCGACTCGTACCAGCTGACGGTGTCTTCAAGCGACAGCACCGGCGTGTTTGCCAGAGGCGATAAACCGGAACCGGTTAATTTTGGCGGATTCATGGTGAAAAAGCTCCTTAAGCGAATCCTGCTAAATGTTGTAAGACAGTTGGATTTTTATTTAAACGTATAAAAATTAGCAAAATACCAAGCAAAAAGCAAATAAAGAATTAGATATTGTCTTATGTTACTGAAAAAATTGTCGATGTGAAGATTTTGCAGATCTTATACTGCGCTTTGTGCAGGTATGAGACGATGATTTTGCAGACTTGGGCGATCCTGAATTGCGCCGCTGCCGCCGCGGCCGGCAAAATTTTATTTTTAGCGGCAAAACGGCGATAATGGCAGGATCGCATAACGATGTATCAAGCGAAGGAAGGCCGCAGAACCTTCCGCATGCACCCATACCGGTAACAAAGCAAAGATGGATACTTTAGAAGAAGCCAAAGTCAAAGGCACGGAAGCGGCAAACGCCGCAGCTGACATGCAGGCTCTTGACGCAGTCAGAGTTGATTATCTGGGGAAAAAAGGCGTGTTTGCCGCCTTTATGCGCGAGCTGGGCAAACTCTCCAAGGAAGAGCGTCCGCAGCGCGGCGCCGTGATCAATGAGGCCAAACAGGCCGTGATCGCCGCAGTCGAGCAGCGCCGCGAGGCGCTGGAGCGGGAAGAGCTTGAAAAGAAGCTCAGCTCCGAGACCGTGGACATCACGCTGCCGGGCAGGCGCAGCGAAAACGGCTCGCTGCACCCGGTTTCCCGCACGGTGCAGAGGATCAAAGAACTCTTTGGCTCCATGGGCTTTGATGTGGTCGGCGGCCCGGAGATCGAGGACGACTACCACAACTTCGACGCCTTAAACCTGCCGCCCAACCATCCCGCCCGCGCCTCACATGACACGTTCATGGTGGAAAACGGGCTGCTGCTGCGCTCGCAGACTTCCTCGGTGCAGATCCGCGTGATGGAGCGTCAGAAGCCGCCTATCCGCATGATCGCCCCGGGGCGCGTGTACCGCAACGACTACGATATGACCCATACCCCGATGTTCCATCAGGTCGAAGGGCTGGTGGTCGATGAAAAGGTCTCGTTTGCCGATCTGAAAGGCGTGCTGCACACCTTCCTGCTGAATTTCTTTGAAGAAGAACTCGAGGTGCGCTTCCGCCCCTCCTACTTCCCGTTCACCGAACCTTCGGCTGAGGCGGACTTAAGGCGCAAAGGCGGCAAGTGGCTTGAGGTCCTAGGCTGCGGCATGGTGCACCCCAACGTGCTGCGCAACTTGGGCATCGACACCGACAGGTACACCGGCTACGCCTTTGGCATGGGCATAGAACGCCTGACCATGCTGCGCTACGGCGTAAACGATCTGCGCGCGTTCTTCGAGAACGATCTGCGCTTCTTAAAGCAGTTCGCCTGATGTGCCTTGGATTTGATACGGAAGATAAAAGATGCTGTTCAATAAGAAATGGGTCGATGAGCTGGTACCCAATAGACTGAGCGCACAGGAGCTGTGCGACAAAATCACTATGGCGGGCCTGGAAGTGGACAACGCCTCCGCCCCCTGCGGCAACTTCTCCAAAGTCGTCGTGGCCAAAGTGCTCGACTGCTGGCCGCACCCGGATTCTGATCACATGCATGTGACGAAGGTGGATGCCGGCACCGGCGAAGAACTGCAGATAGTCTGCGGCGCCCCGAATGTCAGGGCCGGCCTCAAGGTCTGCTGCGCGCTTTTAGGCGCGCAGGTGGGTGATCTTAAGATCAAGGACGCAAAACTGCGCGGCGTCGATTCCTGCGGCATGCTCTGTTCTTACAAGGAACTGGGCATGGCCGAAGAATCTAGCGGCATCATCGAACTGCCTGAGGACGCTCCGGTGGGGCAGGACGTGCATGATTACCTGCACCTTGACGACACCGTCGTCGATATCGATCTGACCACGAACCGCGCCGACTGCCTGGGCATCACGGGCATCGCCCGCGAGGTGGCCGTGCTGACGGGGCAGAAGCTCAAATACCCTGAGGTCAGGGAAGTCCCGGCCGCCATCGCCGACACCTTCCCGGTTGAGGTTGAAGACAAAGCGGCCTGCCCGCGCTATCTGTGCCGCGTGATCCGCGGGGTCAACCAAAAAGCCAAAAGCCCGCTGTGGATGACCGAGCGCCTGCGCCGCCTGGGGATCCGCCCGATCTCCCCGATCGTGGACGTCACGAACTACGTCATGCTTGAGTACAGCCAGCCGCTGCATTCTTTTGATCTCGGCAGGCTGAAAGATCGGATCGTTGTGCGCCGCGCCCGCCCAGGCGAGAAGCTGCGCGTGCTCTCAGGCGAGGAGCTCAGCTTAAAGCCTGACACCCTGGTCATAGCCGACGCTGAGGGCCCGGCGGCTCTGGCCGGCATCTTCGGGGGCGAGAAATCCGGGATCAGCGAGGCGACAACGGACGTGCTGCTGGAGTCGGCTTTCTTCAGCCCTGACGCCATCAAAGGCCATGCCCGCGAGTACGGCCTGGACACTGAGGCCGCCCGCCGCTTTGAACGCGGCGTCGATCACGAGGGCCAGCGCCGCGCACTTGAGCGCGCCACGGCGCTGCTCTTTGAGATCGCAGGCGGCAAAGCCGGCCCGGTCAACGAGGCCGTGAGCGCAGAGTTCCTGCCCAGACACGCGCCGATCCTGCTGCGCTATTCCAAGCTTGAAAAAGTCTTAGGCGAGCGCATCGATCCTAAGACCGTGTTCTCCATCCTGGATTCACTGGAGCTTTCGCCCAAAGATACCGCGGAAGGCGTGGAGTGCGTGTCGCCTTCTTTCCGCTATGACATCAGTATCGAAGAGGATCTCATAGAGGAAGTCGCTCGCATCTACGGCTATGACAGCATTCCGAGCACGACGCAGGTTAGCTCGCTTGACATGAAGGCCCTGCGCGAGGAAGACGTCGATGACCGCCTGATCAAGGACGCGCTCGTGAGCTCCGGTTACAACGAAGCCATCACCTACTCGTTCACCCACCCTGACTGGCTTAAGGTCTTCAATGACATCAAGCCGCTGATGCTCACCACCCCGATCTCCCCGGAGCTCTCGGCCATGCGCACCACGCTGCTGGCCGCGCTGTGCGAGGCTGCCAGATATAACCAGAACCGCCAGCAAAAGCGCATCCGCCTCTTTGAGCAGGGACTGCGTTACATCATGGATGACAAGGCGGAAAACGGTGTGCGCCAGGAGCCCATGGTGGCAGGCGTGGCTGTCGGCGAATACGGCAGCGAGAACTGGGGGCAGGGCGCGCGCAGCGTCGACTTCTTTGACATGAAGGGCGATGTGGAAAAGCTCATCGCCATCACCGATCGCGCAGGTGAGTTTGAATTCCGCAAGACGACGGAGCGCGCGCTGCACCCGGGGCAGGGCGCTGACATCTATCTCGCTGGGCGCAAGGTCGGCTTTGTCGGCATGCTCCATCCTCTGGCTCAGAAAAAACTGGGGCTTAAAGGCAGCGCCGGCGTGTTCGAACTGGAGCGGGAGGCGCTCTCGCTGCGCCGCGTGCCGGTGTTCAAGCCGCTGTCGAAATTCCCGTCCGTGCGCCGCGACTTCGCGTTCGTCCTAAGCAAGGACGTCACCGCCGCCGCGCTGACCGCGCTGATCCGCAAGAGTGCCGGGAAACTGTTGCAGGATGCGGTGATCTTCGACGTGTTCGAGGATGAGAAATTAGGCGATCGCCGCAGCGTGGCGCTGGGCGTGATCTTCCAGGATCCCGAGCGCACGCTCGAGGATGCCGAGGTCGACGCGCTGGCCTCGAAGATCGTTGACGCCGCGCATTCAGAGCTGGGCGCGCAACTGCGTTCCTGACAAGGGAGGGCTGATGGCCTCTAAAAAAGACGGCTCGGTCAACGTTGAAAAGAGCTTAAAAGAGCTTGAAGCGCTTGTGGTGAAACTCGAGGCCGGCCAGCTGCCCCTTGACGAGGCCATCAGCGCTTATGAGCAGGGCATGGAGCTGGCGTCTTCGTGCAAGCAGGCTTTGGACAAGATGTCCCAGAAGATCACGCTGGCGCGCGACAAAGCGCGCGCTGCCATGGGGCTGGACACTGCGCCCGCAGAGCCTGACAAGGCGCCTGAGGACGATGACGGTGGCGACGATACGCCGTTCTGAGGCTGCGCATGGAAACACAGGATCTCTCTTTGCTAAAAGCGTTTGCCACCTCGCACGCTGAACGTGTCACCGCTTTTATGCGCGAAAAGCTCGATGAGCTCCCAGAGGACGCCCCTGGGCTTTGCGAGAGCATGAAATACGCGCTGCTCTTAGGCGGCAAGCGCGCCCGCCCGGTGCTGGTGTACGCTGCAGGGGCGCTTTACGGCGTTTCCGAGAGCGCGCTTGACTATGCCGCCGCCGCCGTAGAGTGCATCCACTCGTACTCGCTCATCCACGATGACATGCCGGAGATGGACAACGACACGCTGCGCCGCGGGCATCCCACGGTGCACGTAAAATTCGGCCAGGCCGGGGCGCTGCTTTCAGGCGACAGCCTGCAGGCTTTAGCCTTCCAGTTCCTCTCCGATCCGCGCTCAGGCCTTTCAGACGCCGCGGTCGCGCGTTTAACCCGTGTGCTCTCCAAAGCCGCAGGCTATAACGGCATGTGCGGCGGGCAGGCTTTGGATCTTGACGCGGAGCATCAGCGCCTTACGCTTTCACAGTTGCGCCATCTGCACGCGCTCAAGACGGGCGCGCTCATCCGCGCGGCCGTGCAGTTGGGGGCCCAGGCCTCGGACAGTGCAGCGGCTGCCGAGCTTGAGGTCCTGGACCGCTACGGGGCGGACGCGGGACTGGCCTTCCAGATCTGGGATGATGTGCTCGATGTCACCGGCGAGACCGCGGTTTTGGGCAAGACCGCCGGCATAGACGCGCTAAACGGCAAGAACACCTATCCGGCGCTGCTCGGACTTGACAAAGCCAAAGCCATGGCAGCGGAGGCGGCGGAGAATGCCGCCTCAGCGCTTGACGCTCTAAACTTTGCCGATGAAAAAACCGCCGTGCTCAGGCAGTTTGCCAGCTTTTGCGTGCAGAGGGATCACTGAACATGCAGCAAGGCGGCGAGGGGAAGACTGTGGTGCGGGATCTCCTGAGCACGATCAGTTCCCCCGAGGATTTGAGAAAACTGCCTGAGGGCGAGCTGCCGCTTTTGTGCGAGGAACTGCGCGCCTGCCTCATTGACACCGTGAGCAAGACGGCGGGCCACCTCGCCTCGGGCCTTGCCACTGTGGAGCTTGCGGTGGCTGTGCACTACGTCTTTGACACCCCGCGCGATCGCCTCGTGTGGGATGTCGGCCACCAGGCCTACCCGCACAAGATCCTCACGGGCCACCGCGAGGAGCTTAAGACCATACGCAAAAAAAACGGCCTGCACGCTTTTATCTGGCGCGGCGAGACCCCCTTTGATCTGCTGTGCACCGGCCACGCCTCCACCTCGATTGGCTCGGCTTTGGGCCTTGCTGTGGCCGCGCGCGATCTGGGCGAGAAGCGCAATACCATCGCCGTCATCGGCGACGGAGCGCTTACGGGGGGCGCGGCCTATGAGGCCATGAACAACGCCGGCGATCTTAAAGATCTCAATCTGCTTGTGATCTTAAACGACAACGAGATGAGCATCTCGCACAATGTCGGCGCCGTCGCCCGCGGGCTTACGACCATCCTCACGAACCCCCATTACGTCAAATTCATGAAAGGCGGCGTGCAGGTGCTCAAGGAGCGCCTCCCAGCCATCCATGATCTCGCCGTACGCGCCCAGGAGCACGTCAAGGGCATGGTGATGCCCGGCACGCTCTTTGAGGAACTTGGCTTCAACTACTCAGGCCCGGTGGACGGTCACGACGTGCTAAGCCTTATCGGCGTGCTGCGCAACCTCAAGTCCTACGGCGGGCTGCAGCTGCTGCATGTCTATACGAAAAAGGGCAAGGGCTACGCTCCGGCCGAGGCGGATCCGACAGGCTACCACGGCGTGCCGGTCTTCGATCCCGACCTAGGCATTCGCGAAAACCCCGAGAGCTCCAAAACGTTCTCCGCAGGTTTTGGCCGCTGGCTGTGCGATCGCGCCGCCTCCGAGTCGCGCCTGATGGCGATCACCCCGGCCATGCGCGAAGGCTCGGGCATGAAGGAGTTCTCCGAGAAATTCCCCAAACAGTTCTTTGACGTCGGCATCGCCGAGCAGCACGCCATGATCTTTGCCTCGGGGCTGGCCGCAGGCGGCATGCGCCCGGTCGTTTCTATGTACAGCACGTTCCTGCAGCGCGCCTATGACGGCGTGATCCATGATTTCGCTCTGCAGCAGCTGCCGATCGTGCTCGCCGTCGATCGCGGCGGGATCGTGGGCCCTGACGGGCCGTCGCACCAGGGCGTGTTCGATCTCGCATACCTGCGCACCGTGCCCGGGATCATCGTCATGACGCCCTCAAGCCTTGACGAACAGTACCGCATGCTCAACACGGCCTGGGCTTTAAAATCCCCGTGCGTCGTCCGCTATCCGCGCGGCGCCGGGCGCAGCTCCGGAGTGCCGATCGGCATTGATGAGACGCTGGAAGTCGGGCGCGCCAGGATCCTGTGCGAAGGCGGCGGTGTCGCCGTCGCCGCGTTCGGACCGGTGGCGCTCGATCTGGAAAAACCCTGCCGCGAGCGCGGATTTACGCTTGCAGACATGCGCTTTGCCAAGCCCTTGGATTACGCTTTCCTGGATCGCGTTGGCAGGAGCTGCTCCCTGCTGATGACCGTCGAGGACGGCGCGCGCTCAGGCGGGCTTGGCGAGGAGATCGCTGCCTATTTTGAGGAGCAGGGCTATTCCTGTCGAGTCGAGATCGCCGCCGTGCCTGACCGCTTTATCATGGAAGACACGCGCGAGGCGATCTTAAAAGAGCTGCGCCTTGACGCCGCGGGCGTGATCGCGCGTATCGACGAGTGTCTAAAAGGCGCGCTGCCATCTGCCAGGGCGGAAGGCGGCAGCCTGGCAAAACCTAGGATCCTTCACCAAAACAGGAGCAAGTGATGCCTTCATTTGACATCGTGTCCAAGATCAAAAAAGACGAAGTGCAAAACGCCGTCGACAACGCCTCGCGCGAGCTCCAGGGCCGCTATGATTTTCGCGGCACCGAGTCCTCGTTTACGCTCTCTAAAGAAGATCTGAGCGTGAAGCTTGACGCCCCGGAGAACTTCCAGCTCCAGCAGATGGACGAGATCCTGCGCGGCAAGCTTGCCAAGCGCGGCATCGAGGCCTCCTCGGCCGTCTTCGGGGAGATGACGCGCTCGGGCAAGCGCTCTTTGCAGACCGTCACGTTTGCCCAGGGCATAGACCGCGAGCTTGCCAAAAAGATCATCAAGGCTGTCAAGGACTCGAAGATCAAGGTCGACGCCAAGGTCTTTGCCGACAGTGTGCGTGTCACCGGCAAGAAGCGCGACGATCTGCAGGCCGTGATCGCGCTGATCCGCGCAGGCAATTTCGGCCAGCCGCTGCAGTTTGAGAATTTCAGGGACTGAATTTGAAGGGGGTCTGGGCCTCGGTCTTCTCCGGGAGGATGGGCGCGTGCATCGTGCTGGGCTTCTCCTCGGGCATGCCGCTGTATGTGCTCATCACCCTGCTCTCGGCCTTTCTGCGCAAAGAGGGGGTTGATCTTAAGATCATCGGACTGTTCTCGCTTCTGATGATCCCCTACACCTGGAAATTCCTCTGGGCTCCGGTGCTCGACCGCTACAGCCTAGGGCGCCTGGGCAGGCGCCGCGGCTGGATCATAGCCACCCAGCTGCTTTTGATGCTCAGCATCGCCGCCTTGGGCCTCTTTTCCCCAAAAGATCACCTGCACGCCGTGGGGGCGCTGGCGCTGTTCACCGCCTTCGCCTCGGCCACGCAGGACATCGCCATAGACGCCTACCGCCGCGAGGTCCTGCCGGACAATGAGCTGGGGCTGGGCAACTCGCTGTTTGTAAATGCCTACCGCATCTCAGGCCTGGTGCCCGGCGGCCTCTCGCTCATCATCGCCCAGTGGCTCTCCTGGGATCTTGTCTTTGCCGCCACGGCGCTGTGCCTGCTGCCGGGGTTCCTCATCACGCTGAGCCTTAAAGAGCGCGGGTGCGCCGCTGCCCCGCGCACGCTAAAGCAGGCCGTGACCGAGCCTTGGCGCGAGTTCATCAGGCGCCGCGGCGGCGCACACGCGCTGCTTGTGCTGGCCTTCGTGTTCCTGTATAAGCTCGGCGACTCCATGGCCACGGCGCTGTCCACGCCCTTCTATATAGACTTAGGCTACGATCTTATGACCATAGGCATCATCGCTAAAAACGTCGGGCTGTGGTCCATGGTCGCAGGCGGGCTTTTGGGCGGGATCCTGATGTTGCGCCTGGGCATAAACAAGGCGCTGTGGATCTTCGGGGGCGGGCAGATGGTAACGATCCTCGCTTTTGCTTTGCTGGCGCACGCAGGGCAGGGCGGCACGCCCTCGCTGTGGCTGTTCTCGTTTGCCGTAGGCGCCGAGGCTTTAGGCGCGGGCCTGGGCACCGCAGCCTTTGTCTCCTACATCGCCTCGGTGACCAACCCCGGCTACACCGCCACGCAGTTTGCGCTTTTAACCTCGCTCTCGGCCGTGCCCCGCACGTTCTGCAACGCGGTCACCGGTTACATCGCCGATTACTGCGGCTGGGAGAACTTCTTTTTCATCTGCTTTGCCCTGGCGGTGCCGGGCATGCTGCTGCTCTTTAAAGTCGCGCCGTGGCGCACCCGCAAGGCGCCAGCATCAGGCGGCCTCTGATGTTATATCTGACCGTGGCCTTAGCCGAACTTTTTTAAGATTACCGTGCATTCCCTGTCATGGAACGCGATGCCGTATCGCAGAACTCCTGTTTGTTCGCATCTGCGATCACCGGGCTTTCCTGCATCCGCCTGAATTTCCTGCACAGCGTGTTCATCATAAGCGTCTTGCCAAAGCGCCCGGGGCGCAGGATCAGGTATGTATTGCCGCCGTCTTCAAAGACGGCCTTGAGAAAGCGCGCCTTGCCGGCGTAATACCGGCTCTCTTTTCCAAACGTGCCAAAGTCCCCGGTGCCGGCCGCCGGTTTAAGCCTTGCCGCAGGTTCTCCTGCCATGCCGTCCCTCCTGGAATTCCTTTCCTGATCTCTCTTAGCAAAAGAACCGGCGTGTTTGGCAAAATCGCGGGGCCTTAATCGCGCGCCGCTTTTGTAAACGCTTGCGCTCTTGATTTTCCGCTTTTGAAATCGGCGCGGCGCCGCTGTCCTTCAATGCCGGACACCGCGGCGCGAGGGCCTGACATTTAACACAGGGCGGGATCTGTTTGTGATAAAATTTCACGCGTGCAAGAGTGTCCCAAGGCCGCCAGTTTATGGCCTTGTGCAGCGATGTACAAGAAGGATTGCCTTGTAATCATTGGAGTTATTGTTATCTCCGATCAGTTTTAAGTTGGAATCGTCACCTATGATCAAAATCAAAAAAGGATTGGATCTGCCTATCGGTGGCAAGCCTCAACAGACCATAAGCGAAGGTCCGAAGGTAACTCAGGTAGCCCTGCTGGGCCCTGATTACCAGGGGATGCGCCCGTCTATGGCCGTCGAGGCTGGTCAGCAGGTAAAGAAAGGTCAGGTCCTCTTTGAAGATAAGAAAAATCCTGGGGTGCGCTTTACAGCTCCGTGCGCTGGCACTGTCAAGGCAGTGAACCGCGGGCTGCGTCGCGTGTTCCAGTCATTAGTTATCCAAGTGGATCCTGACGGTGAGAGCGTAGAGTTTAAGAAAACTCCGGCCGGAGAGCTGCTGTCGCTTTCATCCAAGGATGTCGCTGACGAGCTCCTCGAATCGGGCATGTGGGCCGCTTTCCGCACCCGCCCGTTTGACAAGAGCCCTAAAGTCGGCACGCTGCCGCACTCGATCTTCGTCACCGCCATGGACACCAATCCGCTGGCAGCTGACGCCAAAGTCGTCATCGACTCCGAGGCCGAGGCTTTTGCCAACGGCCTGAAGGTCATCAGCCGCCTGGGTGAGATGCCGGTCTACGTCTGCAAAGACGCTCGTGACATTCCGACTGCCGAGGCTTCCAACATCAAGGTTGAGACCTTTGAGGGACCTCATCCTGCAGGACTTGCCGGCACCCACATCCACTACCTGGATCCGGTGTCTGAGACCAAGACCGTGTGGTATATCGGCTACCAGGACGTGATCGCCATCGGCCACCTGTTCACCGAAGGCGAGTACTACAGCAAGCGCGTGATCTCCTTAGGAGGTCCGCTGGCCAAGAACCCGCGCCTGATTTCCACCGTGCAGGGTGCCTGCATCGACGAACTCGTCAAAGGCGAATACACCCCTTCAAAGCAGGGCGTGCGTGTGATCTCCGGCACCGTGCTTTACGGTGTGAAGTCCGCAGCTCCGTTCAATTTCCTGGGGCGCTTCCATTTGGGCATCGCTTTCCTTGAGGAAGGCAACGCCAATGAGTTCTTCTTAAAGAACTGGATGGGCCTTGGCGCGCACCGCCACTCCGTGACCCGTGCGTTCCTCTCCGGCTTCATCAAGCCGTCTTCCTACACCTTCAACACCGCCTTGAACGGCGGCCCGCGCCCGATCCTCCCGATCGGCACCTATGAGAAGGTCATGCCGGGCGACTTTGAGGCCACGATGCTGATGCGCGCCATCGACATCAACGATACCGATCAGGCCAAGCTCCTGGGCATTCTTGAGCTCGCCGAGGAAGACGTTGCGCTGTGCACCTATGTGTGCCCGGGCAAGATCGACTTCGGGCCGCTGCTTCGCAGAAGCTTAACGAAGATCGAAGTGGAGGGCTGATCAGTGTTACTGAATTTCCTTAAGAAATATTCACTGCTGTTCACAAAGGGCGGCCTGCTTTCATGGTTCTACCCTCTGTTTGAAGGCACGTTCACTTTCCTGTACAGCAGCGGGAGAGTGACGACCGGCAGGACCCATGTCCGCGACTTCACCGACATGAAGCGCATCATGATCATCGTGTGGCTGGCCGTGTTCCCTGCCATGTTCTGGGGCTGGTACAACGTCGGCAACCAGACGGTGCAGGCCATCGCCTCGCTGAAAGACGGCGCTGCGATCGCCTCGGCTTCCTATGCGCTGTTCAGCGCCGACTACCACTATGCGCTGCTGCAACTCTTAGGCGGCTCGCTGGGGACTGACGCCGGCATTTACTCCAAGATGCTCCTGGGCCTGATTTACTTCCTGCCCATCTACATCGTGGTCTTTGCCGTCGGCGCGTTCTGGGAAGTGCTGTTCTGCATCGTGCGCAAACATGAGGTTAACGAAGGCTTCTTCGTCACGTCGATCCTCTTCTCGCTCATCGTCCCTCCGACGCTGCCGCTGTGGCAGGCTGCCTTAGGCATCACCTTTGGCGTGCTCATCGGCAAAGAGATGTTCGGCGGCACCGGCCGCAACTTCATCAACCCGGCCCTCGCCGGCCGCGCGTTCCTGTTCTTCGCGTACCCTGCCTACATCTCCGGCACGAACTGCTGGGTTCCGGTCGACGGCTTCTCCGGCGCCACTCCGCTGGCACAGTGGTCTGAAGGCGGCCTTGAGGCCTTAAAGGATGCCGCGGGCAACTCCATCACCTGGATGGACGCTTTCTTAGGCAACATCCCCGGATCTTTAGGCGAGGGTTCCACCCTGATGATCCTGGTAGGCGCCTTCATCATCCTGGTCACCGGCATCGCTTCCTGGAAGATCATGGCGGGCGTGCTCGTTGGCGCGTTCCTGACCTCCGGCCTGTTCAACCTCATCGGCTCTGCCACCAATGAGATGTTTTCCATGCCGTTCCAGTGGCACGTCGTCTTAGGCGGCTTCGCCTTCGGCACCGTGTTCATGGCCACCGATCCGGTCTCCAGCGCCTTCACCTCAGCCGGCAAGTGGGCTTTCGGCCTGCTCATCGGCGCCATGGTGATCCTCATCCGCGTCGTGAACCCGGCCTATCCCGAGGGCATGATGCTGGCGATCCTGTTCGCCAACTGCTGGGCCCCGCTGTTCGACTACCTGGCTACCCAGCGCAACATAAAGAGGAGACAGATCCGTGTCAAAGCTGAATAAAGACTCCGTACTCGGTACGTTTGTCATCATCATCGGATTCTGCTTAGTCTGCTCCGTGCTGGTTTCCAGCGCAGTGGTGGCTCTCAATCCGTACAAGGCGCAGGCCATTGCCAACGATCTCCAGATCAACATCCTTAAGGTGTCGGGTTTTGAGGTCCAGGGCAGTGTCGCCGAGACCTACAAAAAGCACATCGACCTCCATCTGATCGACGTCGACAAGGGCGTCATCGCCGATGATCAGGTCAAGGATGTCTCCAAGTATGATTTCCGCTCCGCCGCCAAGAAGCCGGCTCTCTCAGAGCCGATCGCCAAAGACGATGACACTGCGGGCATCAAGAACCGCGCCAAACTCATGCCGGTCTTCTACTCAAAGGACGATGCAGGCAAAGTGATCCGCGTGATCCTGCCGATCTACGGCCAGGGCCTGTGGTCAACCGTTTACGGCTATGTGGCTGTTGATCCTCAGGACGGCAACACCATCAAAGGCGTGACGTTCTATGAGCACGGCGAGACTCCGGGCCTGGGCGGCGAGATCGAGAATCCCCGCTGGCAGGCGCTGTGGGTTGACAAGAAGATCATGAATGATCAGGGCAAGGAAGGCTTCACCATCAAGAAGAACGCCGACCACCAGGGTCAGGGCAAGGACTTCGAAGTCGACGCACTCTCAGGCGCCACCCTCACGAGCCGCGGTGTTGACGGCTTCGCGAAGTACTGGCTTGGCAAGGCTTACCAGCCTTTCCTCAAGAACCTCAGAGAGGGGGGTATCATTAAATGACTGAAGCTGTAAAAGTCCCTTCGGCTAAAGAGAGCTTCCTCGAGCCGCTCATCGCCAACAACCCGGTGATGATCCAGGTCCTGGGCATCTGCTCGTCGCTGGCCGTTACCTCCAGCATGAAGACCGCCTTCGTCATGGGCGTCTCGGTTACTGCCGTGACCGCCTTCTCGAACCTCGCGGTTTCCTGTGTCAGAAAGCTGATCCCCGGCAGCGTCCGCATCATCGCCCAAATGACGATCATCGCCTCGCTCGTGATCATCGTTGACCAGATCTTAAGGGCCTTCGCCTTCGACCTGTCAAAGCAGCTGTCCGTGTACGTCGGCCTGATCATCACGAACTGCATCGTGATGGGCCGCACCGAGGGCTTCGCCCTTAAGTACCCGCCGCTCCCGTCGTTCTGCGACGGTTTGGGCAACGGCTTGGGCTACCTGCTGGTGCTGTGCGTCGTCGGCACGATCCGCGAGATCTTCGGATCCGGCACCTGGTTCGGGCTCTCGGTGATGCAGACCGTCAACAACGGCGGCTGGTACGTGCCCTGCGGCTTCCTCGTGATGCCGCCCTGCGCGTTCTTCATCCTGGGTTCGCTCATCTGGCTCGTGAAGACTTTCCGCAAGGATCTCCAGGAGCCCAACGAGTATGACACCCACAGGGAGGATTACTAATGGAGCACTATATTTCGCTCTTTATTGAGAGCGTCTTCATCCAGAACATGGCCCTGGCCTTCTTCCTGGGCATGTGCACCTTCCTCGCCGTGTCGAAGAAGGTCACCACCGCCGCAGGCCTGGGCGCAGCCGTAATCATGGTGCAGGTACTCGCCGTTCCGGTGAACAACCTGATCAACACCTTCATCCTCAAGCCGGATGCGATCATCGAAGGCCTTGACCTCTCCTTCCTGAGCTTCATCACCTACATCGGCGTGATCGCCGCTCTGGTGCAGGTGCTCGAGATGGTGCTGGACAAGTTCTTCCCGGCCCTGTATTCGGCTCTGGGCATCTTCCTGCCGCTCATCACCGTCAACTGCGTTATTTTCGCCGGTGTCTCCTTCATGGTGCAGCGCGACTATACCTTTGCAGAGTCTGTGGTGTACGGCGTTGGCTCAGGCTTCTCCTGGGCCCTGGCAATCGTGCTCCTGGCCGCCATCCGCGAGAGGCTGAAATACGCTGACGCCCCTGCCGGCCTGCACGGGCTGCCCTTAACCTTCATTACCGCAGGACTGATGGCCATCGGCTTCATGTCCTTCTCCGGCATCCAGCTTTAAGGGGGCATAAGGAAAACACATGGAAGCTATTACTTCTGCGGTCACCATAGAATGGGGCGTGGGGATGTTCATCCTCATCATCGCCGTTCTGGTGGCTCTGATCGTCATCGCCAAGAAGTTTCTCGTGAACACCGGCGATGTCACCATCGGGGTGAACGGCGATCCTAAGCTGGCGATGAAAGTCCCGGCCGGCGGCAAACTGTTAAACTCCCTGGCTGACCAAGGCGTGTTCGTCTCCTCAGCCTGCGGCGGCCGCGGCGCCTGCGGCCAGTGCAAGGTCAAAGTCTGCTCCGGCGGCGGCAACGTGCTCCCCATAGAGTACTCGCACTTCACGAAGCGCCAGGTCAAAGAAGGCTGGCGCCTGGCCTGCCAGGTCAGCGTCAAGAACGACATGGAGATCGAGCTGCCTGCTGCGGTCTTCGGCGTCAAGAAATGGGAATGCACCGTCATCTCCAACCACAACGTGGCCACTTTCATTAAAGAGCTGCGCCTGAAGGTTCCTGACGGCGAGGAAGTTCCGTTCCGCGCCGGCGGCTACATCCAGATCGAAGCACCTGCGCACACTGTGTACTACAAGGACTTCGACATCGAGCCGCAGTTCAAGGGCGCGTTCCTGCACTTCGGCTTCGACAAACTGGTGTCCAAGGTTGATCACCCGACGATCCGTGCTTACTCCATGGCTAACTATCCTGGCGAGAAAGGCCTGATCATGCTGAACGTGCGTCTGGCTACGCCTCCGTTCAAGGCAGTCGGAGCCCCTCCGGGGATCATGTCCTCCTACATCTGGAGCCTCAAGCCCGGTGACAAAGTCACGATTTCCGGCCCGTTCGGCGAGTTCTTCGCCAAAGAGGACGACGCCGAGATGGTGTTTATCGGCGGCGGCGCCGGTATGGCCCCGATGCGCTCTCACATCTTCGACCAGTTAAAGCGCCTGAACTCCAAGCGCAAGATCTCGTTCTGGTACGGCGCTCGCTCGCTGAGCGAGGCTTTCTACGTGGACGACTTCAACCAGCTGGCCAAAGAGCATCCGAACTTCACCTGGCACCTGGCTCTGTCTGATCCGCAGCCCGGCGATAACTGGACCGGCCTGACCGGATTTATTGCCAACGTGCTCTACGAGCAGTACCTTAAGGCCCACAAGAACCCTGAGGACTGCGAGTACTACATGTGCGGACCTCCGATGATGACTAAGTCGGCTGTCGACATGCTGCATTCGCTGGGTGTTGAAGATGATCAGATCTTCTTCGACAACTTCGGCGGCTAACAGCTGAAAGCTTAAAAATGATCCCCGGTCTTAAGATCGGGGATTTTTTTACCTGTTTGCTCCGGAATCATGATGCGTACTGGTCTTAAGTCCTGTCGAAGAGCATGAACACAGTGCAAAATATATTCAGTTAAGGCTGTGATACATACAAGCTTTTTGATTAAGATACGCAATGCAAAAAGAACTTATAAATAATTAAATTAGGGCTTTTTTGGGTGTTATGTTGAGGCTGTGGGGGCTCGTTTGTGCAACCGCTCTGGCGTTAGGCTCAGAGACATATTGCGCCACGATGTGGGAGGCAGGCGAGCTTAACTACTCAGATACTGAATCCGAGGTCTCGGCTTTTATAAACACCGAGCGCAACACCCAGCTGCAGACCGTGCTTTGCGCTCGCAATTCAGGCTACTCCTACCGCTTCACGCTGCTGCTTCCCAAAACCTGTGACAATGACATGGTCATCCAGGTGGGCGTGAAATCGGACACTTTAAAATCCACCGTCTATGCCGAGGTCTCAGGCAACAGCCTGGAGTTCCAGATCGATCAGCAGCTCATCATCAGCCTCAAAGACAGCCCGGTGCTTGAGTTCGAGTTTTCCAAGTCCGACGCTGATTTTCTGGGCCTGCCGGAACTGCTCTCCGTGCCGATGACCGGCTCTGATCTCATTATGCGCAAGGTCGCCTCCGAGTGTACGGCGCTGTGCCTTACCAAGGATTTCTCCTGCGATCGCCAGCTGCTCTCCTCGATCCTTTGGCCAAACGGCGGTTTTTCCAAGACTCCGGTGCGCGACGATCTCGACACGCTGTGCACCCAGTTTAAGAACGGCCGTTTCTCGTTCGTGCCGAACGCGGCCTGCAAATTCGCGCTTGACCGCTTCTATCAGCGCTACGGCGTCGGCCCGCTGTCCTTCCTCGATGCCGTTTTCAACAAGAATGGCTCGCACTTTGAGAAGTACACAAAGCTGTGGAACGAGGCTGTGGGGCTGATCCCGGGCGGAACGCTGAGCCCCGGCACTGTGGCCGACGCCCGCGAGTGGTACCTTATGCTCTACGCGCTCTCAGGCGATCGCCGCATTAAGCAGTTCCCGCAGTCCTACTACGATATTCTGAGGTACGAGGGCGATCCGACGACGGTGCTCTATGACACCGACAACCGCTATGAGCTCGAGGAGCTTAAATACACCTCGGTGCTCTCAAGGCGCGCCCAGGGATCGCTAAAAGCGCTTGACACCATCCAGGAAGCCTTAAAGGAATGGGCGGAATTTTACCGCGACTTCTCCCAGGCGCTTCCGCAGGCCAAAGAGGCGCAGGCTTTAAGGCCGCTCATCTACCGCAGCATGCTGCTGAGGATCTGGTACCTGGCCGGACAGCCTGAGGGCGTGGTGCTCAGGCAGAAGAACGCTTTCGTGCAGGGCACCGGCGGCAAGCTCTCGACGAAGGAGCGCCTGGAGTCGCTGTGCTCGTTCTTTGACGGCGAGGGCGGCAACGAGTACTTCTACGGCTCATCCGACTGCATCCGCGGTGTCTTTGCCGATCTCAGCTCAGGCGGTTTCGCCACGCCGCTGTTCTCTGAGCTTACGGACAAGTGGGATGCCTTTGCCAAAGCCTGGACGGATTCCGACTTTTATACCGACAGCGTCGATGACGCCGCAGGGCCCGAGTTCAGATCGAAGCTCACGCTGCCGCTTTTGACGTTCTACCGCATCTACGGCTTTGGCGATTATTTCCTGATGCGCCAGTGCATCGCCTCGCGCGATCCGGACATCTGCTCCTATGAAGCCTCGCGTTTTGCAAGAAGCGCCGCCCAGGAACTGCAGACCCGCCAGGACTCCATCGCCAAGGTCTCGCCTAACGACGCCCAGAAACTGGGGAAGCTCTCGGAGCTGTGGAAGGATTATTTTGACGCTTTGGACCGGTATACGGCGGATCTTGAAAAAAGCGGGACGATCCCGCGCTGGAGAGTCGAACTGGTAAAGGGCATGGCCGCCGTGGAGCAAATGAACGCGCTGTTAAATCTCAGCTACGATCACGAGGAACTGCCTGACGAGACGCTCGAGAACGTCGATTAAGCGCGGCTGAGAAGCAAATCACCGGGGGCTGGGCTACGGCAGCAAAAAGGGGAGCGCACGGCTCCCCTTTTTCCGGTCCAAAGCTTAGCCGTGGACTTCGTCCTGAGCCTCGCGCAGCAGGCTGTTGATGCCGACCTTGGAGAGCGTGCGCTCATCGACGTGCTTGACGATGATCGCCGCGTACAGCGAGTATTTGCCGTCCTTTGATGGCAGGTTGCCGGCCACGACCACTGAGTGCGGCGGCACATAGCCGTAGGAGATCTCACCGGTGGTGCGGTCATAGATGCGCGTGGACTTGCCTAAGAACACGCCCATGGAGATCACGGAGCCTTCGCCGACGATGCAGCCTTCGACGACTTCGGAGCGAGCGCCGATAAAGCAGTTGTCCTCCACGATCGTCGGGCCGGCCTGCACCGGCTCGAGCACGCCGCCGATGCCGGCGCCGCCTGCGATGTGGACGTTGCGGCCGACCTGGGCGCATGAGCCCACGGTCGCCCAGGTGTCCACCATAGTGCCGGAGCCCACATGGGCGCCGATATTGACGAACGAGGGCATGAGCACGGCGCCCGGCTCAAGGTAGGCGCCCTGGCGTACGACGGCGCCCGGGCACACGCGCAGACCTTCGCGCTCAAAGCGCTCGGCGGTGTAACCCTTGAACTTAAGCGGCACCTTGTCATAGTAAGCGCCGCCCGGGACCTCAGTCAGTTCCATGCCGCGGAGCCTGAACGACAGCAGCACCGCTTTCTTGATCCACTGGTTCGTGACCCACTGTCCGTCCTTTTTCTCGGCAACGCGCAGTTTGCCGCTGTCAAGACCGTCGAGCACGGACATGACGGCCGTCTTGATCTCGGCGGGAGCGGAGGCGGGGGAGAGGTGATCGCGCTGTTCAAACGCGCTTTCGATTACTGACTGCAGATCTGAGTCTGACATTTTGCGTTATTCCTTGCGGCGGCCTTTTAATTCTCATCCAGCGCTTCATGAAGCGCCTGCGACAGTTCCGCCTTTTTGCTGTCGCCAAGCGGCATCCCGTTGACGTCGGTGACGGTAAAGAAATCGTCAGCGCGTTCGCCGGTGGTGTTGATCCTGGCGGCGCTGATGAAACACCCGCACCTGCCCAGTATTATTCCGATCTTAGCGAGCAGTCCCTCTCCGTCAAGGGTGGAGACCTCAAAGGATGTGTGCCCGGAGCCCTCGTCAGTGAGGAAAGAGATGCGCGTGGGCACCTTGAACAGATGGGCTGAATCCCGCTTTAACTCAATGTCTTTACCCGCATCCTCAAGTTGGGCGAGGATCGACTTGCGCAGCGAATTCAGTCGATCGCTGTCCAAGGGCTGGTTTTTGCGCGTTTGAAACTTTATGGTGCATAAAACGTGATTATGGTGCGTTAAAAAGACCTGTGCACTAAAAACGTTCAAATGCTTTAAAGCCATGGCCGCGGTGATCGACCCAAAAAACGTCGGCGACGTCGAGCGGTACCAGACTAAAAGCTCCGTGCCTAAAGGTCCGAGCTGGGCAAAGAGGATGAGCGGGCGATCGCCTTTGGGAAAGCGCACGATATTGCGGGCGTGCCAGCGGATCTCCGCAGGCGGGTAGTGGATGAAGTACGACGTCGGGAAGAGCGCGAAGTAACGCAACAGATCGGACTTTTTGATCTCAGGCGAGCTCTCAATGATGAGCTGCTGGTTCTCCTGGGCTTTGAGCCCGGCGTCGAGGGCGCCGTCCCTGCCGCCGCGCAGCACCTGACGCACCGAGAGGTACAGCTGCCGGAAGATCGAATCCTTCCACGAGTTCCACTCGTGCTCGTTCGTCGCCTGCACATCGGCTACGGTAAGGCAGTAGAGCATGTTGAGGTGCTCTTCGTCGCGCAGCTGCGCGGCAAAGCGGGAGATCACCTCGGGATCGGAGATGTCGCGGCGCGTGGCCGTGATCGAGAACAGCAGGTGGCTGCGAATCGTCCAGCAGATGAGCTCGGTCTGGTAGGGCGCAAAAGAGTGCAGCTGGCAGAAATTGTAGGCGATCTTCGCGCCTTCCTCGGCGTGGTGCCCGCCGTGGCCCTTGGCGATGTCGTGGAGGAACGCGGCGACCAGGAGCAGTCCGGGCTCCGTGAGCTTGCGGATCACGGAGGCAAAGCCCGAGTAGATCGGCTCATCGCGCTGCTGCAGCGTCACTAGGTTTGTGAGCACGCGGATCGTGTGCTCGTCCACGGAGAACATGTGGAACATGTCAAACTGCGTCAGGCCTTCGATGCGCTCCCATTGCGGCATGTAGGCGCTGAGCACGCGAGTCTCGTGCATCAAAGGCAGCGCGACGGCCTGGGCTTTGGGATCGGTGAGCACCGCTTTGAAGATCCCGCGGCACTGCGGCAGCTCGATGAGATAGGACGTGAGGGCGCGGCGGGCGTCGCGCAGGGCCTTGAGGCAGTTGACGTGGATGGCCTTGATCGCCGGGCGCGAGGCGATGGCGCGAAAGAGCTCGAGGATCATGCCCGGATCGTCTGAGAAGAGATCGTGATCGAGCACATCTATGTACTTGCCGCGCTGCACGAAGACCGAGTTTAAAAACACCGGCTCGTCCTCGCCGTCAAGGCGGCCGCGGATGGAGATCGTCTCCAGCTGGATTACGATCTCATTGAGCTCGCGGACGCGCCTGAACGTGCGAAACAGGGCGCGCATCATGGTCTCGACCGGAGCGTTGCCCTGCGAGCCGTAGCCTAAGAGCGCTGCGGCCGACTTCTGGGAGTCGAGCGTCAGGCGGTTCGAGCCCCGGGCGCACAGGTGCAGCGCGTAGCGCACTTCAAAAAGGAAGGCGCGGCACTCGATAAATTCGCTGTACTCGTCCTCGGTGAGGAGTCCGGCCTGGAGCATCTGCGAAGGATCGTGCGCGCCAAAGCGCAGCGCGGCTATCCACTGCATGACCTGCAGATCGCGCAGACCGCCTGGGTTGTTCTTGACGTCAGGCTCTATGGAGTAGACGGTGTCCTTGTACTGGTGGTAGCGTTCGCGCATCTCCGAGACTTTGGCGTCGAGGAAGCGCCCGGGGTCCCAGGCGTTGTCCTGGGTGATGCGGCGCAGCAGCAGCTCTGCGACGTCGCCGGAGCCTGCGATGAGGTGGTTCTCTAAAAGGTTCGTGCGCACGGTGATATCGCCGCGAGCCTCGATGAGCGTGTCACTGACGGTGCGCACCGACGAGCCTAAATCAAGCTTAATGTCCCAAAGGAATGAGATAAACGATTCAAGCTTTTCCTGGGTTGAGGCCTCAATGGGCTCGGCCGAGGAGACGATCAATATGTCGATGTCTGATCCCGGGAACATCTCGGCGCGGCCGTAGCCGCCTACGGCGAGCATGGCAAGCGTGCCGTCGGCGCCTAAGCCGAAGCTTAAAAACAGCCTTGAGAGCAGCGAGTCGAAAAAAGCGGTGCGCGCATCCAGCAGCGGCCCGACCGCATAACCCTCGGCAAAGCGCTCTGAGAGCCAGGCCTGATAGCGCTTTATAAGTTCGCGGCACGCTTTGACGTCGGTTAATCTGGCGCCCTGCTCATCAAAGGGGTGCGCGAGGGCAGGGGCGCCTTCGATGACGCGCCTGGGGACTGAGATGGTCTCAAACATGCCAGGACCTTCCGGACAGGGATCTCGCTTAGCTGTTATGGATCACGCGCGGGAAATCCTCGTCTTTGCGGAGCGTGAGGACTTCAACGCCATCGGAAGTCACGAGCAGGGTGTGCTCCCACTGGGCCGAGGGCTGGTGATCGGCCGTGGTGACGACCCAGCCGTTCTTTTTATTGACCTTAACCTTCCAGGTGCCGGCGTTGATCATGGGCTCTATGGTAAAGCACATGCCTTCCTCAAGCAGCAGATCGTTGCTGTTGCGGTAGTGGAGCACTTGCGGATCCTCGTGGAAGCCGGTGCCGATCCCGTGGCCGCAGTAGTCGCGCACGATGGAGAAATGGTATTTGTCAGCGATCTTCTGGATGGCTTCGCCCACCTCGGTGAGGTTGGCACCGGGGCGCACGGTGCGGATGGCTGCGTACATGCCTTCCTGGGCGCAGCGGACGAGTTGCTCGTTGCGGATCGAGGTCTTGCCGCCTACGATGTACATCTTTGAGGTGTCGCCGTGGTAGCGGTCTTTGAGCACGGTGACATCGATATTGACGATGTCGCCTGTGTGCAGATGCTGCGGGCCGGGGATGCCGTGGCACACGACCTCGTTGACGCTGATGCACGTGGCTTTGGGGTAGCCCTCGTAGCCTAAGTCTGCGGACACGGCGTGCTCGGTGTTGACGATATAGTCGTTCATGCGATCGTCAAGTTCCTCGGTCGTGACGCCGGGGACGACAAAAGGCTCGATGTACTCCAGGACCTGGGCCGCCAGCGCGCCTGCTGTGCGCATCTTTTCGATCTCAGATGCTGATTTTAAAGAGATATCCATTTTAAAGGTTCAGTAAAAAACGTTAATTTTGCTGAGCCTCATTATACTTGCTTGCGCCACTGACTTAGGGACGGCTTTGAGAACAGTGGAAAAAAACTCAGCGCGCGGCCCAGTAGGCGCGGCGGCGCATACAATCTCGTTTCTCCTCTTCAGCCTCTTCATTCGCGGTCTGGATCATTTTTGACCAGTAGCTGGCTGAGGGCTCACGGCTCTCACCGGATCTCTTTTTTTCCTGCGCTTCGTATTCAGGGCGCCTTTCAAAAGGCAGGCATTCGCGATCGGCGCAGGCGCGCAGGAAGATGCGCACTGCCTCGGACATGGAAAGGTGCAGGCGGCCAAAGACTTTTAAAGCCTCTTCTTTAAGATCGTGGTCTATTGCCACGGAAATGGTGGTAGCGGCCATAAATTAATCGTTCTCCGTTAAAGAAAGCGGTTACAATCAAACAGCGCCGTAATTTACTAAAATGTTCGCCGTTTTGCAAGCGCTCGCTGCTTGTTACTTTAATCCGATCGCGCGCGTAGAAGTGGTGTAATTTTAGAGCTGTGATTCTCTAAGTGAAGGTGTCTTTGTTATACCGCAAATTTTCTCTTACAAGGGGGTGCGGGGGGGGGAGGCTTCTCTTTAAAG